>DATNKL010000128.1:0-29293 GCA_035603415.1 Candidatus Acidiferrales bacterium
TACTGATTGAGAGAGAAAATCACGTCAATGGTGGTATCCACTTCGACGTTTTCACCGTTCAAAGTGGTTGGCTGATACTTCCACTGCCTTACGGCATCCAGCGCCGCCTGCACCAAAAGCGGGTGACCGGAGATGACTTCAAGCTGTTCGACCGAGCCATTCTTGGCGATGATGGCGTGCAGTCTTACAGTGCCGGAAATGCGCGTCTGGCGTGCCAGCGGTGGATACAGCGGCTGCACCTTGTTCACCAACTTGGCTGCCTGCACCTGGCCACCTTGGCGAATGCGTTGTTGTGTCGGCTTCGGTGGGGGAGGCGCTGCGCCTACGCCGCCAATGACGCCGCCGATAACGCCGCCCATCTGGCCGCCAGCGACGCCGCCAACGACGCCACCCTGCATGCCGGACATGTCTGGCGCGTCTTCCTTAATAATCTTGATGTCCTTCGGTATGACCTTCGGCGTGACCAGTTTGCCGGCATCCATCAAGTGCGCTTGCGGCTTCACGTGCACAACTTGCGCGATGGGAGGTGGTGGTGGAGGCGGTGGAGGCGGCGGCGCGACCAGCAAGGTTGCCATCATGGTCTTCGGCAGCGCTTCGGTATAGATTAGCGGTATCAAGATTAAGACCGCCAGAAAAGCCACCTGGAAAATCATGGACAGTACGACGGTCCAGGGCTTATTCGTTTTACTTGGATTGGGACTCGAGACCACCATCTCGTCAAACATGGGTTCCTACCTCCTCCCGGCAGGCGCGAGACGCCCTGGGGCGCCCGAACTTGCGCGGGTTTTACCGGCTGCAGATCCGGTACTTGATGCAAGACGACCTTGACCTCGCCAGCGATTCCACGCGACCACCATCGGTGCGGCGATGCCAAAACTGGAGTACGTTCCTACCACAATCCCGACCACTAAGGCAAAGGAGAAAGCGCGCAGCACTTGCCCGCCCATCAAAAACAAGACCAGCACGGTGAGAAACGTCAATCCGCTGGTCAAAAGGGTCCGCGAGAGCGTTTGGTTGATGGACTTATTCACCACGTCAGCAAACGATTCGCGCCGCAACAAACGGTTGTTCTCGCGGATGCGATCGAAAATCACGATGGTGTCGTTCATCGAATATCCAACCAGAGTCAGCATGGCCGCGATAACCGTAAGGGAAATTTCAAAATGCAGCAGCGACAAAAACCCAATGGTAATTAAGACGTCGTGAAAAACCGCGAGGACAGCCGCAGCCCCGTAAACCCACTCGAAGCGGAAGGCAATATATACCAGCATGCCTGCTAAAGCATAGAGGGTAACGAGAATCGCCTGGCGCCTTAGCTCGCTGCCTACCTTGGGGCCTACGATCTCGACGTTGCGAATGGCAAACGCGCCCAAATTGTAATTTTCTTTCAGCGCGTTAATCACTGCTGGCGTTACGCTATTTACGGCGGAAAGATCGTCGAAGTTGGTCAGCACGCCATTTTTGTTGCGATCGCGATAATCCAAGATTCTTTTTGCCAATTGAGAATAACGGTCACCGGCGTTGGTGGTCAGCAGCAGCGGATCGCGTTGCGTAAGAAATGCCGTAAGGGAAGCGGGAGTTGCGGCGTTGAAATCCGGCTTGCCTGCGTTCGAAGTTCCGTAAATGGTGTTCAGCGCTTTGATGATTTGCGTCTTGCTGAGGTCCAGCGCCTGATCGCCTTGCCCCTTTTGCTCCAGGCTAATCACCACTTCGTTGGCATTAGGATTGGCGATGTCGCTGATGCTCTGGATCTCACTGTTGCCGAGCCCTTGCGAGGCGAGTCCCGAGCGCAGACGGTCGATGTTCGGGGGCTGCGCGAAGCGCACATCCACGTTGGTGCCGCCCTTAAAATCCAAACCGTAGCGAATGCCGCCATGAGAAACGATGGAAATGATACCCGCAAGCAGCAGCAGTCCGCTGAGCGAGTAGAAATACTTGGCCTTGCCCATCCAGTCGATATTAGGCTGTTTGAAAAGCTCGATCATGCCCGTTTTGGCTTCCCTTTCTTAGACTCCAAAGGGTTCCCGTTTGTTCCCGGTGCGGTAGGCCTACTAAACGTAGAACGGAGTCTTCACTATAACCGTCGTGTTTTGTATCCAGCGAACCGTGTATTAACAGGTCCTAGTACAGTCTAAAGCCCGCTTAAATGCTGAGTTCTGCTTGCCGGTCCATCTTTGACAAGTGGTATTGAAAGATCGTTTTAGATACATAGATCGCGGTAAAGACGTTGGCAATCAAGCCGATTGTCAGGGTAATGGCAAAGCCGCGAATCGGACCGGTGCCAAACAGGAAAAGGAAGAAAGCGGAAACGACCGTGGTGACGTGCGTGTCGATGATGGTCAGGAAGGCTTTCGCAAAGCCGGACTCGACAGCCGAAGCGGCGGATTTTCCGTTGCGCAACTCTTCGCGGATGCGTTCGAAGACCAGAACGTTCGAATCGACGCCCATGCCGATGGTCAAAATCACGCCGGCGATGCCCGGCAAAGTCAGAACGGCGCCAGCAAGCGCCAGAACTGCGAGCAAAATGATGAGGTTCAAGATAAGAGCCAGAACCGCGTTCAGGCCTGACCAGCGGTAATAGAACAGCATGAAAATCATGACTACCAAAAGGCTGAGGACCGACGCTTGCACGCCGTGCCTTATCGAATCGGCGCCCAGGGATGGGCCGACGGTGCGCTCTTCGAGATATTTAATGGAGGCGGGCAAAGCGCCGGCGCGCAGCACCAACGCCAAGTCGTGCGCGGATTCCTGGCTGAAATTTCCCTCGATCATTCCGGAATCATCGATGCGCCCATTGATCACTGGCGCGGAGTAAACGCGATGTTCCAGGACGATAGCCATCTGGCGGCCTTTGTTGGCCTCGGTAAATGGACCAAATCGTTTCGCGGCATCGCCAGACAAGGTGAAGTTCACTTCAAATTGGCCCGGATTATTGGTGTTGCGGTTTTCTGTAGCACTGCGCAAGTCGCGTCCGGTGACGACCGGCGCGCGGCTCAAGACATACCAACTCTCTCCGGTTTCGGGTGTGCCGGAGGCGTTGCGGCGTTCAGAGTTGCCGGGAACCAATTCAGTGTTGGGAGGCAGAACGCCGCCATGCTTGGCCAGCGCATCCGATTCCGAGGTATATGAGGATGGATCCTCGACCAGCTTCAATTCCAGCTGACCGCCAGCCTGAATTACGGCTTTGGCCCGGGTTGGGTCGCCTTCGCCAGGGAGTTGCACGAGAATCTCGTTGTCCTTGCGGCCGTGCAGCTGAATGGTTGGCTCGGTCAAACCCAGCGCGTTGATGCGTCGCTCGATAGTCTCGAGTGACTGCTGCATGGTTTGCTCTTGAATCTGCGCAATGGCAGCGGACCGTAAGGTAAGTAGGTAGCCCGAAGGATCGCCGGCAGCAGGGGAAAGGTCCCATACGTTGCTGTATTGCGCGGTGACGCTGTCGCGAAAGGTGGAAAGCTGCGCGGAATCGATGTTGCGCACCAGAATGTGCGTGTCATCGACGCGGCGGATTTCGTCGTAGTGAATATCCTTGGCGCGCAGTTGTCCGATAAGCCGGTCGACGGTCTGGTCCGTTTCCTGGGCGATGGCTTCCTGCACCTGCACTTGAAGAATCAAGTGCGTGCCGCCCTGCAGATCCAGGCCGAGCCTGATCTGGTGACTGAAATTGTCTTTTATGTCTTGTAGCGAGGTGGGAAATTTCGGCGTGCCAATAAGCACGTAAATGCAGACGAGAATGACAGCAACGATGAACAGCGCTTTCCACTTCAGATTGGGATTCATGATTAAAAGATCAGGAACATGGCCGGGTGGCGGCGAAAATTAGTTTGCATCCGTTATTTTGCATCTTCCGGCGTCTCCACCTGCGCAATGGCAGACCTGGCGACGCGAATTTTAACTTGCGGGTCCGAGGCGATTTTTAGAATTACGGTGTCGCCATCAAGGCCGTTAATAGTGCCATAGATACCGCCATTGGTGATGACTCGGTCACCCGCTTTGATGGCGGAAAGCATTTCCTGCACTTTTTTGCGCTGCCGCTGCTGCGGCATGATGACCATGAAATACATGATCGCGAACATCAATCCCAGTGGGATCAGAAAACTTGAGAAGCCCGACGCTGGGGCTGCCTGAAAAAATGTAGCCAAAATCATGATGATCTGTGAAACGGATCCCTTCTTTTAGGGCGCCACGCTTGCAGTCTTTTAGGGTCCCCCACCCTTGCAAAAACAGCAAGGATGGGCCACCCGACATACCAGCCTAAGCCACCCAATCTGCAAGGATGCTCCATGCAACGTGCAAGCCAGTTTTAGCCCAGAAATTCAGCCCGGAAAGCGGCACCCAGCATACCTTAAAAAAACAGGGAAAAACTGCCCTGGGGCAAGTTCCCCGCGTCCCTCCCCGCCATTATCTTGGATATTAGCGGCCGCGATGCGACTGCCCGCGGTCATCTCCGGCGCTGGAATTAAAGCGCTCCCAATTAAGCGCTTCGGTCACCACTCAGGCCGGACCAGCCACATAGCAGGCCTGCATCTCTGCTGAGAATTTTGCGAGGTTCCCGAACTCGATAGCCTCGCGGATTTGGCGCATGATGTCAAGGTAAAAGTGGATATTGTGGTGGGTCGCCAGGATGGATGCGGTGATTTCTCCGGCGGCAAAAAGATGACGCAAATACGCGCGCGTGTAGCGTTTGCAAACGCTGCAACTGCACTGCGGATCGATTGGCCGGGTGTCCGCGGCGTAGCGCGTATTTTTGATCAGCACGCGGCCTTCGCTGGTGTACAGACAGGCATGGCGCGCCGCCCGCGTGGGTAACACGCAGTCCATCATATCGATGCCCAGCGCTACGTAATCGGCGAGTTGCTCCGGTTTGCCCACGCCCATCAGATAGCGCGGACGATCGGCGGGCAATAATGCGGTTACCTCGCTGGTCATTTCACAGGTCAAGGAATGAGGCTCGCCCACCGCCAGTCCGCCCACCGCGTATCCGGGAAAATCCAGGTCGAGCAATTGCCGCGCGCTCTCACGCCTTAAATCGGCAAACGTCGCGCCTTGGGCGATTCCGAATTGCCACTGTCTTACGCTGGGGTACAAATTTTGGGTCGCGAGAAAATGCTGGCGCGCTTGTTTGGCCCAGCGCGTCGTGCGAACTAATGCGGCTTCCGCTTTTTCTCGCGGCGCGGGCGTCTCGATACATTCATCCAGCACCATGGCAATGTCTGAACCCAATGCGAGTTGCACCTCTACCGCTTTTTCTGGAGTAAGTAAATGTTCGGAGCCATCCAGGTGAGATCGAAACGTGACTCCTTCATCGGTGATTTTGCGCAACGCGGAAAGGCTGAACACCTGGTAGCCGCCGGAGTCCGTCAGAATGGCTCTTTGCCAGGACATAAATTGATGCAGGCCGCCCAGCTTGCGAATCAATTCGTGTCCCGGGCGCAAAAATAGATGATAGGTGTTGGCGAGGATGATGCTCGCGCCGAGTTCTTCGAGCGCTTCATGCGTCAGAGCCTTGATGGTTGCGGCGGTGCCTACCGGCATGAAGGCGGGCGTTTCAATCTGTCCGTGCGGAGTGGTCAAGAGTCCGCGGCGGGCGCGAGTCGCATCGATCTTTTTTACTTCAAACGAAAAATTCACCTACGCAGTTTAGCAGCAGCGGCTGCTAAAACATTGCCCACGCCACTTTGCCCAAAACCCAAACGGCCCACATGCCGAACACCGTGAGGAAGGCTCCCGCCGGTTTAATTTTCTTTCGGTTCGCAGCGGAAAAACCGATGGCCACCAGCGACATTGTAGATATCCAGAACAACTCCAGCGATTGGCCTAACGCCGCGAGCCACTTCGGCGCGTCGTCTGGCAAAAAGGCCGCCAGGCTGCTGGCCAGAAAATGTTCGGGGTCCGCGTCGCCGCGAGGTTTAATGAGCAGAATGATGATTGCCAGAAGGCCGCTGATGATCAGGGGAACGAACGCGTACGAAACGATGCCAAAAGCGCTCTTGAAGGCCAGCGCAGTGCCGGTAAAAAGATTGAACGCGCCCCAATACACCAGGGTCATCAGCAGAACAAAAATCGGTGCGAAGATCACGCCAAAGGCGAAGGCGACCTTGGGTTCCCTACTGCACCTGCTTTTCCAGCAGGTTGTCTTTTTGGTCTTGCGGCATTTGATCGAATCGCGAATTCTTGCTCATTTGGCGCTCAAAAAAGCTGCGCCAGTCCGTTTTCTGGGCCGGCAGCCCCGAGACGATAATGCGCAACACGCAAAGCGCGATGAATGGCGTCACCCAGGTGGGGCGCCGCGCAATTTCCACAAATGTGCACGGGGATTAACGATCATGCCAGTCATCCGACCTAGTGCGCCGGTTTCATGCTGGCTTGTAGGCTGACTATCGGGCACGGCTAATGGGTTGGTTGACATGATGCTCCTGCTGCGATGCAAGCGCCCCAGACCCTTCGCAGGACCGCGCCAAGCGTGGAGGAACTCGCGATGGAAATTGATTAAACTTGGCCGATGTAGAGATTACGCCGAAAACCGCAATAAATTATCAGCAACGAAAGATTTATCCTACCGGAAGCACGGGAACCGCGGACAGGAGTTCGCGAGTGTACTCGTGGATTGGGTGATGCAGCACCTGTTCCGCTTCGCCCACCTCCACGAATTTCCCTCCACGCATCACCGCGATGCGGGTCGCGAGTTGCGCCACGACAGGCAGGCTATGCGAGATAAAAACATAGGTTAGGTTGAATTCCGACTGCAATTCTCTTAATAGGAGCAATACCTGTGCGCCGACGGACACGTCCAGCGCGGATACCGGCTCGTCGGCCACAATCAACCTGGGCCGGAGAATCAGCGCACGGGCAATTCCGATTCTTTGCCGCTGGCCGCCGGAAAACTCATGCGGGTAACGGCGCAGCGCGTCAGGTTGCAGTCCAACACGCTCGAGAATTGCTGAGGTCCGCGAAGCACGCTCGACTTTGGAAAGCTTTGGCTCATGGATGGCCAGGGGTTCGCCAACAATTTCTCCAACACGCATGCGCGGATCGAGCGAAGCAAACGGATCTTGAAAGATCATCTGCATCTCGCGGCGTTGCGTGCGTAGTTCCGTAGCAGACAACGCAAGCAGGTCGCGCCCTGCAAAGACGATTTGGCCGCCATCCGGCTCGATCAACCGCAAAAGCATGCGCGCCAGAGTTGTTTTGCCGCAGCCGCTTTCGCCCACTACTGCAAACGTTTCGCCGTGGGTAACGTCGAAGCTGACGTGATCGACAGCAATAAACTGCTCGTGGGCCGAAGCGCGTTTGAAGGGGCCTCCGCTGCGGCTGTAACTTTTTGACAACTCTCGCACCGTAAGAAAATTAGAAATGAAATTCTCCAGTCATCGCTGTGACGTTGTTGCTTAAGCGCGGCTTCATTGCTTCAGTACAACTTCCTTTGCGACCAGAATGCAGCGTGCTGCGTGGTTATGTCCCGCATCGCGCAGCTCGGGCACGGCCAGCCGGCATTCGGGTAACCGCACCGGGCAACGCGGTTCGAAGGAACATCCCGGCGGAAGCTCGGTAAGCTGCGGGACGATTCCAGGAATTGGCGAAAGCCTCGCGCGTTCCAGCGTGGGCGATGCTGCGAGGAGTCCTTGCGTGTAGGGGTGGCGCGGCGTGCGAAGCACATCGCCGACTCGGCCTTGTTCGATGATGCGGCCGGCGTACATCACCGCCACGCGGTCGGCCACACGCGCTACGACACCCAGGTCGTGGGTGATAAATAACAAGCCGAGGCCGAGCCTGCGGCGCAGCCCGTCCAGCAATTCGAGGATTTGCTTTTGCACCGTTACATCCAGCGCGGTGGTGGGCTCGTCGGCGATCAACAAGCGCGGCTTGGTCAGTGGCGTGCCGGGCTGGCGTAATTCCAGCGGGACCGGTTCGTCTTCTGAATCGCTCACACCCGCGGCGATGGCCATGGCGATCATCACTCTTTGCCGCAGCCCGCCCGATAGCTGGTGAGGAAATTGCCCGGCGCGAACCGACGGCTCCGGCACGGCGGCAAGGCGCAGCGCCTCAAGCACGCAATTATTAGTCTTCTCTTTGGTCATGTTCGGAAAATGCGCGGCAATCGCTTCGGCGATTTGCGCTCCCACGCGCATCACCGGATTCAGCGAGGTCATTGGCTCCTGGAAGATCATCGCTACATCTAAGCCGCGCAGCCGCCGCCATCGCTCTTCATCTAATGTCGCCAGGTTTTCTGACGTGGAATTGGCGGGCGAAAGGATGGCCTCGCCGCTCACTCGCGCTCCGGGCGGCAACAAACCCATCAGTGACAGCGCCATCATGGTCTTGCCGCTGCCTGATTCTCCGACCAGGCCTAGGGATTCTCCGGGGCCAATGCGCAAAGACACTTCATTCACGGGGCGCACCCAGCCTCGCGCGGTAGGCAAGTCCACGGTAAGCGCGCGAACATCGAGCAATTCACTCATACTTGAAACTCATGCACCCTCGCGCCATCATAGACACGAAAATCCAATCGCGGAACACAAAAAGTCCACTTCATTTCCAGTATTTGTCATTTCCAATATTTTATTGATATGAGAAAGGGGCTAGCGTTTGTTCACCGGGATAACAAATTTCAGCGCTGTGTGCGTGGACGAAAAGCCCACGACCTTTACGTCTTTTAGTCCCACCTTACGCCCGGCGGATAGGACGTCACCTTCCGTAATATGCTGCTGTCCTTTTGGATAAATAATCCACAGCGCGACCGGCCCCTCCATTGCCTGGGCGATTTTTGTGACCTGAGCAAGCTGTTTCTTGGTATCGATCCGCAAAAAAACAGAATCACAATCCTTCGACAATCCGTCTTTCCCGGGCGTCACTAACGCTTTTGTGCTTTGTAACTCATTCACAAATTCTTCATCGTGATTTTCGAAACCGGTCAACGAAACCCTCATTCCCGGCTTAATACCAAGTTTCTCGATCCTGGTTTTCGGATGCAGAATCTTTTCGCGCCACTTCGCCGCGGTAGCTGCGCCTAATTCAAATATGACCACTCCTTCGGCGGTTAGTACCTGTAACTCATCCCCCCCAACTTTTACGGATTGAATCCTCGCGAACGGAATCTTCAACCGAAAATCGCCCCGAAAAATAATTTCGCTGGCCTCCAGCAGCGCTTTGCCCTGCGATTCCTGCTTGCCAAAACGCACCCGGCACTTCAGTTCGGTGCCCATAAAGCTCCTCTCCATCCGCGAGAACAATCCAGAATCAACATTTCAATTTTCAATTCACATAACGCGCAGCTTTCACGCTGCGCGAATCGCCGCAATAGTAAACTATTCAGTCCCATGGCTACAGCCATCACCAACCGCGTGGACTGGACGCTCATCTGGGCGCAACGCGGCTTCCGCTATTTCTTCACCGCCATGTTTATTTCGCTTTTTGGCGGCGGCATGAATTTTGCCGGTGTGAGCTGGTACATCATGGCCGCAACGCATTCCACCGTAAAAGTCAGCCTGCAGGTAATTGTGGTTACTTTGCCGGGCTTGATCATTCCGTTTATCGGCGGCGTTCTGATCGATTGCTTCGACCGCCGCTACCTTGGCGTAGCCCTCGATCTGGCGCGCGGCGTAACGGTATTGGCGACAGCATACATCGCCTGGCACGGCCATCTCGCGCTGTGGCATTTGTACCTGATGACGCTGGTTACCGGCGTGGCCTCCGCGATGTATTGGGCGACCGTCAACGCGCTGGTACAGGAAGTTATTCCGCCGAGCCAATTCACCGCCGCCAACGCGGCTGTGCTCATCGGCGTGCAGAGCGGCCTGCTTATTGCTGGGGCCTTCGTGGGTTTTACCTACGACCGCGCGGGCATCGCCGGCATTCTGGCGATCGATGGCTTTACTTACTTTGTCTCCGCCTATTGTCTTTACAAAGTTCGGCGCGGTTATGTTTCGCCGCGCGAGCATCAAAAATATCGTGAATATTCCGAGGCCACGGAAGCGACAGCCGAAGCGCTCTCGACAGGAGAAAATCCGGAAGTGGCCGAGGCGGGAATTTCTCTCGCCATGTATGCTGATCTGCGCGAAGGTTTTCAGTACCTCAAGCAGCAGCCGCTGGTGCGCGCCCTGGGAATCACACACTCGATCCTGATGGCCGGAGTGGTCAGCGCCAACGTGGTCCTCGTGGCGCTCACCAGCGATGTTCTTCACGCGGGCGCGCGCGGTCTGGGCTATCTCGAATCCGGATGGGCGGCCGGCGCGATCGTAGGCGGATTGATCGCTACGCAATTACGCGAAGAGTTGCGCCTCGCGCTGTACGTCGCGGCATTTGCAGGACTGGCGCTCGGACACATGGCCGCGCCGTTCATCGCCTTTCTTCTGGCCGCGTCACTGTTGCAAGGCTTGTTTGGATTTTGCCGCGCGCTCGGCGGAGTGGTGGCGCAGTCCGCGCTCATGTCCATCGTGCCGCGACATTTCATGGGCCGGACGCAGTCCGCGATGGCCATCGTAACCACCGCCGTGCAACTGGCGATGTGCGTGGCGCTCGGATGGATCGCGGAAAGAGCGGGCATCATCGCGGGCTATACCTTGCTGGCATTGCTGTACGCGGGCGCCACGCTTACAGCTTTTCATGCGCGGCAACTGCTAAGGGTCGCTGCGACGCAATCCTAGAAATTTCGCGGTTGGATTTGCAGCGGAAATTTTACCGAGGTCATTATGGAAATCACTACCATCGGCCCGTTTCTAAAATATTTCGACAACGTCCGCGAACGCACCATGCGCGTCGCAGCCTGCATTCCGCCAGGCAAAATTGATTGGAGCTATGCGCCGGGAAAATTTACGCTTGGCGATCTTTTGCGCCACATCGCCGTCACGGAACGCTATATGTTCGCGGAAAATGTGCAGCATCACGACAGCCGCTACACCAGCCACGGACCTGAGTTGGCAGCCGATTACGACAGCGTGATCGAACTGATGAAGCGGCTGCACGCCGAATCGTTGGCGATTTTTGCCAACCTGACGGATGAAGATTTAAAGCGCAAATGCAAAACGCCAGGGGCCGTCAAAATTCAAACCGCCAAATGGCTGCGCGCCATGGTTGAGCATGAAGTGCATCACCGCGGCCAAATTTATCTTTATCTCGGTTTACTTGGGGTGCCCACGCCGCCGCTTTACGGCCTGACTTCGGAAGAAGTACGCGCTGGCGGCCACGCAGGTTAATTTCTGCATTCTTTTTATTTGGCTGCCCACAAAAAAACGCCCCCGATATCGGAGGCGTTTTTTTTTAACGAATCAATTCGCTACTTCTATAGGTAATCCCGCGAAGGCCCTTCCAAAAACGCACGCAGCTTCCTCGAACGCGAAGGGTGCCGCAACTTGCGCAAGGCCTTGGCCTCGATCTGCCGGATGCGTTCGCGTGTGACGGCGAACGACTGCCCCACTTCTTCAAGGGTGTGCTCGCTGCCATCGTCCAAACCGAAGCGCATCTTGATGACTTTTTCTTCGCGAGGCGTGAGGGTCTTCAACACCGAAGAGGTCTGTTCCTTCAAATTCAGGTTGATGACCGCATCCGACGGCGAAACTACGGCCTTGTCTTCGATGAAATCGCCGAGATGAGAATCCTCTTCTTCTCCGATGGGCGTCTCCAGCGAAATGGGTTCCTGCGCAATCTTCAAAATCTTGCGCACCTTGGAAACCGGGATGTCCATGCGCTTGGCGATTTCTTCGCTGGTCGGCTCGCGTCCAAGCTCCTGCACCAATTGCCTGCTGGTACGAACCAGCTTGTTGATCGTTTCGATCATGTGCACGGGAATGCGGATGGTGCGCGCCTGGTCGGCGATGGCTCGCGTAATGGCCTGGCGAATCCACCACGTCGCGTAGGTGGAGAACTTGTAGCCGCGGCGCCACTCAAACTTATCGACCGCTTTCATCAACCCGATGTTGCCTTCCTGAATCAGATCGAGAAATTGCAGTCCACGGTTGGTATATTTTTTTGCAATCGAAACCACCAAGCGAAGGTTGGCTTCGATTAATTCTTTTTTGGCCTGGTCGGCTTCCGCTTCACCGCGATGGATGAAGGTGAGAGTGCGCTTGAGTTCGGTGAGCCCAACTTCGCTGGCCTCTTCAATGTCTTTCAGCTCGCCGCGCCGGTTGCGCAATTCCTTACGCGCTTCAAACGCGACGTCGCCTTTGGCGACATCCGCGCGCCGCTCCAGCCGCCCCGCCTCGCGCTCCAGCGACTGCAGCCGCTCGACGGTGCCGCGCATCTTGTCGATGAGCCGCTTCTTTTCAAAGGGATTAAAAACGATGGCGCGGATGGCCACGGAAATTTCCACGCGGGTGCGCGCCACTTCCCACTTGGCGCGAACATACGGTTTCTTTTTGGACTTCGGCGTATTGTCGAGCTTCACCGCTTGCTTCAAGGCCTGCTCGTACAACTTGGCAATCTTGTCGATGTACTTCAGCGTCTGCTTGGTTTTGTTGGCGATTTTCTCTTCGGTTAGCTCTTCGTCGTCAAACACGACGATTTCTTTAATGGAGCGCGCGCCTTTGCGCAAATCCTCGCCTACGGCGATCAATTCCTTGATCACAATCGGCGAACGGGTGATGGACTTCATGACCACCAGTTGGCCGCGCTCAATGCGTTTGGCGATGGTCACTTCGCCTTCGCGGGTCAACAGCGGCACGGTACCCATTTCGCGCAGGTACATGCGCACCGGGTCGTTGGTTTTTTCGAGCGAGCCGGGAGTTAGATCCAGGTCGCCGTCTTCGCTGTGACCTCCTTCTTTCTCCACCACCACAACATCGTGGTCGGCGCCCGGTTCGGCGGACACTTCCACGGCGCGCGCCGCTTTGGCCGAAGCCGCATCTTCGTAAATCTCGATGCCATTGCGCTCGAACGTGGTCAGAAGATCGTCAATCTCTTCCGAAGAATGCACTTCAGCCGGAAGCGAATCGTTCACTTCGTCGTACAGCAAGTAACCGCGCTCTTTGCCTACGGCAATGAGCTGGCGTACCGCATCATATTTTTCTTCAAGACCTGCTACAGCCACGAATACCTCCCGCGGTATCGGAAACCAAAATTTGTAATTTCTTTGTTAAATCTGCCGAGGTGGAGCTTGACGCAAGCTCCGGCGCACGCCCCCAAATTTCATTCGAATTGTTCGTGAATGCCACCGCGCCGTAACACTTGCTTGCCGCTGAATCGCGTGGGTTGCCCAAATTCCCGCACAATGAAAAACCAGCTACGCCTGTAAATACATCTATAAGATGCAGTTAAGAGCCAAACAGTTACGCGCGAAGCCCTACTACGCTACACATTTAACTCTAGCCCCGTCAATCTATTAATCGTTGGAAAACATAGGATATCTCGTGGCGCGCTGGGCTTCCAACGAAAATTGTTGGTAAGCCCTCAATTGGTCACCGCCCGGCAGCCAGGCGCCTCATCAATTCCTGCTTTTTCTCGAGCAGACTACGCATCTCCGCGGAAGCCGGATTGGCCTCAATACTTCGCTGCACATCGGCCAAAGCCCGCTCCGTTTGGCGATTTTGCAGCGATTCGAGGCAGCTTTCCGCTTCTTCCCAGGTGAGTTCGCTGGACTCTTCGAAGAGTATTTCGAAGAGCATCCGGCGGTCGCGTTCTTCCAAGCTGGTGGCAACCTCGGTGGTTTCTATCGGTGCGCCCGCCAGATTCGCGGCGATAAGCGCGGTAAACACCTTTTCTGTTTCGAGGCCGCTGCACAATCCCGCATCGCTTAGCCGCTGTGCAAGTTCATGTCGAAAAGTGTCGGCTTCCGCCAGCATGCGGATCAAGCGGCGCTCTGCCGGCTTGGCCGCACGTCCGACGAGTTCCGGCGCCACTCGTAAACCGCTGCGCCGTTCCGCGGCTGCTTTGCTCAGAGCCGCGCGCAACACCGGCTCTTCAAGCCGCAGTTGCTGCGCGATGCGTGTGGCCCATTCGGACCTCAAGAGGCGGTTGGGAATTTTCTGCACGTACGGCAAAAGAAAATTCACCGCGCGTAATTTGCCTTCGCCAGTGGACAAGTCCATATGGCGCGCCCGCCCGATCAAATAGTCCACATACGGGGGAGCATCTTTTAATAATTTGGTGTAGGCCTCGACTCCCATTTCGCGAATATAAAGGTCCGGATCGGCATTTTTTGAATATTTGGCACCATCGCCGCCGGTTAAGTTCATGGCCGGAAGCGCCAGCACGCGCACTTCAAAATCATTTTCGAGCAGTAAGGAAATGGAGCGTTCCGTGGCGAGTTGTCCCGCGGTGTCGGGATCGTAATTGACGATGACGCGCTTGGTGAAGCGCGAGAGAAGCTTGATCTGCGGCTCCGCTAAACTGGTTCCGCAGCTGGCCACCACATTACTGATGCCCGCGCGCGCCACAGCGATAGCATCCATGTAGCCTTCGACCAGCACCGCGAAATCGGCTCGGCGCAGGGCTTCCTTGGCGCGGTCCAGGTGATATAAAACGTTGCTCTTTGAATAAATTGGAGTTTCCGGCGAGTTCAAATATTTAGGCTGATCATCCCCCAGCGCGCGGCATCCAAAGGCCACAATCTTTCCGGAGTCATTGGCGATCGGGAAAGTGATTCTCCTGCGAAAACGGTCGTACATTCTGGCGCCGCCGCTTTGGTCGCGCGACACGAGGCCGGATTCAATCAACAACGGCTCTTTATATTTCGCCTTCAGAAATCGCAGCAGTGCGTCGCCACCGCTGGGGGCATAGCCGATCCCGAAGCGAGCGATGGCATCTTTATCCAGACCGCGATCCTCGAGGTACGCTCGCGCCGCTTTGCCTTCCAGAGTTCCGCCCAGTTGCTGTACGAAAAATGTTTGCGCCTCGCGGTGCATTTCCACCAGCAACGTGCGTTGATGATTTTCCTTGCGCTCTTCGGGCGAGCTGGCCTTCGTGCGCGGAATGGCGATTCCGCATTTTTCCGCAACGATGCGTAGCGCTTCGGGAAATGCAACTTTGTCCATCTCCATCACAAATTTGAAAACGTCTCCGCCCACGCCGCAGCCAAAACAGTGGTAAATCTGCTTTACAGGATGCACAGCGAAGGACGGTGATTTTTCAGCGTGGAAAGGGCACAGCCCGGTAAAATTTTGCCCGCTCTTCTTGAGGCGCACGTATTCGCCGATGACGCGAACAATGTCCGCCTGCTGCTTCACGCGCTCCGCGAATGATCCCGCTTCGGCCATTTAATTAAGCTCGCAACTCGACGATGGTCACAGCGTTGCCGCCGCGCTCCTCCGTTTCAAACGACTGGCTATCCACCAGCGGATGCTTAGAAAGAAACTGCGCCAGCCCTTTGCGCAAGGCCCCGGTGCCATGTCCGTGAATGATTCGGACGCGTGAGCGATTTGCGAGTGCTGCTTCGTCCAAGAATTTGTCGACGCGTTCCGTGGCTTCTTCCACGGTACAACCGATCAAATTAATTTCGCCGCCGGTTCCTTCATCACTGGCTTGGGTGCGTACGGTAACACTGCCTTTCGCGGCCCGGGCGCTGCCAGCGACGCTTGGCCCTTCCACGCCGGTAATCTCGTCGAGCCCCACCTTCATGCGCAACGGCCCGGCCTCAATTTCCGCCGTCGTTCCATCGAGGCGCCGGAACACCACCGGCTTGCTGAATCCGCGGACGTGCACCCTCGCGCCCGGCTGCAAGTGCGCCGCAGCGACAATTTCTTTCCCAGCCGCGGGAGCGCCAAGATCCCGTTGCGACTCTGAAATGGTTTGTACCACCGCGGCATTCAGCTCGTCGCGCGCTTCGCCTCGCACATCTTGTCCTTTGCGACGCGCGAACTTTTCGAGCGATCCGCGCAACTCTTTTTCTTTTACCGCTTCGACGACGCGCGAAACATTCTCATCGAAGCGCTTTTGCATCTCCGCGAATTTTTGTTCGAGCTCGCGGATGCGGCCTTGCTGCCGCGCAACCCACTCATCGCGTAATTTTTTGCGTTCTTCATCGAGCGCGTGCCGCTCGGCGGTCATCTGCTGCTGCATGCGATCCAATTCATCGCGGCTCCGATGCAGGTAGGCAATCAAGTCCGCGGCTTCAAGCGCTTCCGGCGCCATCAGGGCGCGTGCGCGAGCGATGATCGGCTCGGCAACTCCCAACCTTCGTGCAATCGCGATTCCGCTGGACCCGCCCGGCACTCCAACCATCAGCCGGTACGTTGGTCTAAGGTTTACATCGTCAAATTCCACTGCAGCGTTAACAACTCCGGGCGTTGTCGATGCGTACGTTTTCAGGCGGTCATGGTGGGTGGTGGCTAGCACAATGCAATTTTTCGCGCGAAATTCATCCAGCAGCGCCACCGCCAGCGCGGCGCCCTCCTCAGGCGCAGTACCTGTTCCCATTTCATCGACTAACACGAGGGACTCGGGCGTGGCCGCTTCCAGCATCGCTTTCAAATTCAACATGTGCGCGGAAAAAGTGGAAAGATCGGCGGCAATGGATTGCTCGTCTCCAATGTCCACCAGCACGCGGTCAAAAAATGGAAGCACCGCGCGTTGCGCCGCCACCGGAATTCCCGATTGTGCGGAGAGCGCCGCGGTGCCCGTGGTCTTCAGTGCCACCGTTTTTCCGCCGGTGTTCGGCCCGCTGATCACCAGCACGCGCTCTTCACCGCCAAGCGCGAGCGTCATCGGCACGACTGCACGGTCTTCCTTGCGCAATTTGTTTTCGAGCACCGGATGCCGCGCAGCCTCCAGCCGGAGTTCGCTGACCTGCGAAAATTCCGGTATTGCCGCGTCGAACTCCTGAGCAAATCGCGCCCGCGCAAACACGCTGTCCAATTCCGCGATGGTTTCCGAGGCCAGCACTAACGGCTCGCGTACGCGCTGCAGTTTTTCCGTGAGGTCGCGCAATATGCGCACAATCTCCGCAGCTTCATCTTCCCGCAGTTGCACCAACTGGTTATTCGTCTCGACCGTTTCCAGCGGCTCCATGAAAATTGTTTGCCCGGTGGCGCTCGCGCCGTGAACTACGCCCGGCACGCCGCGGCGATTCTCCGCGCGCAACGGAATTACGAAGCGATCATTGCGCAAAGTCACATAGTCTTCGCCGGCCTCGGCATTTTTGGTGCGCAGGATATGTTTCAGTGTTTTCTGAATGGCGTCGCGTGTGTGCGTGATGCTTGCGCGTATCTTCCGAAGGGCCGGCGAAGCATCGTCGCTGATCTCGCCATTGGGCAGCACGCTCCGGCGAATGACCGCCAGCAAATCTTTGAACTCGCTTAACGCAGTTGCACGCGCCGCCAGCAGCGGAAATTTTGCCGCTTCTTCGCGAAACTGCTGGCGTAACCATCCGGCGGTCTCCAGCAGAGTCGCAGCGTCCAAAAATTCGCGCGCCTCCAGGACCATCCCCGGCCCCTCGATACGCTCGAGCCAGTTTTGTGGGTCGGCCAGCGCTCCAAATCCCAACTCGCGCGCGGCGCGCAGCCACTCCCGCGCTTCGCGAATCAACGCAAACGCCGCTGTAATTGCTGTGCGATCCATGCCAGGCTGCAAGCCATCTACAAATCTTCGTCCCGGCGCACAAGTGGTTCTCTGCCGCAGCAACTCCAGCAGCTTGTCGAATTCCAGTACATCCAGGGCGGTGCGCGACATTGCTCGGTTACATTTCCTTTTTTAAACTACTCCACAAAAACTCCGCGGCTTCGTCCGCCGTGGCCGCAGTTCTCAAAATCCGCGCCTGCACTTCCGCCCAGGGATTTTCCTGCGCCACTTCCACTGCGCGCACACATTGCAAAATCGGGGTCCAAAATTCGCCCAGCGCCACAAATGGTTTCGGCGGCATCACGGACTTGTTCATCATTTCCCAGGCCACGGCCAGCTCCGCCAGAGTTCCTGTGCCGCCCTTGCAAGCGACAAATCCGTCTCCTAAGCGAATAATCTCAAACAATCTTTCTTGCCAGGTTTTCACGCGTACTTCCACGTCTACCCATTTATTGGCTTTGGCTGCCGGAAAAAATTCCGCGGTCACCCCATAAGTTTTGCCGCCAGCTTCTTTGGCGCCGCGAGAGACCGCTTCCATGGTTCCGCCGTACGCGCCCGTGCATATCGCAAGGCCTTTTTCCGCCAGCGCGCGGCCCAGCTCGCGCGCCTGCGCGTACTCGGAATCATTTTCGCGCGGCCGCGAACTCCCAAACACGCTGACAATCATTTCCTTTTTCATTTTTCCTGCTGCTTATTGCGGCTGCTTGTGTTCGCGGGAGCGTTTTGCGGGCACGGCATTAAATTCTTCGATCATCGCCAGGCAGAGTCCGTTCATCGCGTCCGTGGTCTCATGATTTTTCCCGTATTCGTTGTTGCTCATAAAAGAAAAAGCCAATCTGCGGCCGCCGGCCGTATCCGCGAATCCCGACAGCGCTCTGACGTGCTCCACCGATCCAGTCTTGGCATGCACTCGGCCAGCAGCAGGAGTATTCTTCATACGCTCTTCCAGCGTTCCGTCAACCCCAGCCACCGGCAGCGCCGCAAAAAAACTTTCAAACCACGGCCGCGTTTGCGCGTAACGCAACAAGGTAAGCATCGCCCGTGGAGTGACCATGTCGTGCCGCGATAATCCCGACCCGTCGGTCTGGATGATGTCCTGGGAAGCAATTCCCACGTGGGCGTAAAAGTCCAGCGCCAATTTTGCGATGTCATCGAAAGAATTCCAAGTGCCAGCTTGCCGCATGGCGGTGCGCAACAACACTTCAGTGTGCAAATTTTGACTAATCTTGTTCACCAGCTTCACGGAATCACCTAAGGGTATCGATACATGTTCCGCGAGAACGATGGGCGTGATCCCCTCAACGGTAATGGCCTCGTGTCGTGCTCGCACTCCGCCGCTGACTTCTACGCCGCGTTGTTCCAGCAGTGCCTTTAACAACCTGGCCGCATGCAGCGCGGGTTCCTCAATCGCCAAAACTAATTTTCGTGGCGCGCTTTTTTCCGGCAGCGTTCCGCGGACCACCACCAGATGCGCGCCAAGCTCGCGCGTGAGCGTCAAATCGGCTTTGACATTGGCCGCGCTGGTCGTTACCTGATTATCGACTATAAAATCCCGCGTGCGCGGCACCACCACGGCCTGCACGGCATCACCTGCGACCTGTCCGGGCGTAAGCGTGAGCGTCGCGGTGTTGTCGTTCACCACCAGCGCTGAAATTGCCGCGCCATATTCCCAGACCATGTCGTCAATTTCCCAGCCATTGGGATAGCGCTCTCTCGGAAAGTAGCTGTCATCTGCGACCACGTCGCCGGACATTTTCTTTATGCCCTTGGCCACCAAAGCGTCGGCAAGCTCCGCCAAAGCTCTTTCTGGCGGCCCATCGAATTCTTCTTTCAAATTAAATGGGAATTTGCGATTCGAAAGATTGGGATCGCCTCGGCCCACCAGCACCAGGTCCGCGCTCAGCTCGCCTTCCGGCGTAACAATGCCCGTACTTTCCAAGGTGGTATGAAAGCGAAATTCCGGGCCAAGTTTGTCCAGCGCCAGCGCGGTGGTAAACAGCTTCATATTCGATGCCGGCACAAAATACTTCGCTGCATTCTGTTCGTACAGCGTTTCGCCTGTTTCCGCATCGGCGATCAACAGGCCCCAGTTGCCTTTACTGGCGGGTTCTGCGCCGAGTAGTGTGTCTACCCTCTTCACGAAGCGCGACGTCGCGGCGGCCGGACTCGCTGCGCTGCCGGTGTGGTGTTTTTTCTTTTGCGCCAGTGATGCGGGCGCATTTAAAAACAAGCCACCAAGCACAAATATCCAGATCGCCGCAGTGTATTTCACGCTGGCTCGCCCGATACTCATTCCGCTCCCTGCTGGTAAATTACGGTCAACGAAAGTATAGTCGAAGCGCCGCGGATCACTCCCCTTAGAGCGCTCGCGCAACATTGGCGATGCGTACTTGGGTCTGAGAACGGAAAGTCCGCCGGTCGCGTCCACGTTAACCGTTTTTCCAACTATTGCGTTAAAAATCGAAGACGAGGTGAATTGAATATGAAGCGAATGCTTTCGTTGTTGGCTGTGGCCGCGCTCGCACTGCCATTGTCCGGCGCAGATTCAAAAGAAGCGCAACGTCTTCAGAATTGCGGCACGGTGTTGCGGGAAATCATGGATATTCCTGAAGACATCCCGCAAGATCTGGTCGACAAGGCCGAGTGCATCATTGTTTTTCCGTCCGTGCTCAAGGCGGCCTTCGTCGTCGGTGGGAGCTATGGCCGCGGCGCTATGACTTGCCGCACTGGCGAGCATTACAGCGGCCCGTGGAGCCCCCCGTCGATGATGATTTTGGAGGGCGGCAGTGTCGGGTTTCAGATCGGCGGACAAGCCACTGACTTCGTCTTGCTGGTGATGAATCCTCGCGGCGCCCACTCCATGCTCAAGAACAAAGTAAAGCTGGGTGCGGACGCTTCTGTTGCCGCGGGCCCCAAGGGACGCACCGCCGAAGCTTCCACGGACGCAGCGCTGCGCGCCGAAGTTCTCAGCTACTCACGTTCGCGCGGACTTTTTGCCGGCGTTTCGTTAGCGGGCGCCAGCGTGCGGCCGGATAATGACGCAAATGCACGAGTTTATGGCAGAGAAATCGACGCTCACGACATCATCTTTGGGAATAAAGCAAAAGCGCCTAAAGCGGCGCAGCGCATGATTTCCTATCTCGACCGTCGCAGCCCGAAGAACACTTCGGATCCGCGATCATTGCGCGAAGACTAGCGGGTATTTTGCGCGTCTCCTGGATCGCGAAGGGCCACATTAACGAAAGTGAACGCCCGAGCCGAACAGCGGCTTGGGCGTTGCTTTTTCCGGATCGTTATTGAACCTTAGCGACAAAAAATGGTGGCCAAGCAGCCGAATATGACTTATAGTCATGTATGGCTAATGGTCATATGCGCACAAACTCCTCATTTTCAGTTCCCACTACGGATCGTCGACAGCGGCGTTCTTCGCAAATTCGCGAACGCCTGTTTCGTGCTGCTCTGAATCTGTTCGCTGAGAATGGCTTCGCCGATACCACGGTGGAAGACATCACTAACGCCGCCGATGTTGGTAAAGGCACATTTTTCAATTACTTTCCGAGCAAAGATCACATCCTGCTGGCGTTCGCCGAAATGCAATTGGGCAAGCTGGAATCGATCATCGAAAGCGCTCGGAATACTAACGAACCGGTCCCGCATTTCTTCCGGACCCTTGCTGTACGCATGACCGAAGAGCCCGGCCGCAATCCTGCCATAGTCCGCGCCCTGCTCCTTGCCAATTTGTCGAGCACGCCGGTTCGCGAAGGAATGCGCATTAACCAGGCGCGAGGGCATAAATTGCTCTCCGAGTTTGCACAAATCGGCCAAGAGCGCGGCGAGCTGCGCAACGATCTGCCCGCCGGCGACATTGCCCAGGTATTTCGCCAAACGGTTTTCGGCACCCTACTGGTGTGGTCATTGTATGGAGACGATTCGCTGGCCACCCGCATAGGCACCGCGCTCGACGTTCTTTGGCAGGGTTTATCCCCGCGTGACGTTGCTGCGCCTCGAAAACAGCAGGAGGCGCAACATGAGTCGTAAGAATATTGCGATTTTCCTTGTGCTGATCGTTCTCGTTACCGCCGCGGTGGTATCTGCGCGCTGGTTTCAGCGGCGCAGCGATTCCACCTTGCAAGGATCCGGCACCGTTGAAGCGCGTTACATCCGCGTGGGCTCCAAAGTCGGCGGACGCATAGACAAGGTGCTCGTGCGCGAGGGCGATTCCGTAAAAGCCGGCCAGGTTTTGGTCACCTTTGACGATAAGGAACTGCAAGCCGCGCTCGGGCAGTCGCGAGCGGCGTGGGAAAAAGCTCATACCGGTTCGCGTCCGGAAGATATCGCCCAGGCGCGCGCCGCCGCCGCCGAGGCCAAAGCGGAATACGAGCAACGCAAGAACGGCTATCGCAGCGAAGATATTGCCGCGGCTCAATCGGACCTTGACCGCGCCAATGCGGAAGAAGTTCGCACTCACAATGATTTCGACCGCTATGACGCTCTAGCGAAAAAAGATTTGGTCTCGCGCCAGCAACGGGATGCCGCGGAAGCTGCCTGGAAAGTTGCCGCCGCGCAGCAAAAAAATGCGCAGCAAAAATTGGCCCAGCTGCAACGCGGCTACCGTCCGGAAGAAATCGCTTCCACAGAAGCGCGCTATCGTTCGATGCTGGCAACCCAGGAGAAATTCGAGCGTGGGAGCCGGGCCGAAGATGTCGACCTCGCCAAAGCGGCTTACAACTACGACGCAGCACGTGCGCGCGAAGCGCAGGTGGTTGCTCCCTCGGATGCAACCGTGGAAGTGCTGGACGTCCGCCCGGGAGATCTGATTGCGCCGAATACGCCGGTCGCCACACTGCTGGAGCGCGATCAGGTGTACATCCGCATTTACATCCCGGAAACGGAAATCGGCCGGGTGCGCATCGGGCAGCAGGCGGAGGTCCGCGTCGACTCTTTTCCCGACACCGTTTTTAACGGCGTTGTGGAGCAAATTAATCAGCAAGCCGAATTTCTTCCTCGCAATGTGCAGACTCGCAGTGAACGGGTGCACGAAGTAATCGGCGTAAAAGTTCGCGTCAATGACACCACCGGAGGCGTGCGTAGCGGCATGGCGGCTGACGTGAAGTTGAAAGCTGCGAATTAAATCTTATGCCTGCCAATAACGGACAACACCCAGGGGACGCCTCCATCTCCGCGAAAAATCTGGTGCGCCGGTTTGGCGACTTCGTCGCTGTGGATGGCGTGAGCTTCCGCGTCGAAAAAGGAGAAATTTTCGGCTTCCTGGGCCCTAATGGCAGCGGCAAAACCACCGTCATAAAAATGCTTACTGGCCTGCTGCCCCTTAGCGAAGGAGACGCTTGGGTTGAAGGCCTGGATGTACGCACAGATGCGGAATCGGTGCGCGAGCGCATCGGCTACATGTCTCAAAAATTCAGTTTGTACGACGACCTCACGGTCACCGAAAACTTGCAATTTTATGGGCGCATTTACGGCCTGCCACCGGCGCGCATGAAGCAGCGTATGGATGAGATCGTGCAACTCAACGGGCTTGGCGCGTACATGAATCGCCTCGCCGCTCGCCTGTCTGGCGGGTGGAAGCAGCGTCTGGCACTCGGTTGCGCCATGCTTCATGAACCTAAACTTTTGTTTCTTGATGAGCCTACGGCGGGGATTGACCCCGTCGCGCGCCGCGAATTATGGGATCTGCTGTTCGAGCTATCCGGTCATGGCATCACCTTCTTTGTCACCACGCATTACATGGATGAAGCCGAGCGCTGCAGTCACGTCGCGTACATCTATTACGGCAAACTTATTGCCGATGGCACTCCCGTCGAGCTGAAGAAAATTCCCGAGGTGCAGCCCGCCGGGACGAAGCGCGTAGAAATCAGCACTCCTGAGGTGACCCGCGCCCTTAAAGTGGCCCGCAAAATTCCCGGAATTTGCAGCGCCACAATTTTTGGCGAATCCATCCACGCATTGGTGGAAGACCATTACGACCTTCCCGACCTTCGCGCGCAACTACTCAAAAACGACATCACCGTGAACGACATCCGTCCGCTCACACCCAGCCTGGAAGATGTTTTTGTCGAACTTACTTACAAACACCAGGCGCAACTGGAGGCCGCCCGTGAATAATCTCTTTCGCGGGTTCGGCGCGGTTTTTTACAAAGAAGTGCTGCACGTGCGGCGTGATTCCGCCACGCTGTTTTTTTCTCTGTTCATCCCGCTGATTCAAATGTTTGTGCTCGGTTTTGGCATCGATACCAACGTGCGCCAGGTGCACACCGTGGTTTTCAATGGCGACGGCCGGCGCGAAAGCCGCGAGCTTATTGACCGCCTCAAAAATTCCGACACCTTCAATATCATCGACTATGTAACAAATGATCGCGATCTGAACGATGACATCGTCTCCGGGCGCGCACGCGTGGGCATAAAAATTCCCGTGGAGTATTCCGACCGCCTGATCCACAACATGAGCGCGCAGGTTTTGGTGCTCATCGACGGCTCCGACTCATCGGTCGCAGGTCAGGCTATTAACGTAACCACGGCCATCGGGCTCGACGAATCGCTTCGCCGCGTTCTTACTGACCGCGCCTCCTTCGCCGTGGACATGCGCCCGAAATTACTGTTCAATCCCGACTCGCGGTCTCCCAATTTCCTGCTGCCCGGACTCACCGCGATTTTGCTGTTGAACGTCACCACGTTTCTTACCGCTTTCGCCATCGTCCGCGAAAAGGAGCGCGGTACTCTAGAGCAACTCTTCGTAACACCGGTGCGCCCGTTCGGTTTGCTGCTGGGGAAATTACTACCCTATTTCTTCATCGGCTTTACGGAGCTTTGCCTGATTCTCACTTGCATGCGGTTCATCTTTCAGGTGCCCATCCATGGCAGCGTTCTACTTCTGGCCTTGCTCTCATTGCCTTATCTGTTCGTCTCGCTTTCATTGGGTATTTTAATTTCCAGTAAAGCGGGCACCCAGGGCGAGGCCATGCAGCTCGCGTTCGTTACCATCCTCCCCAGCATTTTCTTTTCCGGTTATATTTTTCCGCGCGAGACCATGCCCATCTTTTTTCGCGTCATCAGTTATTTCGTTCCGGCCAGCTATTTCATCAACATCACGCGCGGAATTATTCTGCGCGGCGCCGGAATTCAACATCTATGGATTGACGGCCTCGCGCTCTTTGCCATGGGCACATTTTTGCTGATCGTCGCGGCGCGCCGTTTCCAAAACAAAGTCATCATGGCCTAAGCCCTGCTTTTCACCTCGTTAAACCCGTTCTTCTGGCGAAACCTAACTGGCCTTACTCAGCGAACAACTTTGAATTTGCTCTAGCCCGCGATTCCCTGCTCCGCCATTCCACGACAGAGACATCTGCGAACAAGGGCCTGGTCTGGTCCTCTCCTCCCATGGTCGCGTTGAAAATCCGTGCTCTTTGCGAATTTTCGCCACGCGCTCCGCTGCCTTGCGCCGGTATTCTTCCGGAGCGTAGCCGTTTTTCGCGTACCACTGCTCATATTGCTTCGCCAGCCGCGGAAATTTCTGCCGCACAAACGGGAAGAACTGCTTCGCCGAAGAGGGCATCAAAAACAGCGCGTTTGAGAAAAACCATTGTGCCCCGGCGGCACGCACCGCCGCGGCTACCGCTTCCAGATCTCCATCGCGATCGGTTATTCCCGGAATCAGCGGCGACGCCGAGACGCCCACCGCTAATCCCGCATCGCTCAATTGCTTTATGGCCGCGACGCGCAAATCAGGGCGCGGAGCTCGCGGCTCCAAAAGCCGCGCCAACCTTGGCCGCAAAGTGGTAATGGTTACGTTGAGAGAGAGCGAAGAACGCGCCGCGATGTGCTTGAATACGTCAATATCGCGTACAATTTGATGAGACTTGGTAATCACCGAGATGCTCAGACCATCGCGTTTAGCCAACTCCTCGAGGCACGCGCGGGTGACGCCATATTCCTTTTCCGCAGGCTGGTAAGGGTCGGTCGCCGTGCCGATGGCAATATGATCGGGGTATTCGCCGCCGGAGGCCTGCGACTGGTAGGAATATTTGCGCATTACATCCCATGACAGCAGTGCCGCCGCATCTTTCTTCACGTATATCTTTTTCTCGAATTCGCCACCGTCCAGCTGCATGTACTCGTGGGTGTACCGCGCGTAGCAGTAATGGCAGCCGAATTCGCAGCCGCGATAGGGATTAATGGTCCATTCGAAGGGCACACGCCGCGAATCGCAGCGGTTCAGAATGGATTTAACCGGCAAAAGAAAATATTCCGGCCGCTCATTCGAGGTCCGGTGCGTTTCCGCCGGAGGAGATTTTGCTGCGAGGCGGGCTATACCTACCAGCGGTGGATTTACGCCGTTGGCAGGCGCCCCAACAGCAGCACGGGTACCGGTCTCTGGCAGGTTTTGGGGACCTGCCGATACCGCTGGTGACGGGGGGTAATCCGCCACTTTCGTACCCGGGTTGCTGTTGTGTGGACCGCGAGCGACCGGGGCAAGGTCTGCGGTCCCATTCCTTGGGCTTTGCGTGTCCGGGCACTCGGGAAAGAGTGACGCGGTGGTTGGTGATGCGATGCGCCGTCGAGTGAAAGCTCTCGCCGGCGAGGGGAACGGAACAGGGGACATAGCCCACCTCGAAGCACGGGGCAGTATTTCGCTTTTTGTTCGCCTAGTCAAGAACTATTTTCGCTTTATATTCGCTGCAAGGCTTTTCCTTCTATAACGAACTGTATTCATTCGTATCCGCATCCGTGCCGAATTGCCTCCCTCGCTTCCGCAGAGTATTCTGCCGTAGCCTTAATAGTCTTGAATCGCGCGCATCCTGGAGGAATACATCGAGTATGTTTCCGCGTTTACTCTGCTTGGCATGCTCGTTGCTGTTCTGCTCCACAGTCCAAGTCAGCCGGTCTTTCGCCCAGCAATCCGCGCGGCCGTCCCAGCAGCCCTCCGAAGTTCCCAAGCCCGCGCAAGCTCCACCGAGCCCGCAATCAACGCACTACCCCATCCTGCTTCTTGGCCACGGCAGCGATCCCGTTTGGAGTGTGCTCATCGGCCAGAAAGGGCCGGAGCGCCTTGACCGCGCCAATTACCCGCCCATCGCCCTTGAGCCCGCCAATGTCAGCCAGGAAGGATCGCCGGACGCGTGGGTCTATCGCGCCAAAGATATTGTCACCGGCGCGGAGGTAACGATCCATCTCACCCGCGAAGTTTGCATTGATTCCGCGGCAGCCGCGGTTCCCGAGGTCGCGCCGAAGACACCACCAGCTGGAAAAGCGGCGACTTCCGCCACGCCTTCTTTGACTATTGCAAAGAATGCGTTTCGCATTGTTCTGGAACATGGGCAAATCGGCACATTCCGCGGCTGCGCACGCGTTGCCGCGGAACTTTTCCCGAAGATCGTAAATCAGAGCGCGGATGACGACGACACAGAAAAGAAAAAGCCGCCGGTTACCTCTATCACAAATTTTAAAGCTCCCACGGCGGTCGCCTACGTGACTTCCGGCGGCAAAATTGTTGTGAGCCGGGGCGCGGCCAAAAAAATTACCCCCGTTGCCGGCACAGAACTCGCGCTTTCTCACGACGGCAAAAAACTTCTCTACACGCGAAACGATTCCAAGATGGGATCCGAGCGCACCATCGTGCTCTACGATTTCGATACCGCCCGCTCAAAAGAATTGGTTCATGGCACAGTGCGCGAAGCCTTCTGGTCGCCGGATGATTCGCGCTTTGCATATTTGCAATCGCAGGATCAGAAATGGCGCGTAGTGGCTTCTCCTTTTAGCACGCCAGAAACCGCAACTCCGCTTTATAACGGGACTGTTGATGCGCTGCAAGGCTGGGCCGATGTACATACGGTGCTGGCCAACGACGCGCAGAGCCTTTACTGGATCAGCGATGACCGGCCGCAACAATCTGTGCCGCTGAAAGAAATCTACGGAGACGCTTTCCGCATCTCGGATTCGGACACCATTCGCATAAATCCGCTGAACCCGGATTTGCTGTTGGTCTCGGCAAAGTATTTTACCGCGCCGGCCGGCGCCCCCGCCGATGCGGCCGGAATTTTCCTGTATGAAATTCGCGCCAAACGGCGTGTCGTTCTGACCCCTCCGGAGCAGTGGTCTAGCCACGGCGAATGGTCCCGCGACGGTATCCAAATATTTTATACTCGTCGCATGACGGCTACTTCCTCGGTGACCTACCGGGTTTTCTGGGACGGCAGCGCGCCCCGTCGTTATCAGGATGGAACCGATTTAGTGGTCGGTCAGTAAAAAGTCGGGAGAGCAAATCATGGCCAGCAACATCTGGGCAACTTTGACAACGATAATGTCCATTGTTTACGGCTCGATCGTTTACGCGACCCTCGCTCTTATCCTATTAACGGCGCCGCCGCTGCGAGCGCAACAACCGCCGCGCGATCCTGGCCCCATACCTCCACCGTCGCAACCGGCCCCTAATTCTCCAAGCGCTCCCACCGCGCCGGTCGCTCCAGCCAATCCTGCCGCCGGCGCTTCTCCTTCAGCGCACATGATGCGCACCTGGCGCCGTCTCACGTACACATGCGACGGAGACGCAAAAGTGGTCGTCAACTTACATGCAAAACAGGCTCGCGTAGTCTTCAAAGGCCACACTTACAACCTGCAGCAGGCCGACGGATCCGATGGTGAGAAATATACGGATGGCGCCGTTGTGTGGCGGAATAAAGACGACGTCGGCACCCTCGAGCGTTCTTCCAAATCGGGTGGCAAGAAATCTCTGGCCGGAGGCTGCCATCTGCAAAGCACCGACACCGCGCCGGCGACACCTCCGCCAGCTCATCATTGATACGGATTTATCAGCAGGCAAATCGCTAACCACGCAGCCGATTCGCGCTCCGAAACGCGAACGGCGCAATCGGGCTTTGTTTATTGGCCGATACGCGGCACCTGAACTCTTGCAAAATCGGCGCGCCTATCCAGCGGTTATAATCGATAGATGGACAGCGGTAAAACAAACCCTGCTGAAAAACCTCGCCAGGTGGCGATTCTTGTTCTTGAAGAGGACGCCGAAAACGCCACCGCGGTTCGCCAGCTTCTCGATTCCGAAGGCTGGCGAGTCCACATTGTCGCCGACACCAATCTGCTTTTAAACGAACTTCGCAACGGCGAGTGGGCCCTGGTAGTAGCCAACGTGGCGGTCACTGGCACAGACAGCGCGGCCTTTATCACCTTGCAGGAGCTGGCCTCCGTTCCCGCGGAAGAAGGCGGGCGCATCCGCGTGCTTTATATTGTTCCGGAAATGGCGGACGTCAAATATGTGCAATTGCTGGAGCAAGCGCGTCTTCCCTACGTCGCGCGGCCGATTAATTTCCACGATTTGATTCAAAGAGTCAGCGACCTGCTATTCGAAGTGCACGCCATCGCCGCTCCGCTCCGGCAAGTCAGTCGGGAATTCGGCGTGGTGCGCAAAAAGAAGCTGGAAGCCAGTCGTACAAACAAGAGCATGTTCGCATCACGCGACTCCTACTCCTACTCAGAGGAAGAAGTGGCGGAGTACGAGCGCCAGGAAGCCAGTTTGGGCAAGCGCCACAAACCGCGCACCAACCTCGGCGACCCCAACGAGTAGCCCATCTCGCACCGCAATTTCTTCTTTTCACTTCTTGTCGGGCAAATTCCGCGTTCGCGCTGCAAGATTTCACCAGTGGCTCGTTCTAATCCCGTGCGCTCACGCACAGGAGGTTTCACATGGAACGCTCGCTACTGAGTGCCTTCGCAGGCACTCTTCTCGGAATCAGCGCGTTAGGAAGTGCCGCTTTGGTATGGGCTGGATCAGCGTCGCCCG
>DATNKL010000112.1:0-17535 GCA_035603415.1 Candidatus Acidiferrales bacterium
ACATCATTCGCTGCAATCGTCGCGGAACTATCGGCAACCCGTTCTAGTACCGCATCGACTTTGTTTCTGTTTGGCGACAACGAGCACACCGGATCGGTTGCCGCGGCGTCATTTACCAGCAGAAGCGCTTGGCACCGGCACCCGCCAAAATCCACTTCGCGACGCTCGCAGCTGCGGCACGGTTCCTGCATCCACGCTTCGCCGCGAAACTGTTGGAACACAGCGGAGGTTTCCCAGATTTCGCGTAGGCTGCGCTCTTTCACATTTTCAAACGTGAGCCCTGGGATCACCCGCGCCGCGTGGCAGGGTAGAACATCGCCGCTCGGCACGACCAACATCAATTTGCGGCCCCACCCGCCCATGCACGCTTTGGGAAATTTCGCGTAATAATCGGGCACGACGTACTGGATGCGCATCTTGCCGCGCAGCCGCTCCTGCGCCTCCTTCAATATTTGCAGCGATAAGCCCAGTTGTTGGCGCGTGGGTAGCAGATTTTCGCGGTTGGCGAAAGCCCACCCGTAATACTGCACATTGGCAAACTCCACTCGCGTTGCGCAGGAAGCCTCCGCGATGGCCAGCATTTCGGGAATTTGATCCATGTTGCGGCGATGGATTACAAAATTCAGCGTCACCGCGACGCGGTAGTCTCGAAGCCACTCAAGCACGCGTAATTTTTGCGCATGCGAAGTGGTTCCGGAAATTTCGCTGGCGATTTCGGGCCGCGCGCCTTGAAGGCTGAGCTGGAAATGGTCCAATCCCGCCGCGACCAATTTTTCCAGCCGCGCTTCGTCGAGTGGCAATCCGGAGGTGATGAGATTCACGTACAGGCCGGCAGCGCGCGCGGTGCTCACCAGTTCCACAATATCCGGCCGCGCCAGCGGCTCACCGCCGGTGAAGTCCGCCTGTAATACGCCCAACTCCGCAGCCTGAGTAAAAACTTTACGCCATGCGTCGGTGGAAAGCTCATTGGAACGCGCATTCAGCTCCAGGGGATTCGAACAGTAGACGCAGTGCAGCGGGCACCGGTGCGTAAGCTCGGCGATTAAGGCCAGGGGCGTATAAACGGGGCTGTCCATTTTATATCTAGATGATATCTGATTGACTGGTGCTCGTGATGCGGGTTGTCACAGCCATGCTTGAACGGTTAAAACGTACTTGATTCAGTTGTATCCGGGATTCCGATACCGGAACAAACTGCGCGACGGACAAAACCCGACCGCTAGCCGGCGCCGTCGCCCTCCGAGGTGTCGTCACTCACAAAATCCAATGCGCGCTGATCGTTAAGCAAAGACAAATATCCGAGAATGTCACTCTCAACTTTTTGCGGCTCGGCCTTGTCGTAAATTCTCTGCAACTCCGTAATTATCTGCCGGACGGTGTGCCCTCCATCGCAGCGCTCCACAATTTCCAGGCTTGGCCCGTTCAATCGCAGGGCCTTTTCCGGCATCAACAAAACGCGCGGCTGCTGCTTGGCATCATTCAGGCGGCATCCCGGTGCCAAACGCGGGCGGCTATTTAAATCAGGGGTCATAAATTGTATTTGGCGAAGTGATTCACTTGTCGCTCGGCTTAAAAGCGCCGGGTGGTGGCCAGCCAGGTTGCACATACGCAAAATATAGCGCATCGAGCTGGGCCCACAGAATGTCGCACTTGGTGCGTAGCGCGTCGTACGCTTTGTGCTGCTCCTCCGGCGTTCGCGCATTCTTCACTACCCAGGCCAGCGCGAACTCAGCATCCTCGGGAGCCTGTGTCAAGCGCGCGTTGAAATAATCCAATCCGCCGGTCAGCCACGGATAATGCCGGCGCAGGCGGTCCACGCGCAGCGTAATCAGCTTGTGCGAGAAAAGTTCGGTCAGCGAAGACGCCACCGCTTCAAGCAGTGAATGAGTGCTAACAAAATTTACGTAAGTCTGCACCGCAAATCGCGTGGCCGGCAATATGCCGTCGCCATGCAGCGCTTGCTGCCGTGGCAATCCAGTAGCCTCCACCAGTCGCAGCCACTTTTCAATGCCGCCGGGATTGTTTCCGTCGCCGTCGTGGTCGATCACGCGCTTACGCCACGCGAGGCGAAACGCGGGATCCCCGCTGCGCGACAAAATAGCCGCATCTTTCAACGGTATGTGGCTTTGATAGTAGTAGCGGTTCAGCGCCCAGGCTTGCAGTTGCCCGCGCGTCAGGTTGCCTTCATGCATCAATAAATGAAAGGGATGTTGGTGGTGATAGCGCGCTTCGCCGATAGCGTGAAACCCGGCGATGAATTCACTTTCCGGCAGCATCTTTTTTTCGGCCGTGAAGCTACCAGGGATGTTAGCGGGCGCATTCACAGCTCAAGTTCCATTCCATCGTAGGCCATTTCAAAACCGGCATCCAGCACCGCGCGATGCTGCGGGCTGTCTTCGTCGAGAATTGGATTGGTGTTGTTGATATGGATCAGAATTTTGCGTCCCTTGACGTTTTTGGGATACTGCTCGAGCATTCCTCCGGGCCCGGAGAGGGGCACGTGACCGATCTGCCGAGCGGTTTTCTTGCTGCGCCCGGTCTTGATTAGTTCGTCGTCGCTCCAGAACGTTCCGTCGACAAAGGCCGCGTCGCTGTTTTCGATCCAGGAAGTCCATGCGCCGGAGTGCCCGTTGGCTGTTTTTGTATCCGCGGGAATTGCCGGGGCATAAAATATTTTCTTGTCGCCCTTATGAATCACGAATGCCGACGTGGCTTCCTCCGCCACAAGTGTCCGCCGCAGCTCTTCGCTGACGTAATCTGGATAACATCCGCCCATGGGAACAGTAGTGCAAAGAAACTCTGGCGTGGAGCCCGGATCTTCCTCGAGATGGCAGCCCAAACGCCCTTTGCTGGATAAACGCACCCACTTTACCGGCGGCTCCGCGCGATCCAGAACGCGGAACACGCGATTCTCTTTTTGCAGGGCAGACTGCACCGAGGGCGTGGCAAAAACAAAAAACGACTGGAATTCACGCAAATGAAGAAGTCCCGCCACCGAGTCTACGTCGGCGCTGGGCAAAAAAACCCCGCCGATGGGAGACTCGACCGCCGGCGGCGCAGGCACAGCGGCTACAGGAACGCCCATGCGAGCAGAAGCGCTGGAAGCACGATTCGGAGACAGTTCAGGCGCGGCGATGATTTGCGCTCTCAGGTCTGGAGAAGCGCTAAGGAGAAACCAAACTTTGGAGTTGGTGGTAAAAGCCAGCTGGGTCTGGCTGCGTGCGCGACCGTGAAATTTCCCGGCTCTTACCCGTTGGCAATTGGCACAAGCGCAATTCCACTGGGGAAAACCACCCCCGGCTGCTGAGCCGAGGATTTTTACGCGCATTCGATCAGGATCCGAGCAGACCGCGGAGCGGTCATCGCACTACAGCTCAGCGTTGGCGTACGAGCTGATTTCGCAGTTGAGGTCGATCTCTTCGTGTTGCGGTGTGGTCCATTCCATCGGAAAGCTCCTTGAATTTAAAAACAATATTGATTGCACGAAAAGAATAGCACGCACTCCTTGAGAATGGAACACGCGCCACAAAAACTTTCAATCGTGCTTTCGAGAATCGCCAGTAGTTCGCCAAGGATTTGAACGGGGATATTAAAGATTTCTCAAGTTACGTTCCGAACGGAACGTAAAAATCAGGCTACCAAGTATGGTAATGGCGAGTGACTCAAACCACAATTAGTCGTAGCAAAAATCGCGACTATACCGCATCACGTTTCTCACAACTTTTTTCACAACTTTTTACGTTTCCGCTTGACATGCCATAAATCGCGCTTATTATGTGGAGCAATGTGGAGTGAAGTGGGGCATAGTAGAAGCAAGTAGTCGCACTAAAGCCTTGGGGGCGTCAACCGGGGCTGAATAAGAAAGACTTGTTTTTTGAACCATTTGTAGGCGTTTTGGGGGCATTTTGCGCATCCAAGACTTCCTTTTAGTGTGTGGTTGTGTGGCCGTCAAGACTAAAAACGGCTATCACATCGTGAATCCGAGCGGGGCACATGAATCTGCGGGGACACTATCCGGCGAAGGTCGACGAGAAGGGCCGGTTGAAGATTCCCGCCTTGTTCTTGGAAGGGCTGAAGGAGTACGGCAATCAGTTTTACATCACCAGCCCGACCGGCGAATCGGCGCGCATCTACCCGATGAAAGTTTGGATGGGCATTGAGGATAAGCTTGCAGGAGTGTCCTCGCAGAACCGGGCCAAGCGGAAATTTCTTATCAGAACGAGTTATTACGGTCAAACGGTTGAACTCGATGCGCAGGGAAGAGTGCTGCTGCCTGCGGTGCTGCGCGAATCGGCGCAAACCAAAGGCGAAGTGGACGTATTCGGGAACCTCGATTATCTGGAAGTCATGAATCACACCCGGGTACTCGATGAGCTGAAGAATTCGCCGTACACCGACGAGGATTACAAGGCTTTGGAAGATTTGGGAATTTAGCAGATCAGTAGTAACGAGCGGCGAGTGAGCAGTGAATAGAGCTGAATCGCACACGCCGGTTTTAGTTGAAGAGGTATTGCAATGGCTGGAAATAAAACCCGACGGTATCTACGTAGACGCCACGCTGGGAGCCGGGGGCCACTCCGCGGCTATCGCGCAAAGATTAGTCTCCGGCAGATTGATCAGCCTGGACCAGGACGAACGGGCCTTAGAGTTGGCGCGGGAGAATTTGAAACCGTGGAAGGATCGCGTGACCCTCGTGAAGTCGCCCTTCTCGAGGATTGCGGAGGTCGCGCAAAAGTTGGGGATTCCGAAGGTGGACGGGGTCTTGGCCGACTTGGGGGTTTCCTCGATGCAGCTTGATCAGAGCGCGCGCGGGTTTTCGTTTCGCGAAGCTGGTCCGCTGGATATGCGCATGGATGCCGAAGGTGAACTTACGGCAGACGAAATTGTGAATCAGTGGTCGGAAAAAGAAATTGCCGACCTGCTCTATCGCGAAGCCGACGAGCATGATTCCAGAAGAATCGCCAAGGCGATCGTACGAGCGCGACCCCTACGGGATACCGCGCACTTGGCAACCACTGTGGCAGGGGCCCGAAAGCAATGGGGAAGGCAGAGACTGCATCCCGCAACAAAAACGTTTCTGGCGCTGCGGATCGCGGTGAATCGAGAGATGGAGGAACTCGGGCAGTTTCTTTCTCGGACCCCGGCCACAATAAATCCAGGAGGGCGCTGGGTGGTGCTTAGTTACCACTCACGCGAAGATCGCCTCGTAAAGCGCGCATTTCAGGAAGGCGAGCGCGCGGGCACGCTGCGCGTGCTCACCAGACACGTCATTCAGCCTGGCGAAGCAGAGCAGGCGAATAATCCGCGGTCGCGAAGCGCGAAACTGCGGTGCGCAGAGATTTTGGCAGCCGCTTAAGGCGCCAGCAAAAGGTAAAGCTATGACGCGGAAGAAGAAGAGCCGGGCATCGACGGAATTTCATACTGTGAAGCGGCTGGACAATACGCGCCTGGTTCGCAACGTGGAGCCGGTAAAGATGCGCAATCTTTATCGCACCGTGGTGCTGGGCGGCATTATTGCGGCATTCTTCCTGCTTTACATTTACCAGCATTTCAAATGCATCGATTTAAGCTTTCAGCTCGAAGCCGCGCGCACCGAGCGGCTGGAAGCCTCAGCTTTAAATTCATCCTTACGGCTCGAAATTGCCGGTCTCAGCAATCCTAAACGCATCGACATGATCGCGCGCCGCCAACTGGGCTTAACCGAAACGCTGCCCTCTCAAGTGCGTGAATACCAGCCAGTGGCGGGAGCCGAAGTTGCGGATGCGCAGTTAATTCGCGTAAATCACGAGCAGTAGTCCAACAACATGAGGACCTGGGCGCCTAAGGTTACCAAACCCTTCCTCTCCTTCTCAGTCATCCACAACAATTTTTCTTTTGAGTTGAGCGTCCAACGGGAGGGCGTACCGGCGTAATCCTTACATGCAACAAACTCGAGCTCACGTCCGTTTGCTGATCGTCGCTGGCGTGGCTCTATTGTGGGCCACCGCCGTTTTTGGCCGGCTTGGTTATCTCCAACTTTACCGGCACGGCGATTATCTCCTTCACGCGCAACGCCAACAGCAACGCACCATCGAAATTTCTCCCAAGCGCGGCGCGATTTACGACCGCAACATGCACGCGCTGGCCATGAGCATCAAGGTTGATTCGGCGTTTGCCATTCCCAACGAGATCAAAGATAAAGCGCTGGCCGCGCAGCTATTGTCCGGCGTTCTTGGCCTCTCCGCAGACCTGGTGGAATCACGCCTGGACTCTTCGCAGAATTTCGTGTGGATCGAACGCAAGCTGACTCCCGAAAAATCCGAAGCCATCACCGCGCTGAATCTGAAAGGCGTTTATACCCAGGCGGAAAATAAGCGGTTCTATCCCAAGGCGGATCTGGCGTCCCACGTTCTGGGCTTTGTGGATGTCGACGAAAAAGGCTTGGGCGGCATCGAGTACGCGCTCGACAATCAAATTCGCGGCAAAAGCGAAAAAATCGTGATGATGGCCGACGCGCACCAGAAATGGTTCGATGGCGCGGAAGCACGCCGCGATCGCGGCGCCGACGTGGTGCTCACGCTGGACGAAAAAATTCAGTACATCGCGGAGCGTGAGTTAGCTGCGGCCATAAACAAAACCCACGCTCTGGCCGGCACCGTGGTGGTGATGAATCCCAACAACGGGGAATTGCTGGCAGTGGCTAACTGGCCGACCTTTGATCCCAACGCCGCATCCGCCGGAACCCCTGCGGAATTTCGCATGAATCGCGCGGTCAGCGCGCTGTACGAGCCGGGCTCGACTTTTAAGCTGATTACCCTGGCTGCCGCGTTCGATCAGGGCATCACCAATCCCGACGAAGTTTTCGATTGCGAAAATGGGGCTACGTATGTGGCCGGTCACAAAATTCATGATCATAAACGCTTTGGCCTGCTCACCGTCTCCGAGATTCTCGCGCTATCGAGCGATGTCGGCGCCATAAAAATTGCCGAGCGACTGGGCGCGCCAAAATTTTACGAGTACATTCGTTCATTCGGATTTGGCACGCCCACCGGCGTCGACCTGCCCGGGGAAAGCCGCGGACTTTTGCACCCATTAGTGAACTGGTCGCCGATTTCCATCGGCGCAGTCTCCATGGGTCAGGAGGTCGGCGTGACGCCAATCCAATTGATCTCCGCGGTCTCCGCTATCGCCAATGGCGGCACACTTTACAAACCGCACATTGTGGCTGAAGTTCGCCGTGGCGAAATGGTATTGCCTCGTGAAGGGTTGCTGGCCATCAGTGAACCGCGGCGCGTCATCCAACCGGAAACTGCCGCCACGCTGCGCCGCTTGATGGAAGGTGTGGTTCTGAATGGCACTGGCAAACTCGCGCGTCTCGACGGCTGGACTTCCGCGGGTAAAACCGGCTCCGCGCAAAAAATCGATCCCAACACCGGACGCTACTCACCCACGCAATTAATCGCATCGTTCACCGGATTCGCGCCTATCAATAATCCAGCAGTGGCGATTCTCGTTTCGCTCGATTCTCCCATCGGACTGCACGAAGGCGGCATGGTCGCGGCTCCGGTGTTCAAGCGGGTCGCCGAACAAGTTTTGCCGTACCTCGAAGTATCGCCGGACGTGCCCGTCAATCAGCAGCTGGTTCAGGCCGCCTACAAAAAACAAATGCAGAGTGACGCAGAAAACCTCGAAGACTTTACGCCGGCGGATTTGTTGTTGTTGCCCGAACAACCCGAAGCCGTCTTCTCCAGCGCTGAAACTCACTTAACAGGCAATTTGAGTCCCACTTCACACCTCACCCTGGCGGTTACCGCGGACGAAGACACGGAAATTTCCATTCCTGATTTTTCCGGGAAAACCATGCGCGACGTTACAGAAATGTGTTTGCGCCTGAGACTCGATCCCGTTCTGATTGGTACTAACCTTGCTACGGAACAATCACCGGCCCCAGGTTCACAAGTCCGGCGCGGATCGCGTATTACCGTTCAATTCGGAGCGCCGCCGATGAAATCAACGGCTACGCCGAAAACGGTCAAATCTGTAAAGCCGTTGAAAGTCGCGCAGCCGTCTAATGTTGCGAAGAAGCACTTGAGGCACAGACATTGAGAAAAATGGGGAAAATGGGGTTGGTCGCTTGCCAGCAGATACGAAATTGAAACAGCCAGACCAGGAAGTCCGCAAATTGTCAGGGCATTCAAGAAACGAAGCCCCGTCGTCAAATGGCAAGTCGCGCCAGGCTCGGACGAAAAATCTGACGGAAGTACTTCACGGCGTCGAAACGACCACGCCTTTGCCAGGTTCGGGCGAAATCCGCCAAGTTGTCTGTGATTCACGCAAAGTACAACCCGGCGCAACTTTCTTCGCCTTGCGCGGCGCGAAAGAAACCGGACAAGCTTTCATCTCTGATGCGATTCAACGCGGAGCGGTCGCGGTAGTCAGCGACGAGTCCGTTACCGCTGCGATTCCCCCCAGTGTCACCGTCATTCAAGTTCGCGAGGCTCGCAAAGCTCTCGCGATTGCCTCCGCCAATTTTTACGATCATCCCGCCAACGCCCTGCAACTCGTGGCCGTCACTGGAACCAACGGCAAAACCACCACCACTTCAGTGATTGATGCGATCATCAAAGCCTCCAAATCCAAAACCGGGCTCTTCGGCACCATCGCCTACGAAACGCCCACCGGCAAATATTCGGCGCCCAACACCACGCCAGAATCGGTGGACCTGCAAGGCTTCCTGGCGGAAATTCGCGACGCTGGCGGAAAATTCGCGGTGCTGGAGGCCAGCTCGCATTCGCTCACCATGAATCGCTTGTGGGGGCTGCATTTCTCGGCGGCGGTATTCACCAACCTCACGCGCGAGCACATGGATTATCACAAAACGTTCGAAGATTATTTCGCCGCCAAGAAAACCCTCTTCACCGGCACCGGAGCAGGCGTTCCCGACACCGCCATCATTAACATCGACGATGACTATGGCCAGAAGCTCTTCGGCCTGGCCAAAAAAACCGTCAGCTACGGTCTCGAAAGCGGGGCTGACATCACCACAAAAAAATTCCAATTAAGTTTCAACGGGCTGGCTTTGACCGCGCAAACCCCCAACGGCAAAATCCAAATCACTTCCAGCCTGGTGGGACGCATTAACGTGTACAACATTCTTGCCGCCATCGGCGCCGCGCAAGCACTCGGGTTCTCCAATGAAGTGATCGAAGCCGGTATTCGCAATCTTGAAAGTGTGTCCGGCCGATTCCAGCGCATCGATCAAGGCCAACCGTACCTGGTCATCGTCGATTACGCGCACACCGACGACGCGCTCGAAAGCCTGATTCGCACTGCGCGCGAACTCCATCCCAAGGGCCGCATCATCACGCTGTTTGGCTGCGGCGGCTCCAAGGATCGCACCAAGCGCCCGGTTATGGGCGAAGTCACTGGACGGCTCAGTGATCTCACCATTCTTTCCAGCGACAATCCGCGCCAGGAAGATCCGCTGAAAATCATCAGCGACATTATTGTCGGTGTGCAAAAAACCAGCGGTAAATATGTCATCGAGCCGGATCGTGAAAAGGCTATCGGTTTGGCGATCGACGAAGCTCTCGCCGGCGACATTGTATTGCTGGCCGGGAAGGGTCACGAAAATTATCAGATTCTTGCGGATCGGACGCTGGAATTTGACGATCGCGAAATGGCGCGCCGCGCGCTGATCCAGCGTGGATATAAGGCTGCAGTCGCAACTGAAGGGCCAAAAAAGAATGGGAGCGAGGTCACCTAAAAACGCTGACGAAGGCCGCTTTTAGTTTGTTGCGAGGAGCGCATCGTAATTTGGCACGTCTCTCGCTCTAATATTTTGTGAGTGAGCCAAGCGCGCAAGCACTGGAATAGCACGACACGCACGGCGCGATTTTTTGCACTACCTGAAACGTTGGGGTGCCAGAATGACAAGTACGACGCAATCCCTTGCTTCTGTACACAAACTAAATCCGCTGAGGACCTTATGCTCTGGACAATTGCACAAATGGCTAAAGCGGTGGGTGCCAAGCCAGGTGGGGCGATCGACCCCGTGGCCCGGCTGGCCGGCGTCTCGATTGACTCTCGCACGGTACGTCCCGGAGAACTGTTCATCGCCATACACGGACCGCGTCACGATGGACACGATCACGTTCCCGCCGCACTGGAGCGCGGCGCGGTGGCAGCGGTGGTGGCCGAAGCGCTGGTATCGCGCTACCCCGGCTGGATCTCTGACCGGTGTATCCAGGTGGCCGACACCTTCGAGGCCCTCAAACAATTCGCGCAAGCGGTACGCCAAGCGTGGGGCGGAAAAATTGCCGGCGTCACTGGCTCGGTGGGCAAGACCACAACCAAAGAGATTCTCGCGAAATTGTTGGGCACGAAACTACGCGTGCTGAAGTCGGAAGGTAATTTCAATAACGAGTATGGTCTACCGCTAACGTTATTCGGGCTGGAAGAAAGTCATCAAGCGGCGGTGCTGGAAATGGGCATGTCCCGGCCCGGCGAGTTGAAAAGGCTGGCGGCGGTGGCGCAGCCTGACGTTGGAGTGGTGACGCGCGTTTCGCCCGCGCATCTGGAATTCTTTATTTCCGTGGACGAGATCGCTCTTGCCAAACGCGAATTGATTGAAGGATTGAACGGCAAGAACTCGGTTGCGGTTTTGAACGCGGATGATCCTCGCGTGGCCGCCTTTGCATCCTACGCGCCGGGAACAGTTTTGACCTATGGCATCGATTCGCCGGCGGATTTTCGCGCGGAACAATTGGAAAATCGTGGCGCTTTAGGCTCCGCATTTACGCTGGTCACGAACGAAAGGCGTGTGCGCCTGGAGATCGCGCTCGCAGGCAGACACGTGACCGCCAATGCGCTGGGCGCTTTGGCGGCCGCCAGTGTGTGGGGCATTGGAGCAGAGGAAGCGCACAGTGTTTTCGCCAATCTCAAGGCGCCATTTATGCGAGGCGAACTGGTGGCGCTGACCAACGGAGCGGCACTCATCAACGACAGCTACAACTCCAGTCCCGCCGCGCTGCAGGCCATGACCGCTGTTTTGGCCGCCACTCCCAAGTATCACCGCCGCATCCTCGCCGCGGGAGAAATGCGCGAGTTGGGGCGCACCTCCGCTGAACTGCATCGCGAAGCCGGGCAATTTGCGGCCAGCACTGGAAAAGTTGACTGGATTATCGCCGTTACCGGAGATGCCGCGCAAATCATCGAAGGGGCTGTCGCCGCGGGTCTATCTCGTAAGCACACCAAGTTTTTCTCCACTTCCGAAGAAGCGGCAAAATTCTTGGCTGCTTTCCTGGAATCGGGCGACGTGATGCTGGTCAAAGGCTCGCGCGGCGTCAAGATGGAGCGCATCGTTGACGCACTGCTCACGCGCTATGCCCCACCGGCAGAAGCTTCACGGCAAGAGGCGCGGCACTAGATGCTTTACTACCTCCTCTACCACACCCTGCAAAAATATTTCAGTCCGCTAAATGTGTTTCGCTACATCACTGTTCGGACGGTGTACGCTAGCCTGACCGGAATGTTTCTCGCGTTTGTATTCGGGCCGTGGTTGATTCGGCAGTTGCGGGAACTGCAGATTGGCCAGTACATTCGCGAAGAGGGCCCGCAGGATCACAAGAAAAAAGCGGGCACGCCAACCATGGGCGGAGTTTTGATCGTGTTGTCGACGGCCGTACCTACGCTGCTGTGGGCCGATCTGGGCAACGCGTTCGTGTGGCTTGCGCTTTTTTCATTGCTGGGCTTCGCGGCCATCGGATTTGTCGACGATTACGCGAAAGTTTCCAAGCAGCGCAACCTGGGCCTCACCAGCGCAAAAAAATTCTCGCTGCAAGTTTTAGTCAGCCTGGCCTGCGGCATTGGCCTGCTGGTGCTGGCCACCTGGAGCAAATATTCCACGCAGCTGGTTTTTCCTTTTTTCAAGCGCGTGCATCCGGATTTAGTCATTCATTCCTTGATGGCTTCGCCGCACATTTGGCCGTTGGCGTTCCTGCCATTTTTGTTTTTTGTTTCGCTGGTAATTGCCGGAGCATCGAATGCCGTGAATCTCACCGACGGTCTCGACGGCCTGGCCATCGGCTGCACGGTCATCGCTGCCGGCGCGCTCACCGTGCTCACCTACGTGAGCAGCAATTTTCGCTGGGCCACTTACCTTGAAATTCAATATATTCCGGGGGTTGGCGAACTTACCGTTTTTTGTGGCGCGCTGGTCGGCGCTTCGCTTGGTTTTCTTTGGTACAACGCCCATCCCGCGGAAGTTTTCATGGGCGATGTAGGCTCGCTCTCTCTGGGCGGGGCGCTTGGACTTATCGCGGTGATCATCAAGCAGGAAATTTTGCTGTTTTTTATCGGCGGAATTTTTGTGGTGGAAGCGCTCTCGGTTATTTTGCAGGTGGGCTCTTTCAAGCTGCGCGGCAAACGCATTTTTCGTATGGCGCCGATCCATCATCATTTTGAACTTTTGGGTTGGAGCGAGTCCAAGGTGATCGTGCGTTTCTGGATTTTGGCGCTGGTCTTTGCGCTCTTTGCATTGACCACCCTTAAATTGCGGTAACGATCGAGTTGGAGAACGCAAAAAAGTCTGAACGCGTCGGAAAGGTTGGGCGTAAAGCAATGACAGGCGGCTTCGAGCTGCGCGGCAAGCACGTTCTGGTCATCGGACTGGCCCGCACCGGCATTGCTACGGCCCGTTTTTGCGCCGAGCATGGCGCGACTGTCACGGCCACGGACACGCACTCCGAAAGCGAGCTTGGCGCGGAGGCCCTCAGCTTGCGCGAAGAGGGCGTCACGCTGGAGCTTGGCGCGCATCCGGATACGGCGTTACCTCACCAGGATTTGGTAATCCCAAGTCCCGGCGTTCCCGCGGACGCGCCGCTGTTGCGCTCGGCGCGCGAAAAAAATATCACCGTGTGGAGCGAAATCGAGTTGGCCGACCGCTTTCTCGACGGCCGGCTGATTGGCATCACTGGTTCGAACGGCAAAACCACCACCACTTCATTAGTGCACCACATTTTGCGAGTCGCGGGTTTCTCTAGCATGGTGGCCGGAAATATAGGGACGCCGCTGATCTCTCGAGTGGCGCTCTCGAGCGAAGATACCATCACCGTCGCGGAGCTTAGCAGCTTTCAACTGGAGCTGATTGAAACGTTTCATGCGGATATCGCGGTGCTGCTGAATCTCACTCCCGATCATCTGGACCGCCACAAGACCATGGAAGCTTATGCAGCCGCCAAGAGTCGCTTGTTTGAAAATCAAACCAAAAGCGATTTCGCGGTGCTGAACGCGGACGATCCCGCTTCGGCGCGCCTGGCGCCCAAGCGCCCGCAACTTTATTGGTTCAGCCGCAAACGAGAAGTGCAGCAAGGCGCATTTCTGCGCGGCGAAGAAATTGTTTTTCGCACCAGCAAGCAAGTAGAAGTGTTGCTGAAGCGCCAGGAAATTTCGCTGCCCGGCGCGCACAATCTTGAAAATGTGTTGGCCGCTGTTACCGCCGCGCGCCTGGAAGGGGCGCCCACTGCGGCCATTGCTGAAGCGGTGCGCACGTTCCCGGGCGTCGAACATCGCCTGGAATTTGTGGCGGAAATTGGCGGTATTCGCTATTACAACGATTCGAAAGCGACCAATGTCGATGCGGCCTTGAAGGCGCTGGAAGCCTTTCCCGGAAGAGTGCTGATCATCCTGGGCGGCAAAGATAAGGACAGCAATTATGCAACGCTGCAGCCCGCGTTGCGCGAGAGAAGCGTGCTGGCTTTACTGATTGGCGCAGCGGCGGAAAAAATTGGACAGCAAATCGCCGGCAGCGTCCCACTCGAGCGCGCCGGAACTCTGGAACGCGCCGTGGAAATCGCCTTGCAGGCCGCGCGGCGTGGCGATGTGGTGTTGCTTGCGCCGGCATGCGCGAGTTTTGACCAGTTTGAAAATTATGAGCATCGTGGACGTGTTTTTAAAGAATTGATCAGGGAACGCGAACACAAGTCAGCTTCGGTGTCCGACGCTTTGAAATCCGACGGAAAGGCGAACAAGAGTGCCGAGACGGCTTGAAAACGATCGCTGGTTGTTCGGTGTAACGCTGGCGCTGTGCCTGCTTGGCGCGGTGATGGTGTTTTCGGCTTCGGCGGTCACTGCGGAACAGCACTATGGACGGTCTTATATTTTTTTATTGCGCCAGGCAGCCTGGCTAGTCATTGGACTTTTTGGGATGTTTGCGCTGATGCGCGTGGATTATCGGCGTTTGCGCGAGCCCAAAGTTGTCTATACCACTCTTTGCGCTGTGCTCTTGATGCTTGTGGGGGCATTTTTCTTGGACAAATCCCATGCCACCCACCGCTGGATCAAGTTCGGTCCCGTGGGAATTCAGCCGTCGGAATTAGCGAAGCTCGCCGTGATTCTATATCTCGCGTGGTTCCTGGACCGCAAGCCCCGCAGCGCGTCGAAGATGGAATTTTGCAAACATGATTTTGTGCAGACGATTTTGCCTGCGCTGGGCCCGATTCTTTTGTGCGTCGGCGTGATTCTGCTGCAGCCCGACCTGGGCACCGCGGTGGACATCGTGGTGATCGCCACGGCCATTCTGTTCGTCGCGGGGCTTTCCTGGAAATGGCTTGCGTGCGGCTTGCTGGGCGCCGTGCCGATCCTGTATCTGCTGATCACCCACGCAGCGTATCGCCAAGCACGGCTCGTGGCATTTCTGAATCCGGCATCCGACCCGCAAGGCTCAGGATTTCAGTTGTTACAATCCTTGATAGCGGTGGGTTCGGGCGGATTCAGCGGCGTGGGCCTGATGGAGAGCAAGCAAAAATTGTTTTATCTGCCGGAAGCGCATACGGATTTTATTTACGCAGTGATTTGCGAAGAGCTGGGATTCATCGGGGCGATGCTGGTGATCGGCTTGTTTGTGGTTTACGGCTGGCGAGGATTGCGCGCCGCGTTCACCGCGCCGGATGGATTTGGCCGGCTGCTGGCGCTGGGAATCACCGCCATGGTCATCAGCCAGGCGCTGATTAATTTTGCCGTGGTGCTGGGGATGGTGCCCACCAAGGGCATTCCGCTGCCCTTCGTAAGTTACGGAGGATCGAGTTTGCTGGTGATGCTCCTGGCAACTGGCGTGCTCCTGAATATCAGTCAGCAGGCGACTGAGCAGTGAGCCACCGAGCAGTGATGATGACGCGCGTGAAGACGTTTTGTGTGGCGTGGGTTTGTGTGACATGGGCGTAAAGCTATTAATCGCGGGCGGCGGTACCGGCGGGCATGTTTTCCCCGCGATGGCTATCGCGCGCGAGTGGTTGTCCCGCGGGACCGAAAGAGAAGTCGTGCTGGTGGGAACAACGCGCGGGATTGAAATGAAGCTGGTGCCGCAAGCCGGGCTGCCGCTCGAAACGCTGCGTGTGGCGGGATTAAAAGGCAAAGGTGGAGGCACGCTGCTGAAAAATCTTTTCAAGCTTGCGCCCGCCATGCTGGACGCTTCGCGAGTAGTGAAAAAACACAAGCCTATTGGAGCGTTTGGTGTCGGCGGATATGCCGCGGGCCCGATGTTGCTGACTACCTGGATGCACGGAATTCCCAATGTGATCTTTGAGCCCAACGCGGAACCGGGGTTCACCAACAAATCACTGGCGCGCATTTCCGCGCGTATCGCCACCGGCTATGAAATATCCGCGCGGACCTGGGGAGAGAAAGCAGTGGTTACCGGCTGCCCGGTGCGCCCGGAATTTCTGACCATCGCGCAACGTATTCCGCAAAAACCGCTGCGCGTGCTGATTACTGGAGGCAGCCAAGGCGCGTTGCCGGTAAATCGCGCGTTTGTCGACGCCATGGATTTTCTGGCCACCAGAAAAAACGAAATGACGATCGTGCACCAGACCGGCGAGCGTGACTACGACGCGGTGCGCACCGCTTACGCGCGGCGCGAAATTCTCGCGGAGGTGGTGCCGTTCCTCAGCAACATGCCGGAACGCTTTGCATGGGCTGACATTATCGTGTGCCGCGCCGGCGCCATCACCGCTGCGGAAGTCGCAGCCGCCGGGCGCGCTGCCATCTTCATTCCGTTTGGCCGCGCCACCGACAGCCACCAGTTGCGCAACGCCCAGGAAATGGCCAGGCAGCACGCGGGCCGTGTCATCACCGAAGCGGAACTCACCGGCGAGCGCCTCACCAAAGAAATTTTCGCGCTGCTTGATAGCCCCGAACAAATCGAACGTATGTCGATGGCCGCCCGCCGTCTCTCGTGGCCGAATGCCACGCGCGACATAGTCAATCTGATCGAGCAAGCTGCCGGCATCGCGCCTTCACCAGGGAAAGTTCGCGCTGCCGCAGGCAGCTCTACCGTTTCCACCAGCGCTGTTTCCACACCGGACCGGGAGAAGGTCGCGCCATGATGGTCAGCTTCCGAAATTTCCAACGCATTCACTTGGTAGGCATCGGCGGCATCGGCATGAGCGGCATCGCCGAAGTGCTTCTGACTCTCGGTTATTCCGTCTCCGGCTCCGACAGCAAACCCTCGCCCATCACCGAGCGGCTGGCCAAACTTGGCGCCACAATCTTCGATACCCATGAAGCCACCAACATCGATGGCGCGCACGTGGTGGTGACCTCTTCAGCCATCGTCGCCAACAATCCCGAAATCATCGAAGCGCACAAGATGAAAATTCCGGTGATTCCGCGCGCGGAGATGCTTGCCGAGTTGATGCGTCTGAAATATGGCATCGCCGTCGCGGGCGCTCACGGAAAAACGACCACCACCTCCATGGTTGCCTCGGTTTTGGCAGCAGCGCATCTCGATCCCACCTTCGTCATCGGCGGCCGCGTGAATCAGGCCGGCACCACCGCCAAGCTAGGTAAAGGAGATTATTTCGTGGTGGAAGCCGACGAGAGCGACCGCAGCTTTTTGTTGCTCGCGCCGGTGGTCGCTGTGGTCACTACCATCGACCGCGAGCATCTTGATCAATACACTTCACTCGAAGACATTCAAGACGCTTTCATTCAATTTGTGAATCGCGTGCCATTTTACGGCGCAGCCATACTGTGTCTCGACGAGGTAAACGTGCAGGCCATCGTGCCGCACATCAAGCGGCCCATCATCACCTACGGCACGTCCAGTCAGGCAGATCTGGTTATCACCGATATAAAACTGGAAGGCCTGGTCAGCGAATTCAAACTAACATTTAAAGGCGAAGCGCTCGGCAGCTTCCGCTTGCCGCACCCGCCGGGCATTCACAACGTACGCAACGCCGCCGCCGCCGCGGCTGTGGCGTTATATCTCAGCGTGCCCGTCGAGCTGATCCGCGATGGGCTGGCAAAATTTTCCGGCGTCGGCCGTCGCTTCGATATCAAAGGAGTGGCCAACGACATCACCGTCATCGACGATTACGGCCATCATCCCGTGGAAATTCGCGCCACGCTGGAAGCCGCCAAAATTTGCAAGTTCGATCGCCTGCTGGTGCTGTTCCAGCCGCATCGCTATTCGCGCACGCAGCATCTCTGGAATGAATTTTGCAGCGCCTTCAACCTGGCCGACGTTCTGGTACTGACCGATATTTATCCCGCCAGCGA
>DATNKL010000060.1:0-13312 GCA_035603415.1 Candidatus Acidiferrales bacterium
GTGTAGGCCACCCGCCGGCATATTCTTCAATGACATCGGGCGCTAAGTGAATCGCGGTTGAGCGGCTTTCCCTCCTAAAGATTTACTAACTAGAGCCGATAACACCTGCGCGGACGCGCGCGTTGACTTGGTGGGAAGCGCAACCTAACATGTGCGCAAATGACGGACGCCCAGTCTCTCATCGGTCAAACCGTAGGACATTACCGGATCATCGATAAGCTCGGCGCTGGTGGCATGGGCGTGGTGTACAAGGCCCTGGACCTCAAGCTCGAAAGAACCGTGGCGCTGAAATTTCTGCCGCACGATGTGACCGTGGATGCGGCGGATAAAGAAAGATTTCTACGCGAGGCGCGTTCCGCGTCGGCGCTCGATCACGAAAACATTGGAGTGATTCACGGGCTGGAAGAAGGACAGGATGGCCAACTGTTTATTGTGATGGCCTACTACGAAGGAGAAACGTTACAGCAAAAGTTGCGTCGCGGCGGGTTGCCGGTGGAAGAAGGATTACAACTTGCGATGCAGGTAGCCAAGGGATTATCCGCAGCGCACGCGCGAAACATCGTTCACCGGGACGTCAAACCCTCGAACATCATTATTACGCCTAATGGTGTAGCGAAAATCGTGGACTTTGGCCTCGCACGGGTCGCGGCCACGGCCAGCGTGACGCAAAGCATGGGGGTAGCCGGGACCCCGGCGTACATGTCGCCAGAACAAACCATGGGCGGCGTTGTGGATCCACGCTCCGATGTGTGGGCACTGGGCGTGGTGATGGTGGAAATGTTTACCGGGCTGCATCCGTTTCAACGGGAAAACACTGCGGCGATTGCTTTTGCGATCCTGAATCAACCGCCGGGTGCGATCGATAACGCTCCCGCATCGATCCAGCCGATTTTATATCACGCGCTGGCTAAAGAATCGTCCCACCGGTACCCGAGCGCCGCGGAAATGTGCCACGACCTCGAGGAAGTTCGCGCTCGAATCACGGGACAATCCGGGCCGGGGAAAATGTTGGGCTTGACGGTGACCTCGGCGGCGGCGTCCGCGTCAGAACGCGGGCGAAAAGAATATGTGGAGCGCGCATCGACGCCGCAATGGTCCTCCCACGCGGAGAAGAAAAGACCTTTATGGCCGGTGCTGGGGGGAATCGCAGCGGCGGTGGCCATCGGCTTAATGCTCTTGATCGCGCCGGTACGCGAACGCATCGCGGGGATGTTTGGCGCGCGAAGCGTGAAACACATCGCGGTGCTGCCCTTCGCGAACATCGGGAATAATCCCGCGGATGAACCGATCGCGCAGGGCCTGATGGACAGTTTCACCAGCAAGCTTTCCAATCTGGACAGCGCTCAACAATCGCTGTGGGTGCTGCCCGCTAGCGTGGTTCTTAGCCGCAAGGTCAATGACCCGGCGATGGCTTTTAGTGAGCTGGGAGCGACGCTGGTGGTGACCGGCAGCATCCAGCGGGTGGCGCAAGTGGTGCACCTGACCGTCAACCTCATCGATACGCAAAATCTGCGGCAAATCGGCTCAGCAGCGTTTGAGGATCGCGGAGGTGATTTGGCGGGGTTACAAGACGAGGCGGTGGTGCGGCTGGCGCATCTGATGAACATCAATGTTACCGCAGAGACGATTCGGGCCAGCGAAGGGAGCGCTGCGCCGGCGGCGTATGAGTTGTATCTGAAGGCTTTGGGTTATGCGCAGCGGTATGACAAGCCCGGCAATTTACAACTGGCGATTAATGCGCTGCAGTCGGCGGTAGAGACAGATCCACGTTTCGCGCTGGGTTTTGGCGAACTTGGTGAGGTCTATCGCTTGAAATATCAAACTGAAAAGAATTCCGCGTGGATCGATCAAGCGCTGGCGAATTGTAAACGGGCATTAGCGTTGCATGACCAACTGCCGTCGGTGTACGTGACGTTGGGCCGCATTCATAACGCAACGGGCAAGCCCGATCTGGCGGTCCAGGAGTTTCAGCACGCGCTCGAACTTGATCCTCGCGGTATTGAGGCGCAGACGGGCATGGCGCATGCCTACGAGAATGCCGGGCGAGTAAAGGATGCAGAGACGGCGTTCCAGCGAGTGATCGCGATCAGGCCTGACTATTGGGATGGGTACAATTCTTTGGCGCTGTTTTACGACGGACAAAAACGCTATGAAGAAGCCGTCGCGCAACTGCACAAAGCCCTGGAATTGACTCCTGACAACGCACAACTGTATTTCAATCTCGGGGCCGTTTATCTGGATTCTGGCGATTTGAAGAAGCATCCCGAAGCGGAAAAAGCGCTGAGAAAATCGATCGAACTGAGCCCTGCTTACGCGGCGTACGCCAACCTGGGAATTCTCTATATGCAGGAGAAGCGCTATGAGGAATCGGCCCGGATGTCAGAAAAAGCCTTGCAACAAAACGACAAGGATTACCTCGTGTGGGACAACCTGGCGGGGGCGTATGCGTGGATGAAAGAGAAGGACAAGGCCCAAGCGGCGCGTGCCCGGGAACTACAACTGCTGGAAGAATCGGCTGGAACCAAGGAGCGAGACGAGCAGGTGCAATCGGTGCTGGGAGTTTTGTATGCGCAGAAAAAAATGCGTGACAAAGCGTTGGTACGGGTACAAGCTGCGCTGGCGCTGTCGCCCGATGATCCTGGGATACTCGCGAATGTCGGCGAGGCTTACGAGGATCTGGGCGAACGGCGCGAGGCGATAAAGTTCATTGAAAAAAGCATGGCAAAGGGCACGTCGCTGGAGGACTTGAAGGGTAACGTGGCGTTGCAGAACTTGCTTTTGGACCCAAACTTTAAGCCGCAGCGCAAGTAAACACTTAAAAGGAGAATTGAGATGCCACAACCAGCCCCAGCACCGATGGACAGTCCAAATACTCTGACGATTAACGCGGACGGTACCTGGACTCCAAACTACATCACCATAAATGCAGGCGGCATAGCACAGTTCGATGTGCACTATCCCACGACACCTCCGGGAATTTGTAACATCGCGATTTCCGTTTCGTTCTCAGCGCCCCCAGAAGGTGGCGACAAGGACGCGACCGGCGGCACGGTGAAGATCGGGTCGTAGTCGCGGCGCGTTTTTCTGTAATGGGCGATTGAAGATGGCCCGTTCGGCTTGAGATTTATCTGCGGAATGGGCCGGTTTATTCTGCTTGGTGGATTCCCCGCTACGTTGCTGGATTCACCGCTTATGCCTAGGTGTGTTTGACCGGCCTTGAGCGGTCCCCTAGAATCAAAATGTGGTGTGTGTCTGTGTGCCGCACTGCTCTGTAACCGCAGAATCCTCGTTGTAAAAATTAAACTGGATGCCGAGTCTCAAAAATGTTTGAAAATTTAACGGAAAAGCTGCAGCGCACATTTAAGAATCTTCGCGGGCAGGGGAAGCTGACGGAAGAACACCTGGATGCGGCGCTGGTCGAAATTCGCGAAGCACTGCTGGAAGGCGACGTGAATGTCGGCGTTGCCGATGAGCTGCTGAAGAACATCCGCGAAAAATCGATTGGCGCGGAAGTGATGATGCAGCTTTCGCCGGACCAGCAGGTGGTCAAGACGGTGCGGGATGAGCTGACCACGCTGCTGGGGAAGCACGCCAAGCCGTTGTTCGCTTCGAAGCCGCCTTCGGTGTGGATGATTGTGGGGTTGCAGGGCTCTGGCAAGACTACGACGACGGGAAAGCTGGCGAAGTGGTTGGCGCTGCATGGGCACCGGCCGCTGGTGGTTTCTACCGACGTGTACCGGCCCGCGGCGCGCGAGCAACTGTCGCAGGTGGCCAAGGCGGTGGGCACGGCGATCTGGCAGGGCACGGGGACGAACAAGCCGATTGAGATTGTGAAGGGCGCGATTAAAGAAGCGAAACTTTCCGCGAGCGACGTGATCCTGGTGGATACCGCAGGGCGGCTGCACATCGATGATTCGTTGATGGAAGAGTTGAGCACGCTGAAGAAGGAGCTGAATCCCAGCGAGATACTTTTTATTGCGGACGCGATGATCGGGCAGGATGCGGTGCGTTCGGCGGGAGAATTTCACAAGCGGCTAGGGCTGACGGGGGTAATCCTGACGAAGCTGGACGGCGATGCGCGCGGGGGCGCGGCGCTTTCCATCGGCAAAGTTACCGGCGCGCCGGTGAAGTTCGTGGGCCTAGGCGAGAAGTATGATGCGCTGGAGGGATTTTATCCGGAGCGCATTGTGTCGCGCGTGCTGGGCATGGGCGACATTATGTCGCTGATTGAGCGTGCCGAGCAGGCGGTGGACAAAAAAGCGGCCGCGGAGCTGGAGCGCAAGCTGCGGACCGAGGGATTCACGCTGGAAGATTTTCGCGATCAGCTGAAGCAGATTCGCAAGATGGGGCCGCTCGAGCAGCTTGTTGACATGCTGCCGAAGGTTGGGCCGCTGCAATCGCTGCCGAAAGACGCGAAGGTGGACGAGGGCAAGTTGAAGCAGGTGGAAGCGATTATTAATTCCATGACGTATCAGGAGCGGCAGGATCACAACGTGATTGATGGGAAACGCCGGAAGCGGATTGCCAAGGGGAGCGGGACTACGGTGCAGGACGTGAACCAGGTGATCAAGCAATACATGCAGATGCGGCAGATGATGAAGCAGTATGGAGCGATGGCGGCGCGGAGCAAGATGAAAGGGTTGGGGAAGCTGGCGGGGTTGTCGTAGCGAAATAAGATGTACTGGGGCCCCGTGCTGCATTATAATGTATATGATAATGCAGGTGGTGATATGAAGCTAAAACTTAGGGCTGTCGGCACTTCGACTGGAGTAATTCTTCCGAAGGAATTTCTTCATCGTATGAAGTTGAAAAAGGACGATTCTCTCTTTGCTGTCGAAACTCCGGACGGCTACCTTTTGACGCCCTATGACCCAGAGGTTGACGAGCAAGTTCGTATTGGTCTTGAATTTATGGCCGAGTATCGGGATATCTTCCGTGCTTTGGCGAAATGATCGAGCCGCACTGGCTTAGCCTCCGAACTGTTCTCTTAATTCATTCCTTCTCTCTCGCCGAACACGGCGGTCGCAACGGAATTCCCGACCAAGCAGCGTTGGATTCCGCGCTTGCCCGGCCTCGCAATCGGTTCATGTATGAATCTGACGTCGATTTGGCCGATCTGGCGGCATCGTACGGCTTTGGTCTAACACGTAATCATCCTTTTCATGACGGGAACAAACGAATCAGTTTTGGAGCCGCTGGTACATTCGTCCGCCTCAACGGGTACAGACTGGTAATTGGCGATCGTGTTGACGCAATTCATGCCGTCGTGGAATTGGCGGCGGGTAACGTAAGCGAAAAAGAGTTCGCCGCATGGATGAGATCTCGTCTTAGGAAACAATCCTGATTTATTTTTTTGAGGATTGTTTTTACAAGAACAGGTCGGCGATGTGGAGAGCGAGGGATTCGGGGCTGATGTCGGTGCGGTTGTTGAGGATGATTATGGTGAGGCGGTCGTTCGTGAAGCGGACGATGTAGGAGCGGAACCCCTGGGTTTCGCCGTAGTGCCACATGCGGGGGTGGGTGCGGTAGGGATCTAGGAACCAACCGAAGCCGTAGGAGACGGGGGTGCCTTCGGGACGGTCGGAGTTGGCGGGCCAGCGTGGTTGAGTGCCATTGCAGCGTGGGAGTTTGAAGACTGACTCGGCTGCTGGATTCGAAGATGCAATCGGATGCGCCGCACATGGCGATGCGCTCGGCGAGGTGGCGGGCAGGGTGACAGGAGTCAGGGCGGGCTGCATTTCTTCTTGGGTGAGGAGTTTGTTGGTGCGCAGGGCTTCATCCCATTTTGCTAAATCTTCCAGACAAGAATAGATGCCGCCGTCGCCGAGCGTGGCGGAAGTGGGGCTTTGGTCGGTTTGCTTCCAGGTGTTGCCTGCTTTGGTGTGGCCGTAGGCGCGATTGGAGATTTCGTTTTGGCCTTTTACGTAGGCGAGAGTGTGGTCCATCTTGAGTGGCGCGAAAATGCGCTGGCGGAGAAAATCCGGGAAGGGCTGGCCGGAAACTTTGGCGACGATCAAGCCGAGGGCTACGTAAGCGGAGTTGCTGTAGTACCACTGCGTGCCGGGCGGAAACATGCCGTGATCGGTTTGCTCGAGCAGGGTTAAGACTTCGGCGTCCTGGATTTGATGATCCTCAGTCCACTTCCCTTTTGTGCCGGACTGGTTCTGTTCCATAAGGGTTTCGTAATCTTGCAGGCCGGCAGTGTGATTTAACAAATTGCGGATAGAGATCGATTTTCCGTAGGCGGGGAAATCGGGGAAGACGTCCGTTAATTTCTGGTCGTAGCGTAGCTTTCCGTCGTGGACCAGCAGCATGACGGCCATGGCGGTGAATTGTTTGGAGCAGGAGGCCAAGCGGAAATTGGTGCGTGGATCGATTTTCGCGGAGCTGTGCAGGTCGCGCAGGTCGTAGCCGCGTTCGAAAAGTTTTTTGTCATCTTTGACGACCAGCGCCGCGACGCCGGGAGAATTCGGCGTATCAAGGGGCGCAAATATGGCGTCTATTTTTTGGGCCATGGCGGATGAGTTCGGTGAATCTTGCGCGCGGGCGTTTGCTACCATGCCGCCGAATGCCAAGAATCCGGCAGCCAGCTTCATCATAAGCGGCGTCCGGCGCGATATGTTCAGGTGTTCGCGAAACATAGTTTTACAAAAGTGAGACGGTCAGGTGACTCCCATTAAAAGGTTCCAATGCTAGTGTCTACTATTGTGGGAGATTCGTGCACTGTGGTGGCCTGGCCACAGTGAGCGGGCCCAAAATCGACCGGTTCGGCGGTGATGCGGCGATCTTGAGCCGATTGCGGCCTTTTAACTGGTCGCTGACGTGCAGCATCTGTTCTTATACGTAAAATCGCGGTACTAATAACGGGCGCCGAAATTGGCATGTTGGGCGGGTGACTTTTGACGTATGACCTGATCGTGATCGGTTCTGGACCCGGAGGCCAGCGCGCCGCTATTCAAGCGGCGAAGGCCGGCAAACGGGCGGCCATTATCGAATGCCAAACCTCGGTGGGCGGGGTGTGCATTAATACGGGAACGATTCCGAGCAAGACGATGCGCGAAGCGGTGCTGCACCTGTCAGGCTTTTACGATAAGAATTTTTACGGCGTCAGCCACACCAACGGCAACGAGCCGGTGGCCATGGCGGACCTGAATTTCAGGGTGCAGCACGTGGTGGAAAATGAAGTGGGCGTCATTCAGGACCAATTGAAGCGCAATGGCGTGACGCTGCTTCACGGGACGGGGAGCTTTCGGGACGCGCACCACATTCGGGTACAGAGCTTGAATAGCGTCGGAGAGTTCGAAGCGGACTACGTGGTGATCGCTACGGGAACGAAGCCGGCAGTGAATCCCAAGGTGCCCATCAACGGGCGAAATATTATCAGCAGCGATCAAATTCTGAGCATGCCGCAGATTCCGCGGACGCTGATCGTGGTGGGCGGCGGCGTGATTGGCGTGGAATACGCGTGCATGTTTGCGACGCTGGGCGTGCGCGTAATTATTGTAGAGAAGCGGCCGCGATTGCTGGAGTTTGCTGACACCGAGATGGTGGAAGCGCTGATGTATCACTTGCGCGACAATCGCGCGACTTTGCGGCTGAATGAAGAAGTAGAAAGTGTAGAGGAGTTGCCGGACGGAAAAGTGGCTGCCAACCTGGTCAGCAAAAAGCGGGTGATCGCTGATGCGCTGCTATACGCGGTGGGGCGCAACGGAAACATCGCAGGGTTGAATTTAGAGGCGGCGGATATTTCCGCGGACAATCGCGGACGAATCACGGTAGACGCGGATTTTCGTACCACGCAGAAACATATTTTCGCGGTGGGAGATGTGATCGGATTTCCGAGTTTGGCTTCGGTGTCGATGGAACAGGGGCGCATCGCCAGCGCTCGCGCGTTCGGGCTTCCGGTGAACAGCGATCCGGAGGGGTATCCCTACGGGATTTATACCATTCCGCAGATTTCATTTATTGGGAAGACGGAGGAGCAACTCACCGAGGCGGATGTTCCCTATGAAGTGGGGGTGGCCTATTACCGCGAGATCGCGCGCGGGCAGATCAGCGGGCATACAGAAGGGCGGTTGAAACTATTGTTTCACCGCGAGACGCTGGAGTTGCTGGGCGTGCATATTTTTGGTGAAGACGCGGCGGAGTTGTTGCACATCGGGCAGGCGGTGTTTCTGCTCAAAGGCAAAGTGAGTTATTTCGTGAATACGGTTTTTAATTATCCCACGCTGGCGGAGTGTTATAAGACGGCGGCGTTCAATGGTTTGAACCGGCTTTAGTAAACTCTACGGCTTACTCGCCGCACATCGCAAATCACAGAACGAGAACAGAGGGCGGAATATTTCAAACCGCTCCTTGGGCCGCATCTACATGGGCCGCATCTGCGATTGCTGCATGATGGCTTGGCAGGCTATGATTGTTGCTTATGGAGGCGTGACTTAGTGTTGACTATTCGCTTGGCAAGGATTGGCAAGAAGAAGAAGCCGTTTTACCGCGTGGTGGTGATTGAGAGAACCCGCCCGCGCAACGGGCGCGTGAAGGAATTGGTGGGCACCTACGATCCATTGAAGAAGCCCGCAGAGATTAAGCTGGATTCCGAGCGCATCAAGTATTGGCTGGGAGTGGGCGCGCAGCCCAGCGACACGGTGCGGAGTTTTCTGAAGCTGCAAAAAATTGCGTAATCGAAGTTTTGCCGCGGACGCGATGTTCCGGAATTTTTGATTGCCGCGCGAGTTGTTCAGCGGAAAACATACCGATACTTGGTAGGCCCGCCGCTCAGTCCTCTAGTGGCGGATGTATCCAGGAGTTACGAATGAAGGAACTGGTAGAGACCATCGCCAGGGCGCTCGTGGACCGTCCCGAAGAGGTGCAGGTGCGGACGGTCGGGGGGGCGCAGGTTACCGTGGTGGAGCTACGGGTCCATGCAGAAGATTTGGGCAAAGTGATCGGGCGGCAGGGGCGAACGGCCAAGGCCATACGCACGGTTTTGACCGCGGCGGGAACGAAGATGCGGAAGCGCTTTACGCTGGAAATATTGGAAGATTGAGCGGCGAGAATCAACGATGGCCCGGATGGATTGTGGTGGCGCGGGTTTTGCGGCCGCGCGGAAATAAAGGCGAAGTCGCGGTAGAGCTGCTCACGGATTTCCCCGAGCGGCTTACGAAATTGCAGGAAGTTTTTCTTGGGCGCGCGCAAGGCGAAGCGTCCACGGCAAAATTCACGGGCGCCTTTGGCGCGAGCGAACCAACTCCGATAGGCGTAAAATCCTGCTGGCTTAGCCAGAATCATCGCGGGCAAGGTGTGTTTCATTTTGCGGGAGTGACTTCGATTAATGAGGCGGAGAAATTTCGCGGGCTGGATGTGCTGCTGCCGTTTGAGCAGCGCGTGAGTTTGCCGGCGGGGCAATACTTTGTGGCGGATTTGATTGGCTGCGCGGTTTTTGAAGTGGCCAGCGGAAGGCCGGCGGTGGCTTCGTCGCCTTGCTCCATGGCCACAACGCCGCAATTATTGGGGGCGGTGCGAGATGTGCAGTTTCCCGGTGAAGGCGAGAGCGTGCGCGGGACGCCGCTGCTGGAAGTGGAGACGGCGCAGGGGGAATTGCTGATTCCACTGGCTGAGGATATTTGCAAGCGCATCGATGCGGCGGCACGGCGGATTGAAGTGACCCTGCCAGAGGGTTTGCGCGATTTGAACGTGGAATAAACGGGTGTGGCATTATTTCCGGCAAAGAAAGAGGAAGAGAGATCCCTCCACTACGCCCGCTTCGGTCGAGATGACAGTTTTTTGCATGAAGGTTCGGTCGGATGACAGTTTTGTGCTTGTGGATGGTTGCTGCGTTTGTTCAAGCGACGCTCTTGTGAATGACCTCTTGTGAATGACAAAGATGCGATTTGATTTGATTACTATTTTTCCGGATTTTTTTGCGGGGCCGCTGGAACATGGGATTCTGCGGCGCGCGAGAGAGACGGGAATTGTTGAAGTGCACATGCAGGATTTGCGCGTGTTCACGAAGGACCGGCATCGCACTGTGGATGACCGGCCGTTTGGCGGCGGCGAAGGTATGGTGCTGAAGCCGGAGCCGTTGTTTGAGGCTGTGGAGCATTTACTGGGCGCGCCGGTTGGCGACGCGAGTGAGAAGCGCGGGCTTGCTGCGGGTACAGCGATTGTGCTGCTGTCGGCTTCGGGAAAACGATTCGATCAGGAAACGGCGCGGCGGTTCGCGAAGTTGGAGCGGATTATTTTGATTTGCGGGCGGTATGAAGGCGTTGACGAGCGCGTGGCGGAACATCTGGCTACCGCGGAAATTTCCATTGGCGATTTTGTGCTGAGTGGCGGAGAGTTGCCGGCGATGTTGATTGTGGATGCGGTGACGCGATTGTTGCCGGGGTCGTTGGGGAATGAGGCGTCTTCGCAGAATGAATCATTTGGCGCCACGATTGATGATGAAGAAACTTCTTCGGTGGTTACTTCTGGGCCGCCCGACGTTACAACCCCCACCCTCAAAAACCTAGGGTGGGACACCCTGCGCGGGACATTGGATTTTCCGCATTACACGAGGCCGGCGGAATATCGTGGGTGGAAAGTGCCGGACGTGCTGATCGGCGGAAATCATGCTGAGGTTGCGGCTTGGCGCCGTGCGGCAGCCATCGAAAAGACCCAGAAAAACCGGCCCGATCGGAAGCCAACGAACAACCTGTAGATTTGGTGGGGTACATCATCATCTGCCTAGGCCATTAAGAAAATTTTGCAGAGCTGCGCGATATTTTTCTGGGGCAATGATCGAGGCTTCCTCGTGGCAAGCCCCGTTGATCTCCAAGAAGGTCTTTGGAGGATTGCTGGCCGCATAAACTTCCTGTCCGAGCGTGAATGGCAGAACGGGATCTTGACGGCAATGAACGATGAAAATGGGCGCGTGGATTTCCTGGACTCGAGCTTGCGTATCGAATTGACCGCGCAGGAAGAAAGAAAGACCCGGGAGAAAACGGAAAATTATTTTAGCGAGCCTGGCGGCGGAAGGAAATGGTGCTTCGAGGATTACAGCGCCGACTTGCTGTTGTGTGGCTAAATGCGCGGCTACGGCAGTTCCTAACGACTGGCCGAAAGAAATGATCGTTTTTGGCTCGATATGTTTCACGTTTACGAGGTAGTCGTACGCGGTGCGGGCGTCGCGATAAAGGCCTGGTTCACTCGGCTTCCCTTCGCTGTGCCCATAACCACGATACTCGAGTGCGAGTACATTTCCGGGCGCGTCGCGGAGAAATTCGTAGATAGGGGCGCGGTCGGCAATGTTGCCGGCGTTTCCGTGAAAGGCCAGAAACGTGAATTTGCCTTTTTCATTGGGAATCCACCAGGCGTGGAGCTTGGTGCCATCCGAGGAAGTTAGCCAGGTGTCCTGAACGGCGAGATTGCGAGGATGCCAATCGCCGGCCAAGCGGCCGGGATAATCAGGAAAGAAAACAAAACGCGCTTCAAAAATGCGCACTAAGGCTAACACCAAGATGTAACCGACAAAGACCGAGACCAGCAAGCGCAACATTCGTTTGCGGATGGGAACGGCAGTCACCGCAGAAGAGTCTCTCACGAAGCTGCGTTCCCGAAAATTGCTGCGACCGATAAGAAAATCACATCATGCAACAGCTGAGATGATATAGTTCGCGAATTATAACGCGTCGCTTTTATTGCTAGGTCCCTCCCCGCAAAGCATTAGAGAGAGGTTTCATGGGTGGTTGGCAGACGGTTCCGCGCTATTGGCGCGTGTGTTTGGTTTTTGCGTGGCTCATGGCGGTGGCTGTGGCCGGGGCATTGGCCAATGATGCTCCAGAGCTGCCTCGCATTGTTACGCATGACAACACGGAGACTTCCGGGAAGCTGGAGGATGGGGTTTTGACGTTGCGGCTGGAGATTCGGGAGGGCGAGTGGCATCCGGATGCTGAGGATGGTCCTGGGATGCCAATTTTTGCATTTGCGGAGCAAGGGAAAAGTCCCAGCATCCCTGGGCCGATGATCAGGGTGCCACAGGGAACACGGATCAAGGTGTCGGTGAAGAACACGATAACGTTTTTCCCGGCTTTTTTGCACGGGCTGAATCAGCGGCCCGGGAAGGCCGCCGAGGCGATCAAGATACCTGCTGGAGAAATGCGCGAGGTGACGTTTCTGGCGGGCGAGCCAGGAACGTATTACTACTGGGCCGCCACCGGAGTTGATGCTCCGGTGGATTCGCGACTGGGCTGGGACACGCAACTCGACGGGGCATTTATCGTGGATGCTCCGGGGGCTCGCAGCGACGACCGGGTGATGATGATCGGGTTGTGGTACGCGTGGCTGGTGCCGCTTGATTTCAATCGCGGATTTCATCAGATACCGACCGTGAATGGAAAGTCGTGGCCGTATACGACGCGGCTTTCGTACGACCTGGGAGAGACGATTCACTGGCGGGTGATCAACGCGAGTGTGGGCGTTCATCCCATGCATTTGCACGGGTCGTATTTTCAAATTGAGAGTACCGGGGATGGGCAAGTAGATACCGGTTATTCGCAAGGCGAGCGGCGCAGCGTGGTCACAGAAGTTTTACCGGAGGGCCACACCATGGCGGTGTCCTGGAAGCCCACGCATGCGGGCAACTGGATTTTTCATTGCCACCTGGCGGATCACTTTGGGGAAGAAATCGCTAACCAGGTGAGTGAGATGACGGGGGTGCCGAGCGAAAAGCCGGAGCATCACCAGGGGAAGGGCATGGGTATGGCTGGGTTGGTGGTTGGGATTCAGATCAAGCCGTCCAGCATCGAGCGTGCGATTCCCGGTCTTGCCGAGCCGGCGCGAAAGTTGGAGCTGGTGGTGGCTCCCGGTAAAGACGAGCAGGACGTGCGACACGCGATACAAATAAGCCTCACGGATGGGGAAAATATTTCGTCCACAATAGCGGGTTCGGAGCTGGGGCCGACGATTGTGTTGCATCGCGATGAGACCACCGAGATCACGGTGGTTAACCGTCTGGCGACGCCTACGGCCATTCACTGGCACGGGATTGAGCTGGAGAGTTATTACGATGGCGTCGTGGATATTGGCGGGGATTCGCGGCAGGTGACGCCGCGCATTGACGCGGGCGCTTCGTTTGTGGCGCGCATGACGCCGCCGCGGGCGGGGACGTTTATTTATCACACTCACTGGCACGATATGGATCAGCTGACGAAGGGATTATATGGGCCGCTGATCGTGCTGGAGCCGGGGGAGAAATATGACGAGGAGCATGACCGTTTGTATGTAGTTAGCCGCGGCGGGGCGGACATTTTTTATTCGCCATTGCTGGTGAATG
>DATNKL010000106.1:0-2007 GCA_035603415.1 Candidatus Acidiferrales bacterium
GCTCCGCTGGGTGGCGTTTTCAGTACCAGCAGATTTTCGGCTGGCCGGATATCCAGCAAGAATTCTCCCAACGCCCGGGCCAGCGGCCGTTCCGGCGATTGATCTTCGGGTAGCGTGGACGCGGATTTGTATCCGCGCTGCGTTTTGATTAGCCGAAGTTCTTGTATGTCGCGAGACAGCGTGGCTTGCGTCACACGCAACCGCTGTGCCGCGAGTCTCCGGCGCAAATCTTCCTGATTGGCGATGGAGCCGTCGCTTACCAGCCGAAGAATTTGACCGTGACGAAATGTTTTGCCTGCGCTCACGGGGTCCTCAAACACAAATATACAGCCTACTGTATTTTTATACAGTCGCTGGACGCACGAGTCAACGCTTTTATGAAATTGTTTAGGGTCGTACTGTTCGAACGACGCGGGAGAGAACTGGTCCGAGGGGCAGTGGTGTAGCATTCGTCGCACTGTCCCGACATACACTGGATTTTGTATGCGCAGGATGTTACCTATCATAAACGGCATCTTGGCGGACTATGACCAACGCTTGCGAAATCACCGGCTGCAAAACGGAAGTTCCCCCTGCGCTGCGCGAGGACCAGGTGTGCGTGCTGCATTTTACTTTGTCGGTGGAAAATAGTTGCGCAGGCATGCGCCGCGAGACGGCATTAGGCAATGCGCCGCACGAACGCCAGCGTGAAATTATGAAATTCATCGCCGAACATGGCGAGCGCCTGGCCCGCGTGGCCACCAGCGGATTGCCGCTTACCGATGATTTGAAAGCCCGCATTCTTAGCACATTCCTCACACTCATGAATTTGCGCGAGAATCTCGACCGTTCCAACATGCGCAGTTCGTTCGGGCGCACCAGCCAATTATTGCGTTAGTTCTTCGCGCTGCGGGCCTTGAAAAACCTCATCTGCGTTGCATTTTGTTTACATTTGGCGGCTTGACGCGACCTATACCGCGAGAGACGATACTTGTAGCTTCGGAGCGCTGCCAATCTCGAAGTTGCAGCGCGCCCAGCAGGGGCAATCCATGACTCTCCGTACTTTCTTCCGTATCTCTTCCGTCGTGATCGTCGCTGTTTTCAGCGTTGGACTTCATCCTGTTTATACCGCGGCCAGCCACGCGCGCATCATCAGACTGAGCCTGGTGCAGGGCGATGTGCGAATTCTTCACGACGCCAAGGGCGACCCACTGGCCAACGATAAGGCTCCTTGGGAACGAGCCGTATTAAATCTCCCCATTCGCCAGCACGATGTTTTGGCAACCGATAATGGCCGCGCCGAAGTGGAATTCGAAAATGGCGCGATGGCTTTCATAAACGAAAATTCGGTGCTCGAATTTTTTGATCTGTCTCTCGACGACGGTTCTCTCACCACTCGGCTTATTCTTCGTCAAGGCACCGGGTCCTTTTATGTGAACCCGGCGCATGACGATTATTTCAGCGTCACCGGCGGTGATTTCACCGCGGAAGCAGCGGGCCGCGCAAATTTCCGCATGGACAACTTCGATGACGGCAGCACCGTGGCGGTCATCAAGGGCCAAGTGTCGGTAGTGCACAAGAACGACAACAAACTTCTGGTGAAGGGCCAATCGTTTACCATGTCCGCGGGCGCCGCCACCGGCTCCGTCGAAAGCGCTCCACAAGGTGACGACTTTGATCACTGGGTCTCAGGCCGTGAAGACAGCGTAGTCACCGCCACCAATGCGGCGATGCAATATTCCAATACTTCTTCATACGTTTCCGGTTTCGGCGATCTGTACACCTACGGCGGTTTTTATCCCATCGCAGGGCTGGGCTACGGATGGCAACCTTATGGGGTGGGGATTGGTTGGTCACCGTTCGACTACGGAAACTGGTTTTATGGGTCGCAATTTGGATGGTCCTTTATTGGAAGTCAGCCGTGGGGATGGTTGCCTTACCACTATGGTGGTTGGCTATTCCAACCTGGGATCGGCTGGCTGTGGACTCCGACGGGATTCGGCCGCGGCAGCGCTCCTGTTAAGTTCC
>DATNKL010000043.1:0-2167 GCA_035603415.1 Candidatus Acidiferrales bacterium
AACGAATGCTACTTTGCCCATTTGTCTTCCTGTCTTATGTCTTTCGCATTTCTGGCGCGCGAACGACGGAACGGTCTGGGTGTACCGCAGCGGCCGAAAGCTCCTGTTCGATTTTGTCGTTCATTTGCGCACGCGCGAGACCCGCGGCGACGCGAATAGCATTTTTTATGGCGTTGGCGTTGGAGCGGCCGTGGCCGATAACGCACACTCCGCGCACGCCGAGCAGCGGCGCGCCACCATATTCGGTGTAGTCGATCGTCTTCTTCAGGCCCTTCAACGCTCCACGCGAAAAAAGAAATCCCACTTGCGATGCCAGCGAACTTTGTATCGACTTTTTCAACAAACCAAAGATTTCCAGCGCGAGGCCTTCGCAAATTTTAAGCGCGACGTTGCCGATAAACCCGTCGCACACAATCACATCCACAATTCCCGAAAAGAGGTCGCCGCCTTCCACGTTGCCCACGAAATGGACAGGGCTTTTCTTCAAGCGCGTGTACACTTCACGCGTCAATTCGTTGCCTTTGATTTCCTCTTCGCCGACCGACAGCAACCCGACTCGCGGCCGCCTGTTGCCAAACGTCGCGCGGTAATACATCTCACCCATAACCGCAAATTGCACCAGATGTTCAGGCTTGGAATCGACGTTGGCGCCAACATCCAGCAACACAGAAATGCCGCCTTTGGCGTTCGGGAACGGCGCGGCCAGAGCCACGCGGTCCACCGATTCCAGCGTACCCAGCAAAAATCTCGCCACGGTCATCACCGCGCCAGTATTTCCAGCGCTCACCAGGCCATCCGCCTTCGCCTCGCGAACGAGACGCGCCGCCACATGCACGGAGCTATCCTTCTTTCTGCGAAACGCCTGCGCCGGATGATCATCCATGGTGATCACTTCGCTGGCGGCCACGATCTCAATCGGCAAGTTGGGCGCGGCAAGCTTGGCCAGTTCCGCGCGCAGGGCATTAGGTTGCCCCACAAGGATAATGCGCACGCCGTACTCGCGTGCGGCTAGCACACTGCCCTCCACCTCGGGCCGGGGCGCGTGATCTCCGCCCATGGCGTCAACTGCAATCGTGATCATTGGATTTCGTCCGCAGACTACTGGAGATTACGAGCTAGGCCGGTTCTTGAGCGGCTTTCCCTTTGTAATAACCACAGTGGGGACAAACCTGGTGCGGCTGCTTCATTTCATGGCAATTTGGGCACTTGCCGAGCGATGGCTTGGTCAAAAAATCGTTAGCGCGCCGGGTGCTGGTGCGCCGCTTGGAATGCCGTCGTTTAGGGTTAGGCATGACACTACTCCTTGTTCCGCGCGCTGGCGGAGATAAATCGGGCCTTTTACAGCCCGGAAACTATTGTTTTTTCAGCCAGTCTTGCTTGAGGCGCGCGAGCGGGGCCAACCGTGGGTCCGTCGCGTGGGTCTCACATCGGCACTCTTCGTGGTTCAGGTTTGCGCCGCAATTGGGGCACAAACCTCGGCAGTCGCTCTGGCAAATCACCTTCAAAGGCAACGCCAGCAGCACCTGCTCTTTCACCACATCGGCCAGGAAAAGACCTTCACCCTGGAAGAATCCAATCTCGGTATCGTCGTCCTTCAGCCGGTCTTCTTTCGGCTTCTCATCTTTGGGCAACGGCGCGTAGAACAGATCGAAAGCGCGATTTACTTCCTCCACCACCGGCTCCAGGCACCGCGCACACTGCAGCTCGATTTTCGTGTCGAGCTGGCCCTCCACGCGAATCTGCCCTTCCAGCAGCTCCGCCGTGGCGTTTACTTCCAAGGGTTCTAGTTGCTTGATGTCCGAGGAATGAAAATCGACGCTTCCGGGCGCATATGTCTTCCGGATCCGCAACTTGCGAACGGCCAGATCCTTAACGTCAAGGAACATGTCGGCAGCGCCTCCGCGCGTAGGTTCATGCCTTATCATTATTGATTCGCGGAGCGAGCAAGTCAAGGAATCGGACTGACTCTGCGCAATATAAGGGAATGGGCTTCCCAGCCAAACAATTTCCGCCGACCGAGGGTATTAGCGCAATAAGGCGCGCTCTAGAACAGGAATTTGAGGGCCAGTTGAACCAGGCGCGGATCTAACGCTCCTTGGATTTTGCCGAAGTTTGGCGAGTTGATGTCATTGTTGGGCAAGCGATAGTTAGTCTGGTTGAAAATGTT
>DATNKL010000076.1:0-68084 GCA_035603415.1 Candidatus Acidiferrales bacterium
AGGAGAAATATGCAGACGGATCCCATTGCCGATTTTCTGACGTCCATCCGCAACGCGGCGGCCGCCAAGCACCAAAGAGTGGATGTGCCCGCGTCGCGGCTCAAGTCCGAGATCGCGCGCATCTTGAAAGATGAAGGCTACATTTCCACCTACAAAATGGTGGATGAAAACAAAACTCGCAAAATGCTGCGCGTTTTCTTGAAGTACACCCCGGACCGCCGCAGCGTGATCACCGGGCTCAAGCGCATTTCGCGTCCGGGAGCGCGCCGTTACCTGGGCGCCACGGACATTCGTCCGGTGGTGGGCGGGCTGGGCATTAGCATTATGACCACGCCTAAGGGCCTGATGAGCGGCCGGGCCGCGCGCAAAGCCAAAATGGGCGGCGAGATTCTTTGTGAGGTCTGGTAAGAAAAGCTGTAACGCAGATTAATTAGAGCCGTTAGTAACTTTTGAAGTTAGAGTTAAGAGGACAAGAACAGATGTCACGTATAGGCCGTAAACCAATTCCGCTTCCCTCCGGCGTTAAAATCGCCATGCAGGGCGGCAAGATCGATGTGCAGGGACCCAAGGGCAAACTCTCTTTGGCGATCCCCCGCGGCATTTCGTTTGAACAGAAAGACGGCGTGCTTACTGCGCTGCGCGAAACGGAAGATCATCGCGCTTTACACGGCCTGGCACGCGCTCTCGTAGCCAACGCGGTGCACGGCGTCACTCAGGGCTTCAAAAAAGATCTCGACATCGTGGGCGTCGGGTATCGCGCGGAGCTCAAGGGCAAAATCGTGAATTTCGCCCTGGGAAAATCCCATCCCATCGAGTTTCCGATTCCCGAAGGGATTCAGGTCGCGGTCGAAAAGCAGACCCACGTCGTCGTCAGCGGCGCGGATAAGGGTCAAGTTGGTCAGGTTGCCGCGGACATGCGTTCGTTGCGTCCGCCAGATCCCTACAAGCAAAAAGGCATCCGCATTACCGGCGAGCGCCTCAAGAAAAAGGCTGGCAAAGCGGGAGCTAAGGCTGGCGGGGCTTAATTTTATTGAGTTTGTCCGGGCGCATGGCGCCAAGGAGAAGAAACAGTGGCATCGGCTAGAGTTCGTAAATTATCTCGCGACCTGCATCGCAAGCGGGTGCACGATCGTGTGCGCACCAAAGTTTCCGGCACCACGGAACGCCCGCGACTTTGCGTATATCGTTCGCTGGGCCATATTTACGCGCAGGTGATCGACGATCGCAGCGGCAAGACGCTGGTGTCGGCGAGTTCCGTGGACGGAGAAACGAAAAAAAATCTCAAGGGTGGCGGCAACATCGCGGCGGCCAAAGTGATCGGCAAAGCAGTGGCCGAGCGCGCTAAAGCTGCTGGGGTGCAAAAAGTAGTGTTCGACCGCGGCGGTTACAAGTATCACGGTCGTGTGAAGGCGCTCGCTGACGCGGCGCGGGAAGCGGGGTTACAGTTTTAAGCCTATGTCGAAGCAAATATTGCGAGACAGTCTAGCGGTTCGGCGGCTCCTGGAGGTCAATCCTTCCGATTTGAAGGATGACGTGATCGCCATCAACCGCGTTACCAAGGTAGTCAAAGGCGGCAAGAACCTCAGCTTTTCTGCGCTGGTGGTGGTTGGCGACAGCCACGGTCACGCTGGCTTTGGCATGGGCAAAGCCCGTGAAGTGCCCATGGCCATCAAAAAGGCCATCGAACAAGCCAAGAAGAACCTGATTAAGCTGAACTTGAAGGGTACTTCCATCCCTCACCAGGTGATCGGCCATTACGGCTCAGCGCAGGTTTTGTTGAAACCCGCCTCCGAAGGTACCGGCGTGATTGCCGGCGGCCCGGTGCGTAAAGTCATGCAAGTAGCGGGGATACACAATGTGCTAACTAAGTCGCTTGGCACATCTAATCCTCATAACGTCGTAAAAGCCACCTTTGCCGCGCTCCTCAGCCTGAAAGACGCTGCGCACGTGGCTGAAACTCGTTCCAAAACAGTGGATGAAATCCGCGGCAGGGAGCCCCGTGAGGCGGTCGGGACAGTCTAAATGCGCGAAAAAGTAGCAGCTCAAAAAGTTCGTCACGGCAAACTGGTGAAAAAGTCCGGCGGGCATCATTTCGGGAAGCAGTTCGTCATTAGCGAACACGCCGAGCCAAAAAAGGGCGGCACCATCAAGGTTAAGTGGGTGGTCAGCGCCATCTCCTGCACTGACGATATGCGCGCCACCATAAAGGGTCTCGGTTTGCGCCGCATGCATCACGTGGTGGAACGCCAGGACACTCCTGAAACGCGCGGCATGATTCATAAAGTACGACATCTCGTGGAAGTGGTGGACTAAACCGATGCCCAGAAGAAAAACAGGCGCACACCGACCGGCAGGCGGTCCACGCGGCCGTAAAGCAGGGAGCCCGCGCGGCCACCATAAACCGGCCACTCCGGCAGGCCGCAACGAGGGACGCAAGTCTTATAGCTTGTCCAATCTTCAGCCGCCGGTGGGTTCGCGCAAGAAAAAAGTGCGCGTCGGCCGCGGCATGGGTTCGAAGCTAGGCAAGACCGCGGGAGCCGGCAATAAAGGCCAGAAATCACGCCGCGGCTATTCACGCCGTCGTGGATTTGAAGGCGGCCAGATGCCTTTGCATCGCCGCATGCCCAAGCGCGGATTTCATAATCCGTTTTCGGTTTCCTATTCGGTGGTCAACCTGGATGAGCTGAATGTTTTTCCGGCTGGTGAAACAGTGACGCCGGAACTGCTTCGCGCGCATGGCTTCATTCGCCGCGCCAAGGACCGCATCAAGGTGCTGGGCGACGGTGAACTCACCGCGAAGATTGCCATTCACGCCCATGCTTTCAGCGCGTCGGCCAAAGAAAAGATCGCTGCTGCGGGGGCAACATTTGAAGTTTTGGCGGTGGCCTAAGCTGAAAGAATTAGCCGTCGAGTATAAAAGGGAGCAGCACAGAAAAGCATGAATCGATTCATCGAAGCCGTGAAAAACATGTTCCGCATAGAAGACTTGCGGAACCGTGTCTTGTTCACCCTGGCTCTGCTGGCGGTGTATCGCATTGGTGCGCACATCCCCATACCCGGCATCAACACCAGCATCCTGGATCAGCTTTTTAACCAGGCAGCCGGTTCAGTCCTCGGCATATTCGATCTTTTCAGCGGCGGAAATTTCCGCCGCATGACCATTTTTGCGCTCGGCATCATGCCGTACATCACCTCATCCATCATCTTGCAATTGATGACCGTGGTGTTTCCTTACCTCGAACGCCTGTCGAAAGAAGGCGAGCTGGGGCGCCGCAAAATTACGCAATACACCCGCTACCTGACCATCGTGCTCAGCATCGTGCAGGGCTTGTCCATTGCGGGCACGCTACAGGCCCAAGGGCTGAACGGCCAATCGCTCGTATACCACCCGGGCTTCGGTTTCACCTTGATGACCGTGCTCGCGCTTACCACCGGCTCGGCCTTCATCATGTGGCTTGGTGAACAAATCACCGAACGCGGCATCGGCAATGGCATGTCGCTGATCATTTTTGTAGGCATCGTGGTGGGCTTGCCTCGCGCCATCATCAACTTGTACGAACTCGCCAAGTCCGGCCAATGGGGCGCGCTTACGCCGCTGGTTTTGATTCTGCTGATCGCCCTGATGATTGCGGTCGTCGCGTTCATCGTCTTCGTGGAGGGTGGCCAGCGCCGCATTCCGGTGCAGTACGCCAAGCGCGTGGTGGGCCGCCGCGTGATGGGGGGACAATCCACATATCTGCCGCTGCGCGTAAATTCGGGTGGCGTGATTCCACCGATCTTTGCCAGCTCTTTGCTGGCGTTTCCCGCGACGATAGCGTTGATCTTTGGCGCGCGCTACATCTTCCTGCGCACCATCGCTGACCGCCTCAAGTGGGGCGAGCCGCTCTACACCTTGATCTACATCACGCTGATCCTAGTCTTCGCCTTCTTTTATGTGGGCATCGTTTTCAATCCCACTGAGCTTGCCGACAACATGCGCAAGAACGGCGGCTTCATTCCCGGCATTCGTCCCGGACGCACCACCTCCGAGCACGTCAGCCGCATTCTGAAGCGGCTCACCTTCATCGGCGCCATTTATCTGGCGCTCGTATGCCTCCTCCCGGAATGGATGATCGCTGGTATCCATCTGGACCATCTCGGCTGGGGCATCGGCGGCTGGTTTGACCGCCACTTCCCGGTGTGGTTCCTCAAAGGCCTGGGGGTGCAATTTTATTTTGGCGGCACCTCGCTCTTGATCGTCGTGGGCGTGGCCATGGATACCGTGCAGCAGCTGGAAGCGCAGCTGGTCATGCGCAATTATGAAGGCTTCGCTCGAAAGGGCCGGTTGCGTGGCCGGCGGTAATGGAGAAGAGCGTAGCGGTGCCGGACTCCCGGCTCGTTGGGCGGCTGCAACGCGCAGTTATTTTTCTTGGACCGCCTGGCGCGGGCAAGGGCACGCAAGCTCAGGAGCTCGCCAAGCGGTACGGCGTGCCGCATCTTTCGACCGGCGATATGCTGCGCGAAAATATCGCTTTGGGAAATGCGCTGGGCGAACGAGCCAAGCCGTTGATGGCTCGCGGGGAGCTGGTGCCCGACTCCATCATCTTGAAGATGGTGGCGGCGCGCATCGAGCGTCCGGACTGTTCGTTCGGCTTCGTGTTCGATGGATTTCCACGCACCGTGGCGCAAGCCCAGTGGCTCGGCGAACTGCTCCGGCAGCATGGATTTAAGCAACCGGTTGTCGTTCATTTTGTGATCGATCCCGCGTTGCTGATGCGCAGGATTACCGGGCGCCGTATGTGCAAGACGGGCGGCGAGATTTACAATATTTACGATCGCCCTCCGAAAGTAACGGGAACTTGCGATGCCGATGGTGGCGAGTTGGTGCAGCGCTCCGATGACCGCGAAGAAATCGTAGCACCGCGGCTTGAAGCGTACGCCAAAATGACCGCGCCGCTGGCGGCGTACTACCGGCGGCTTGGGCGCCTGGAAGATGTGGATGCGTCTCAGAGCGTGGAACAAGTTGCCAAGCGCGTTCTGGAGATAGTAAGCAAGGCGCAGTAGAGGTTAGCTACGACCACGGTAACGGAAACGAGATGGCCATTCATTTACGCAGTGCCGAAGAACTGGAAAAAATGCATCGCGCTGGGCTTATCGTCCACGAGGTTCTGGCGGCGTTGCGTGCGGCGGTAAAGCCTGGCGTAACGACCATGGATCTCGAGAAACTGGCCGAGCAAAAGTTGGCCGGTAAGCCTGGCAAGCCGGCCTTCAAGGGCTACAAAGGTTATCCGTGTTCGCTATGCACTTCGGTGAACGGCGAAATCGTTCACGGCATTCCTTCGCCGAAGCGTAAGCTGCGCGAGGGCGATATCGTCTCCATCGATTTTGGAATGGAAGTTGACGGCTACTACGCGGATTCGGCCGTAACCGTTCCGGTGGGCGAAATTAGTCCGGCGCTTCAGAAATTGCTGGACGTCACTCGTGAATCGCTGGATCGCGCCATTGATAAAATGCGCGCCGGAAACAGGCTGGGCGATGTCGGCCACGCGGTACAAAGCTGGGTGGAACAGAATGGCTATTCCGTGGTGCGGGAGTTTGTGGGGCACGGCATCGGCACCAAGATGCACGATGAACCGAACCTGCCGAATTACGGTGATGCCGGCCACGGTGCGCGGTTGCAAGAGGGTATGGTCATAGCTGTCGAACCCATGGTCAACGCCGGCGGCCCGGAAGTTCGCATGCGCGATGAATGGGTGGCCGAAACCGCGGATGGCAGCCCCTCCGCGCACTTTGAACACACCGTGGCAGTCACGGCCAATGGTCCATGGATTTTGACGCGGCCGAAAGACATGACCGGCCCGTCGTGGTAAGCGTGCGTACTTAACCAGATTCGTAACGAGAGATCATAGGAGCGTATGGCAAAACCGGTTCAAGACGACAAAAAGAAAGGCGATTCCGGCAATACCAAGGAAGACGCCATTGAAGTGATGGCCACGGTCAAAGAGCCGCTGCCCAACGCCATGTTTCGCGTTGAGTTGGAAAACAAGCACCAGGTTCTGGCGCACGTTTCCGGCAAGATGCGCAAAAATTTTATCCGCATTCTCGCGGGAGACAAAGTAGCCGTGGAGCTTTCGCCTTACGATCTTACGCGTGGCCGCATCGTGTACCGCTACAAGTAAGCGCACACAGAAGGAACAGGAAAAATGAAAGTACGGGCATCAGTAAAACCAATTTGTGACAAGTGCAAGGTGATTCACCGGCGCGGAGTGGTTCGCGTCATTTGCCAGAATCCCAAACACAAGCAGCGCCAGGGCTAAAGGAATAAGGAGAACGTATGGCACGTATTGCAGGTATCGATCTTCCGCCGCAGAAACGCCTGTGGGTCGGCCTCACGGCGATCTATGGTATCGGGCAGGAGCGCGCCCGGAAGCTGGCCAAGCAAGCGGGCGTCGACTTCAATAAAAAAATCCGCGATCTTACCGAAGACGAAACCAACCGTCTGCGCCAGGAAATTGAAAAAGAAGGCCGCGTCGAGGGCGATCTCCGCAAAGAGATCCAGATGAACATTCGCCGGCTGATCGAAATTCAGGCTTATCGAGGCGTCCGTCACCGGCGCAATTTGCCGGTCCGTGGCCAGCGCACCCACACCAACGCGCGCACCCGCAAGGGTCCGCGGCGCGGCGCGGTGGCAGCTAAGAAGAAAGTTACCGGCAAGAAGGGCTAACGCCGATAAGTTATTTAGTCCAGGGATTAAAGGTCAAAAGAAACGGAGTAACACGTGGCAAAAGAGCAGCAAAAAAACGCACAGCCGGACGTCGCACCGGGCGGTAAACCGGCCGCGGCGACCAAGCGCAAGAAGGAATTCAAGAAGAAGCGCGAGCGCCGCGTCATTCCGCACGGTGTCGTGCACGTAGCTGCGTCCTTCAACAACACGCAGATCACTATCGCCGATCAGGATGGCCGCGTGGTGTGCTGGTCCTCCGCTGGGGCCATCGGCTTCAAAGGTTCCCGCAAGGGCACGCCTTACGCCGCGCAACAGGCTTCGCTGGCGGCTGCGGGAGTGGCCCGCGACCAGTACGGCATGAAGAGCGTCGAAGTTCGCGTGCAGGGACCCGGCTCCGGCCGTGAATCAGCGGTTCGCGCGCTTGCTGCCGCCGGATTGCACATCGTATTGATTCGCGACATTACCCCGATTCCGCACAATGGATGCCGCCCGCCGAAGCGCCGTCGTGTGTGACGCAAAGATTCACGAAATTCAGCGCCAGACAAGAATGTCTGGCCTGCAAAGAAGTTTTTGGGAAGGGAGATAGAAGTTGGCAAGACATAGAGAAGCAGTCTGCCGCCTGTGCCGCCGGGAAGGGCAGAAATTATTTTTAAAAGGCTTGCGTTGTTTCACGGAAAAGTGCGCCATCGAAAAGCGCAACTTCGTTCCGGGACAGCACGGCCAGTCGCGGCGTCCGAAAGTCGCCGGTTACGGCTTGCAGTTGCGCGAAAAGCAGAAGATGAAGCGTACCTACGGTCTGTTGGAACGCCAGTTCCGCTTGTATTTCGAGCGCGCCACGCGCATGAAGGGTCCCAGCGGCGAAAATCTGATCATCATGCTGGAGCGCCGCCTCGACAACGTGCTATGGCGCGCCGGCTTGGCCTCTTCTCGTGCGCAGGCGCGGCAACTCGTATTGCATGGGCACGTCCGCGTCACAGGCAAGAAGGTCAACATTCCTTCCTACCTCGTCAATGTGGGCGACGAGATCGCTATCAAGGAACGCATGCACGACAACGCCATGATCCTCGAGGCTCGTAACGTCGCGCAATCTCAGAGCACCGTTCCTTGGCTCGAGCAGGACCGTGAAGCGTTCAAAGCCAAGGTTGTGGCCTTGCCCAAGCGTGAAGATGTACAGACACCGCCGTTCACCGAACAGCTGATCGTCGAGCTTTATTCGAAGTAATTTCCGTCCCGGCCGCAGCCAGGCCGGACAGCAGCTTCGGTGACGTTTAGATATTTATTGTCATCAAACAGTATTGGGGCCTGCGATAGCCCCGGAAGGAAGGAACACGATGTGGAAGGGCTTTCAGAAACCAAAGCGTCTAGCCTCTGAACTGGAATCGCTGACCGAGAAGTACGGGCGATTCTCCGCGCAGCCGTTTGAGCGCGGTTGGGGCACTACGGTAGGTAACGCGTTGCGTCGCGCCCTGCTGAGCTCCATCGAAGGCGCGGCCATCACCGCCGTCAAAATCGAGGGCGTACTGCACGAATTCTCCTCGATCGCCGGCGTAGTCGAAGACGCCACGGACATTATCCTCAACTTGAAGCAGGTGCCCATCAAGCTCAACACCGACCTGCCCAAGACCATTTTTCTAAATTTCGAGCATCCCGGCCCGGTCACTTCCGCGCAAATCGAAGAAGACGCCGATTTCGCGGTGCTAGACAAGAACGTGTACATCGCCACCGTCAGCGAAGGTGGCCGCCTGCAGATCGAAATGCGCGTGAAGAACGGCCGCGGCTACGTGGCTGCCGACCGCAACTATGACGAAGACCTGCCCATCGGATACATTCCGGTGGACAGCGTTCATTCGCCGGTGCGCAAGGTCAACTATTCCGTCGAAGCCGCTCGTCTCGGCCAGATGACCGACTACGAAAAGCTGATGATCGAGGTGTGGACCAACGGCGCTATCACCCCGCAGGATTCCATCGGTCTGGCCGCCAAGCTCGTCAAAGACCACATGAGCATCTTCATTAACTTTGAAGAGCCGGTCGACAGCATCGAACCGCTGCCGGACACCGCGCACGATCCGCGCCTTGAGCATCTGGACCGCTCCGTCGAAGAGTTGGAGCTTTCCGTGCGCTCCTACAACTGCCTGAAGAACGCCAACATTCAGACCATCCGCGAGCTCGTGCAGAAGAGCGAGAACGAAATGCTGAAGACCAAAAACTTCGGCCGCAAATCGCTCAACGAGATCAAAGATATACTGGTGAAGATGGGCCTCGCGCTGGGCATGAAGTTCGACGAGCACGGCCGCATCATCTGGCCGCCGCTTCCAAGCCAGACCACCTTGGCTCCTTCGGAGGAAAATCTCGGCCTGTAATCGCGGCGCGAGACCCCGTAAATCATGCGACATCTCAAGTCAGGATCGAAGCTCGGGCGCAACCCGTCTCATCGCCGCGCGACTTTGCGCAGCCTGGTCACCAATCTCTTCGAACACGGACGCATTACCACTACCCTGACGCGTGCGAAAGCCGCGCGTCCCGTCGCCGAAAAAATGATTACCCTCGGCAAACGCGACACGCTGCAATCGCGCCGCAGCGCCGCCTCCTACATCATGCTTCCCGCGATCACCCAGAAATTGTTCAGTGAAATCGCGCCGAAATTTTCTGATCGCGCGGGCGGCTATACCCGCATCATCCACGCCGGTAACCGCGTCGGCGACAACGCCAAAGTAGCCATCCTCGAATTGGTGGGTTACGAATTCAAGAAAAAAGAAAAAAAAGAACGCCCCAAGAAAGAAGAACCTGCCGACGAGAAGAGCTAATCTGCGTCCGACTACAAATTCGCATTGAAAGTAACGAAAAAAGGCCCACCTCGATCCGTCGAAGCGGGCCTTTTGTTTTGGCTCATATGAAGTTCAATTTGCGACTTGCCGTATTTCTAAACCTCAACTTGAGCAGAGCGTGATCGAAACCACAGAAATAACGCTGCGACGGCGAAGGTGGCTCCAATCGAATCCAGCAGCGAATCGTAGGGCGACGCCGTGCGGCTGGCCACAAAAGCCTGGTGTATTTCGTCCAAAGCTGAGTAACCGGCAGCCATAAATAGCGCCGCAAGCGCCCACGACCAGCGCCATCCTCGTTGCCCTCCGCGGATGCCCCTGTAAAGCAGCAAGCAAAATATAAAATATTCCGTGAAATGCGCGGCCTTGCGCACAAAAAAATGGATGCTCTCGAAAGCTTGTTCGGTCAGATGGGGCATGAGCCAGAACAGGATGGGCCGCAATAGTCTTCCGGTGTGATCTGCGGAAAATGCGTCCGTCGACAACGAAAAAATCACCGCTGCCCAGCACAACGCTGGGAGCCACGCCATCACCAGCCTGAGCTGGTGCGGCGTGTTAATGCGTCCTTCCATCTCCGATAATTGCGGAACGGGGCGCGGATTGCGCCAGGGCTGCGGGTCAGCCACGAAATAACTCGTACGCGGTCATTCGTATATTGTCTCTGTTTTGCCGCTCATTCCATGCGGTAATTCGGAGCTTCGCGCGTGATGATTACGTCGTGCACATGGCTTTCACGCAATCCCGCAGTGGTAATGCGGATGAACTTGCTCTTCATGGTCAATTCTTTCAGCGTGCCTGCTCCCGTGTAGCCCATGCCGCTCTTCAATCCGCCCACCAATTGATCGGTCAGCGCGGCCAACGAACCCTTGTAAGGCACGCGCCCTTCCACGCCCTCCGGCACGGATTTGCCTCGCTCCACGTTTTCTTGCCCATAGCGGTCCGCCGCCGCCGTGCCATCTTCCATGGCCGCCGTCGAGCCCATGCCGCGATAGGACTTAAAGGTGCGCCCCTGATACAAAATCGTTTCGCCCGGTGCCTCTTCCGTGCCGGCAAACAATCCGCCGATCATCACGCACGAAGCACCCGCCGCGATCGCTTTGCTGATGTCGCCGGAAAACTTGATGCCGCCATCGGCAATCACCGGCACGTCAGTCCCTTGCGTCGCGCGCGCCGCTTCCATGATCGCGGTAATCTGCGGTACGCCCGCGCCGGTCACCACCCGCGTAGTGCAAATCGATCCCGGGCCGATCCCTACCTTTAGTCCATCAATTCCGAGAGCGATCAAATCTTTCGCGCCTTCAAACGTAGCAACGTTTCCAGCAATCAGCTGCATTTCCGGAAGGCGATTGCGAATCGCCTTAATCGCTTCCATCACCCGTGCGGAATGCCCATGCGCCGTATCGATAGCCAGCACGTCCGCTTTAGCGCGCGCCATCTCCACCGCGCGTTCCAGAAAATCTCCCGTCGCACCTACTGCGGCTCCCACGCGCAAGCGGCCTTGTTCGTCCTTGGCCGCTCGCGGGTACGCCAGTTTTTTCTGAATATCTTTTACCGTGATCAATCCCTTGAGGTTGTAATCCTGGTCCACCACCAGCAGCTTTTCGATGCGATGCTTCTGTAAAATGCGCTCGGCTTCGTCGAGCGTAGTTCCCACCGGCACGGTGACGAGGTTGTCTTTGGTCATCACCGCGCTGACCAATTGCGAGTGATCCTTTTCAAACCGCAGATCCCGGTTCGTAAGAATCCCGGTAAGCCGCGCGCCGCGCGTAACCGGCAAGCCCGAAATGCGGTACTTGGTCATGATGTCGAGCGCTTGCCGCAGCGTAATATCCGGCGAAATCGTGACCGGATCGACGATCATTCCGCTCTCCGAACGCTTCACTCGATCGACTTCCTCGCTCTCGCGCTCAATGGTCATGTTTCGGTGCACCATCCCAATTCCGCCCTGCCGCGCGATGGCAATCGCCAGCCGCGATTCCGTGACCGTATCCATGGCCGCGGACGCCAGCGGAATATTCAGCGCCAGCTTGCTCGTGAAGTTGGTTCTCGTATCCACTTCCGCCGGTAGCACCGAGGACTTCCCGGGCAGCAGCAGCACGTCATCGAAAGTAAGACCTTCAGCTATTGGTCCATCCTTCATTCACAAGCCTCACAGAGGAAATTTATGAACAAAAGCCAGCGCGTTACGAAAAACGTGCCCTAAAACAAAGCGGCCCAGCAGGCTTCTGCTGGGCTTCAAACTGATTCATCAAATCGAAGAAATTGTTCACCGTGGATATTTCATTGTAGGGGCACGCCTAGTTGGGGTCAAGTTGGCCAACTCCACGTTAGCCTGCGAGGGCTTGTCTAAAACTCCCCACCACCATACATGTTACTGTAGGTGGTGGATATCGCGAGCCTAACCACGCATGTCGCTATTTCTCGAAAATTTCGAGCCCCATCCCGTTCTTCGCAGCGCGCATATGATGACTGTGGCTCCGGTTTTTTGGCCGAGAACTTTTTCCCTGCCGCCGCCCGAGGATCGCCTATTTCAGGTCGATTCCGAATCTCGTTTACTGGCGCACTGTCACTGGCAGCCGGGCAAACCTTCGGATGCACCGGTGATCGTAATCGTTCACGGCCTGGAAGGCTCCAGTAATTCCGATTACTCCCGCGGCATTGCCGAAGCCGCATTCAAACGCGGCTACAACGCCATTCGCATGAATCAACGCACTTGTGGCGGCACCGAATCGCTGACGCCCACGCTCTACAACTCCGGAATGAGTTCCGATTATCGCGCCGTTTGCGAAGAGCTTGCCCATCAGGATGGCTTCAAACAAATTTTCTTTGTTGGCTATTCAATGGGCGGCAATCTAGTACTCAAAATGGCCGCCGAATACGGGGATTCTTTTCCGCAGGCGTTGCGCGGCATTTGCGCGGTTTGCCCCGCGGTGGACCTCGCGGCTTGTGCTGACGCCTTGGAATGCTGGCAAAATCAGATTTATCAGCGCCATTTCGTGGTTGGCCTCATGAATCGCTACCGCCGCAAAGCGATTTCCATGCCCCAGCGCTACGTACAAAACCAATTACCTCCCGTCCGCACCGTTCGCCAGTTCGATGACGTCATCACCGCCCCGCTCTTTGGTTATCGCGACGCCCACGAATACTACGAAGCCGCGTCCGCCAAAAGAATCCTCGCGCAGTTGCGTGTTCCGACCTTGCTCATCACCGCGAAAGACGATCCCTTCGTGCCCTATTCTTCCATCCTCGCCGCCGGCGCCGACAAAAATTCCGCGATTACGCTGGTCGCTCCCGACCACGGCGGCCATTGCGCCTTCATCTCCAACAAACCCGGCTCAGCGAGGTTCTGGGCCGAACAAATGGCTGTCGATTTTTGCGACGCTAGAAAAAAAAATGATCGGGCAAATAATAAAAAAAATGTTGATTCGCTACCTCAAACTTAAGACTCAGGTGTCGTCCAGTTCAATCGGAAGACCTGGCTGCCTGAGCAGAATGGCATTCACGTGCTACACCTCCAATAGACAGTTGCTTCGCCAAATCAGACGGTAGCCGAGCATAGGCCAGTGTGGATTTAGCTGTCGGCTATCCACCGTTTATCGTAGATGTATAACTAAATAATACAATTTTTGGAATAGCCATAGCTCGTGTCCATCTCGTGACATAAGGATACCTATCTGCGGTCTCTCCTAAACGTCACAAATCAATGAGTTAGATAACCTTGGCGTACCCGGCATACGGATATATAAAACGGCAAGAACTGGAGAGCTAGTTGCATACATTGTGTTGCAAGGTCCCCACAGCGGACCTTCAATTGTGTTGCCCCGAGACGGGGGATAAGGGGATACCTGATGAAACACGTACTTTGGATTCTTCTTGTGGTGTGTTCAATTACTGTCTTCGGCGGGTTTGCCGAGCCGACTAACGCCCAGGTTTCCAATGGCTCGATTTCTGGCACTGTCACGGACGCCCAAGGGGCAGGTGTAGCTGACGCTGCGGTCCAGGTCACCCATAAAGAGACGAACCAGGAAACCCAAACCACCAGTGACAGCTCCGGTTTATTCCGCTTGAATCTGCTTCAACCCGGCGAATACCGCCTTGAGATTACGAAACCCGGATTTAACAAGGTTGCGTTCGACTCTGTGATAGTTTCAGTCGGTGCCGACCGCGGTATGGGATCGATCAAGCTTGAGATCGGCCAAGTTACTTCGACCGTGGAGGTAACTTCCGCTGCGCCGCTGCTGGAGAGCACCGAAGCACAGATTACTAATTCATTTACTAGCGAAAGCCTTACCACGTTTCCTGGAATACTGGAAAATCAAGGTTTGGACAACTTGGCCCTTACAGTGCCCGGCGTCGTCAACAATCGTGACCTTGGGTTTTCTAATACCAACGGGGTGGGCTTTGCGGTAAACGGCCTTCGGGGGCGCAACAACGATCAGCAAATTGACGGACAGAATAATAACGACAATTCTGTTGCCGGGCCCGGGCTTTTCGTTTCCGACCCGGAATTCGTGGCCGAATACCAGATAACCACCAGCAATTTCTCAGCAGAATACGGACGAAATTCGGGATCGGTCGTCAACATCGTCACCAAATCGGGCTCTAACAATTTTCACGGGTCGGTGTACGGCACTGAGAGCAACTCCGCTCTGAATGCTCTTTCGAACGTGCAGAAAGAAACGACTGCCTCGGGGTTCGAGGGACTAACTAAGCCCTCACGATTCAATGACGAATTTACCGGGGCAACCATTGGCGGCCCGGTCTGGAAAGACCATTTGTTTTTCTTTGGCGGGTTCGACGACGAGATCGTCTCGCAGAGTCAACTATATGGCACCGGTTTGTTGACCCCAACTCCGGCGGGGATAACCACGATGGTGGGTTGTTACGGCAACACCCCCAGTTTGCAAGCGCTGCAAAAGTTCGGCCCCTACGGCATCACTGGCGGCAATCCCCAGCCGCAGGGCACTCCGCAACTTGTGGATTTGACGGGTTGCACCGGAGTAGAATTCGCAGGAGTGCAGCGCACTCTTCCGACCGGGTCCAAATCCTATAACTTCCCCGTTCGTCTGGATCTACAAACCGCCAAAAACCACTTCTATGGTCGCTATCTTTATAATAAATCCACATTTTTCAACAATGACGCTTTCGGCACTCTCGACGCCGGACCTGCTGCCGGTTACCCGGTGGACGTCCCTGCGTTGTCCCAGGATTATGGGTTTAGCTGGGTGCGTACCATCAGCACCAGAATGTCCAACGAGTTTCGCGCCAGCTACGGAAGGGTGAACGTCGGCTTCGGTGGAAATTCGATCGGAAACACCGTCCCCATTGCGCAGCAGGTCGACCAAGCACTGGCGCGTGTCACGTTCAACAGTTCGAGTTTGCTTCCCATCGGTCCCACTACGAACGCGCCGCAAGGGCGCATCGTGAACACCTATCAATTCCAGGATAACTGGAGTTATTACCGGGGGCGCCATTCGCTCAAGGCAGGTGTGAACTTCACATATCAAAGGTCACCGAACGCTTTCCTTCCGAATATAAACGGTGCGTATCGATTTACGAATTGGGGTACGTTCGGATTGGACACCCCGAACCGCATCCAAGTCGCGCAGGGCAATCCGGAACTCGATTTTCGCGAGAAGGACACCTTTCTTTACTTCGGTGACGACTTCAAGGTAAAGAAAAATTTAACTTTGAATCTGGGACTGACCTGGTCGTATTACGGGCAGCCTGCCAATCTCTTTCATACCATCACTACTAATAATCAGAGCGGCTCTAATCCTCTTTGGAATCCCGCCGTGCCTTCATCTGCCACCATCTTTCCAACCATTCCCGCGCCGAAGAACAGTTGGGGACCGAGCGTTGGTTTTGCTTGGACCCCCGATAACGCCCTCATGGGGCACGATGGAAAAACGGTAGTACGCGGTGGCTACCGCTTATCGTATGATCCGCCTTTTTACAACATCTACCTGAACATCTCGAGCTCTGCTCCAATCGTCTTTTTGCAGACACTCTCGGCCGCTTCCACACCTATTGGCACACATAACTTACTTGCCGACCCGACCGGGCCGAACAATCGCGCCGATCTGGCGCCGGCTCTGGTGCGTGGCGTCTTTGATCCACGGACCTTCAATGACACCAGCATCACCCCGAACTTCGGACCCGAGAAGACCCATGAATGGTCTCTTGGATTGCAGCGTCAGGTTTTTTCCGGCGCTGTCTTCGAAGCGCGCTACGTCGGGAACCACGCATTGGATCTCTTCCAATCGATTAACGGGAATCCAAACATCGCTGGTCTCTTGGCGGATTTTCCCAACCTGGTTCCCGCTGGGTTGACTCCGTGCACCACACCCACGACGATTCTCGGACCGGGACAGACCTCGCATCCCGAACTCGGCCGCGTGGATTGCAACCAGGGGATCGTGCGTCAGCGCACCAATACCGCCTATTCCGACTATAACGGTCTTCAACTTGAGTTGCGCGGAAATCAGATCCGGCACCAATTAACGCTGAGGGCCGGCTACACCTTCAGCAAGACCACCGACAATGCCAGTGAAATCTTCGCTACCTTTGGTGCTGGCAACTCGCAAACGTTCTCGCAAAGCCAGGTCAATTTCACCGGCACCGAGCACGGCAATTCTGGCCTTGATTTCCCGCACGTCTTCTTCGTTGCCTTTACCGAAGAATTGCCGATGTTCCGCGCACAACACGGGATAGTCGGGCACATGCTTGGAGGATGGGCAGTTGCCGGGAGCTACTACATCAGTTCCGGCCAACCTTATACCCCAGTCCAGTTCGCTCTCAATGGTGGGGGGCCCGACTATGACAACGCCTTTGTAAACGCCTTCTATGGTACCGTCGACCAGGCATTAAGGCCTTTTGCTGCTAATCCGGCAGCGCCCGTCAATCAAGTCGGTATTTACGCCGGCGATATATTGGGATGTGACAATGTCGCCACTGCTTGTCCAACTGGAATTACTCCCACAACCTTAATCAGCCTGAACCAATTCAACATCGACGGTTCAGCTAAGCCCGTCACGAGCAAAGATGTCCGTTTCATCGCAAATACCGCGACTGCGAACACCGTTTTCAACTCGCCCTTCGGCAACGTCGGACGAAACACTTTGCGCGATTCCTGGACTAACATCGGTAACTTTACATTGTTCAAGAGCGTAACCATTCGCGAAAACCTCAAAGCTCAGTTTCACGCGACCATGCAGAATGTGTTCAACCACCCCAACTATTTCTCCATCGATCCTTTCCTGGACGATGCGGGGCTCCACAGTGAGACAACCGGTTTCGCGGATCCAACCGTCTTTTCCGGCGGCCTCCAAAACGGCACGGTGGGCAATCCAGGACGCAAGATCGCGTTTGGACTCACCATTCGCTTTTAACTAAGGCTGAGCAGTCATTTAGGACAATGAGGCGTCCCCGAGGTTGGGACGCCTCATTTTTTGTAAGCCGACCGTTCCAGAGCTTAAGGCCACGGGGTGTGATTTAGGCGAGACTCTAAGAATCAGTTGCAGTGTTTACGCATAGCACGATTTTGCTCCCGGCGGGTTAATGAGATAGCCACAGCGCCAGCCGCCATGCTTGTCTTACAACCTCAGAAAACCCTACTGTAGAACTCAGGAGGAGCTGTGCCTCGCCAAAGCCCATGAGCATCGACACGCGTGGTGGCTCGCGCAGTTTCGTTCGCAGCCTCAACATTCTGTTGAAGCTCGCTCGCCTCTATGAGTTCGGGCATGTGCGCACCGCCGCTCAATTTGAAACCACTTGGAAAGAATTGCGCGGCGCCCTGGATGAAAGCGGCGGTACGGGGCTCTTGCTCGGCGCTTCCGGAAATCAAATTTTGCTCGATGGTGTGCCGCTCGGCACCTCGGCTGGCGAAAAAAATTTTGCGCAACTGCTAATTTCTTCCGGTATCGCCAGCATCCACTTTTCTCCTGCGCTTACCCAATCGCAGTTCGCCCGTTTCGTTCGCGCCTTTCCAACTGGCAACGCAAAACCGTCTTCCCTCGCGGAACACCTTAAAGCCGCTCTCGCTGGCGAAACCGGTATCAGGGTAAATGAGATTCGTTACGTTGCCGAGGATTCCTCGGTCGCCGGAATAAAAACCGCCGCAAACCTTGCCGCGAAAGTGCTGGGCGCCACCGGCGACAAATTCCAGGACTTGTTCAACGACCCCGGCCGCTTGTTGCAAATGATTCTGGCTGCCGAGAGTTCCCGCGGCGGAGCTGGAGCTGGCGGCGGTCCAGGAACTCCCGGTTCGAAGGGTGGTGGGGGAGATGGCCCATCCCGAGGCTCTGGCGGCGATGATCTTTGGGAGTCTCGCGGCAGCGGTTCTGGTGGAGGAACCGGCTCTGGCAGTGGACCGGGACCTGGAAATGGAAGGGGCCCGGGATTCGGTCTTGGGCATGGCACTGGATCCGGGACTGGCTCAGGTGGCGGACCTGGATCGGGGAATGGTGGCGGATTCGGGCCGGACCGTGGAGGCGATGGGGGATTCGGAACCGGTGGCGGAACTGGAACTGGATCAGGTAGCGAAAGTGGTGGAACCGGATCAGGCCTAGGCCCAGGCAGCGGAAGGGGTTCGGGAACGCAACCTGCCGGCATCGAGCCTCCCACATTTGGCCGCTGGCGGTCCGCCTCCGCATTACTGCGAACGGAACTGTCTGGATCCCCTGAATCAATGTTGCCGTCCACCGGCGTGACCCTGGGTGCTACTTACTCCGTGGCAGAGGAAGAAATACGTTCTGTTCTAAGTTTGTTCTCGCAGCTTGGAAAGTCGCGCAAGAGCCCGGATGCCCGCATGGATATGCCGACATTTCAATCCCGGCTCAGCGCCATGCCCGTTCGCGCACAATTCACGTTGCAGCAGGCTCTTGCCGGTTTGGCCGCCCAGGCGCCCACCGAAGCGCCCGACAAACCCATGCTACTCAAGCTTGCGGAACACGTGGCCATTCGCTTCGCGCTCGACAGTTACGAGCGCGGCGAACTGCGCGTCAACGCCGTCAAGCAAACCCTTGATCGCATGAATGCAGAGATTGAAGCCTTACGCAAGATACTCGGTACCCAGGAAGAGATGATGGCCAGCGCTGGCCTTTCCGTACAATCCCACACCGAGCTCCTGGATCAGGAATTCTGGCAGCAAGTGCCGGAAGAAAACAAAAAAAAGGTTTTGACCTCCGAAGAGGCTTGGTGTGTTCCGCCTCGCAATATTCGCGTTTATCTGGAAGATATGCTTCGTCGCGGCGAACTAAAAACCGTCAACGAAGTGCTTCTGAATTACGTCTCTTGTATCGCCATGGACGCGCCCGAAGCCCGAAGGACGGCCGCGATTGGCATCTCCGATCTCGCCGAGCTTTATGGCAGCGGCGACGGCAGCGCGCTGATGGACGCTATCCGCCGCACCGGGAACCAGCTTGCCGTGGAACGCGAGCCCGAACTGCAAATGCTCGTCGGCGCGACTTTCGTCCGCCTTAGCCAGGAGGCTGCAGCCAAGCGCTGCTACGCCGCGATTCATCAGGCCTTGGCCTCTCTAGAGAGCGTTGAGATCCAGCGCCCTGGTGCTACACAAAGCCTACGTCCCCGTATCGGTGCCGAGGAACGCATCCCCGAATTCGTCGAAGAGGCTCTGCGCGGAGGCCAGCTCCCCGACGGCTTGGCCGAAATTCTAGCTTTAATGCCGCAGGCCACCTTGCATTATCTAACTACCAGATTTGGACATTGCGGATTCCGCGAGGATTGCGAACTCCTGGGTAACATGGCTCGCGGACTCGGTGATGACGCTACCAATCGTTTGATCGAAACCTTGCAGACCGCCCCCGCAACCGAAGCTGCCGAAGTTATCGGCCTCCTTAGTCAACTCGACCCCGACATCGTGGAACAATTGCTCCCTGCGCGTCTTGAACAATGGCCACGCGGGGCGCATGATCGCGCGGTCCGTCAACTGTCTTCCGTCCCTGCGGAGCAGCGCGCCCGTTTGCTCGTGGCCCTTTACGATTTTCTCGACAGCACGATTCGCCCGCTGGCGATTGACGAAATGGGCATGTCTGGGCGTCCCGAATGCATCACTAAGCTCTTGCATCTCGTCGACGACGACCACACCCCAGGCTATGCTCGCGTTAAGGCCACTGAAGCCTTGGGACGATTGCGCGCCACGCGCGCCGGCCATTCCCTCGAGCGCATTCTTGACGCCAAGCAACTATGGCGTTGGACCTATCCCAGTGAATTGCGCATCGCCGCTGCGCAGGCTTTAATCCTGATTAACCCGCCTCTCGGCACACAAAAGGTGACTAACTGCGACATCGATCACCGCGACTTGGCCCTCGCGCCCAGTGACCCTGAGCCCAACGCATCGGTCATCCGCCAGCGTCGTTACGCGCGCTTAAAACTTTCTCGCAACGTGATTATCACCACCACCAACCTCCGGGAGAATTTCAAGCTATCCATCCCGGAGCTAAACCTCGGCGGCGGCATTGGTTCCGGCGAGCGTAACCTTCCGCCCGGGTCGATCCTCAATTTGAAAATAGCTTCAGGCGTAAGAAATATTAAGGCTCAAGCAATTGTTCGCGGCGCCCGTCCTCAAGCCATGGCTTTTGAATTCGTGGAAATGGACCTGGAAGAGCGCTCGCGGCTCAGGAAATTGCTCCTGGAACTCGGCTCATTGCCGCCATCCGCTGCCCCTATCAATCGCAGCCGGCGCCGCGGCCGCATCGCCCTCAAGAACTAAACCGCAGTCCACGTATTTTCCGATCAACCGCGCAACCACCCGGATACTTCGCCACCTGCCCGTTACTTGACCCGCTGGGCACATAGGACCTATGTACCATTGCACGGGACCATTCTGGAACTTAGGGTACTAGGTAGGTAGTCCTATTGTGGGGCTCTCCAGAACCCTCATGAAAATAGATCCACATGCAGCTTCGGCCCGTGCATTCGTCCGCAGCCTCAATATTCTATTGAAGTTTGCACGCCTCTACGGTTACGACCACGTCCGCACCATCGAGCATCTGGACATCGCCTGGCGTGAGCTGCAAGCGGCCATGCCTCCCGCCTCTGAGTCTGGGCTGCTTCTGGGCGTCACCGGCTCGCAATTATTGCTTGATGGTGTCCCGCTCGAAGGCGCTCCCGCGGAGAGGCAGTTCGCGTTGTTGCTTTCTACCGCGGGAATTGCCAGCGTTCAATTTTTTCCAGCGGTGACCCACGAAGAATTGCGGCGCTTCGCGCGTGCCTTTCCCACCAGCAAAGCCAAGCCCGCCGAGCTGGTTTTACAACTTAAGTCCGCGCTCGTGGGCGTGCGCGGAGTGCGCATCAACGAAATCTGCTTCATTGCCACCGACGCGCGCTTGAAAGACGCCAGTATAGCTGCGCAGCTTGCTGTTGCCTCGCTTGGCGATGCCAGCCAGGACGAGTTCAAGCAATGGCTCAACGATCCCCAAAAATTATTGGAGTTGATTACCGCTGCGCAAGGCTCGCACGTCGAAGGTTCCAGTGCCAATGGCTCAAAATTTGCAGGAGCTGTGGGCCCCGGTACAGCCTCAGCCGCACGCGGCGCGACGGCAACCGGCCCCGGCGTTCCGGGCACTGGTAATCCCGACGTGGCATTTGCAACCGGCCCTGGCAACGATCTTTCCACTTCATTCCGTGGGGGTGACGCGGGTGGTTACTGGATTCCCGCAGGCGCAGCCGTGCCAGAAGGCCTGGTTCCAAGCTATTCGGACCGAAGAACTGTCGCCCCCAGTGAAGCTGAGATGTTCAGAATTCTTGGCGCGCTCACAAGTTTTGGTCAGATCGCTTCCGGTCAAGGTGGGATTGCCGGCGCCGGCACATTCCAACAACAGATCGCGCAATTGCCGGGCACCGCGCAGGCCACGCTGCGTCAGGCCATCGCCGGTTTGGCGGCCCAAACCACGCAAACCAAACCCGATGAAACCATGCTGGTGCAGTTGGCCGAACACCTCGCCATCCGTTTCGCCCTGGAGCAATTCGAACACGGCGATGTCAAAGTCAGCGCCGTCCGCCAGATGCTTGATCGCATGAATCAGGAGATTGAGAGTCTCCGTAAAATTCTTGGCGCACACGAAAATAAAATGACCGACGCGGGCATTCTCGTGGAATCCCACCGCGAAATCCTCGACCGCCAATTCTGGGCCGCCGTCCCCGACAGCGGCAAGCAAAGTGTTTTGCTTTCCGAAGATGCCTGGTGCATTCCGGCGCGTAACGTGCAGTCCTACGTCGCCGGTCTGCTCGAAAAGGGAAATGTCGCCGAAGCTAGCAACATTTTGCAAAACTATGCTTCCTGTGCCGACAGCGAAGACGCCGAAGCGCGCAAAAAAACTGCCGCCGGTTTATCCGAGCTCGCGGGACTTTATGCCAAGGCCGATCCAAACCTTCTTGGCGAAGCGCTGCGTCATGTCGGCCTTCGCCTCAATATCGAACAGGATGCGGAAGTGCAAGGCACAGTCAGCGCCGCCTTCGTGCGCCTCAGCCAGGAAGCCGCATCGACTCGCTCCTTTTCCGCCATGGAGCAGGCCCTCGAACTGCTGGACGGCGTTGAAGCGCAGCGTCCGGGAATCGCGCGCAGTTTACGGGGCAAAATGGGTATTGAAGAACGTGTGCCCGACTTTGTCGATGAGGCATTGCGCGCTCGTCAGGTTGCTGCCGGCCTCACGGGAGTCTTAAAACTTTTGCCGCAGCCAGCCATGGAACAGCTTTCCGCGCGCTTCAATCGCTGCAGCCAACGTGACGATGCGGAGAACATCGCTAATCTGGCGGGCGATCTGGGTGAAGAAGGTCTGCAGTATTTGCGCAGTACGATGCGCGGCGGACCCGTTACCGAAGCTGTTGAAATGGCTGGCTTGCTCAGCAGGCTGGATCCGCAAGCCGTAGAAGTTTTTCTCCCAGGCCGCATCAGGGACTTTGCGCGTAGTGCCCAGGATCGCATCGTGCGTCAGATTTCCGGCAGTGGAGCGACCGGTTGCTGCCGCATTTTGCTGAGCATTGTGGACTATGTCGATCCGCTGGTCATGCCGTTGGTCATCGACGAAATTGGCGTGACTGGTGACCGCGAAGCCCTTGGCCGCTTGCTGACCATTGTCGATGGCGATTTGCCGATCGGTTCCGGCCAATACCTACGCGTCAAAGCTGTCGAAGCGCTCGGCCGCATTCCCGCAACCGAATCCATTGCTGCGCTAAAACGTATCGCCGGCGGGAAAAAAGTCTTTGGCTGGACGCACTCGCAGGAATTGCGCATCGCCGCTCTGCAGGCTCTCGAAAAACTTGACCTCGCGTGGGCGCAGGAATTTCTGCCCAACAGCGGCATCGAAAATGAAGATCTGGCCCTTGCTCCTTTGACCGTGTTAGCCGACTCCAAATTTGTTCGGCAACGCCGGCATACGCGTGTGCGCCTTAGAAAGCCGCTTACCGCTGTCAGCACCAACTTGAAAGAAAATTGCCGCCTGGAAATAAAAACCGCCAGCTTGGGCGGCGGTGTGGCTACCATCAGCCGCCATCTCGCGCCTGGCACACAGGTCCAGCTGAAGCTGCAGTTGGGTTTGCGCAACTTGCAAGCCACCGCGTTAATGCGCGACTACCGCGCACAGGACATGGCCTTTGAAATTGTGGATATGAATCTCGACGAGCGCACCAAATATCGTCGCTTGCTCGCCGGAAAACTCACCCGCCTCGCACCCGCCATCGAAGAAGACGCCATCACCACCGCGCCGCCAGTCAACCCCGCAATAGCCCGCTGATCTGAGAGAAGTCTTAGTATCCGGCACCGCCACGACACCATTTTACCGTCGTATGACCAGCTATTATTTGGTACCAAAGGACAGTAGATTCTTGGCTTGCGGATCGGTAATCTGAAACCGCTTCTTACGATTCTTCGTCCCACCACCGACCGTGCTGCAGAGGTGAATAGATGCCATCCGCCGTCGCAGATAGACGTAGCCAAAGAATTCCTCTCGATGTGCCACTGGTTATAAAAGGGCGCACCGGCGGCAAGCAGAATTTTCGCGAAGAAACATTCACATTGAGCGCCAGCGCTCATGGTGTGTTGTTGGCGCTGAAGACTAGCGTTTCCCTCGGTCAAAAAGTACAGTTACTGAATCGAAAGACCTGGGATGAAGTGGAGGGCCACGTAGTCTACGTCGGGCTTCCTAATGCTGGACTAACCAGAGTGGGCATTGAATTTGAGCAGCCCGCTCCGGATTTCTGGTCTTTGGCCGCCCCTCCCGCGGACTGGCGTAGCGCTACTCCAGACCGGTAAATCCATCCCTCGCGCACGTTAGTTTCGCGCGACTCTTACCTTGTTTTTGATACCGCTCCCGCGGCAATAAAAGAACCACCGCTCATCGCCAATGCGACGAACAGGCTGGTCAATTCGTCTTTGTTGTGGATATGAGCAAACACCCGTGGAGCATGCAGCAGAACCGTCCACAAAAGAAACATTAGGCCTAACAGCGCAGCTCCCAGTCGCGCTTGTATTCTGCTCGTGATCGCTATCGCGGCGGCGATAAATGCGCTTCCTGTAAAATACGTTAAGAACAAGTGCGCGGGCATCCAAGACGGGATCAGTGTGGCGATGTAAGCCGCGTACATGAAGTGTTGCACGCCAAAAATCAGCATGGAAAACGCAAACAGACAAAGTCCAACCTTGCCGAATCTTCCTGTGAACGGTTGCCACCGTTGAAAAATCCCCAGCCCGGAAGATGAAGTTCCCGCGAGCACCAAAGCCGCGCCAGCCAAAGCCAAAGCCTCCAAGGCGCCGGTGCGTTCACCACCTTGAGAGATGACCGTGCGTAGTCGCATCGTATGCAACGCGACGACGCACACGAAACAGAACATACCTAATACAGTGGCCGACCATCGAACCCGAACGTTCGCCAAGATGCAAACGCCGGCCGCGACAAGCAAAGCTCCCGTCAAATACGCTCCCGGTGCTCCGCCAGGAGCCCATGGCGGCACCGGTGGCAACCCCTGGGCGAATCGTCCGTAATTAAGGTATTGAATGCCGAATACTACGATCGGAATCGCAAAAAAGACCCGTCCAATCGTTTTCAAATTAGTCATAATACCGGTCGCGGCAAAGACTTTTCCGCTTAGACGTTACACAACATGAACTGTTTCTTCGTGGCCAGTTTGTTCAGGGCATGGAGAAGCCGAGCAAACCATGGCGATCGCACTCAAAGCCAAAGCCGATGCTTTTCGCGGCATGCACCAGGCTCCTCCGATATTAATTCTCCCCAATGCCTGGGATGCCGTAACCGCGCGATTGTTTGTGAAAGCTGGCGCACGAGCGATTGCCACCACCAGCGCAGGCATGGCCGCGACGCTGGGCTACGCGGACGGCCAAAAAGTGCCCCGGGAATTAATGATGGAGGCGATCGCGCGTATTGCCCGGGTGGTAGATGTGCCAGTCACCGCCGACATAGAATCCGGTTATGCGGCGTCGCCAAAAGACCTGCATGAATCGATTCGCGCCGTCATTAATGCAGGCGCGATCGGGTTCAATCTTGAAGACGCTACGGAAAATTCTTCGCCGCCGCTGTTTGCGTTGGAACACCAAATCGAACGCATTCGAGTGGCGCGTGTAGCAGGGGACAACGCCAACGTTCGCGTGGTCATCAACGCGCGCACGGATGTCTATCTCGCCAAAGTTGGCGAGCCTGCCACTAGATTTGCAGAAACGGTGCGTCGGCTGAACGCTTATCGCGAAGCTGGCGCAGATTGTGTATTCGTGCCGGGTGTCACGGATATCGCCACACTTACTCAGCTGGTGCGTAGTGTGCCGGGCCCTCTCAATGTTTTGGCTGGCCCCGGGATGCCGCCGGTGGCTGACTTGCAACGCATCGGGATAGCGCGGTTGAGCGTGGGTTCTGGAATTATGCGCGCGACACTCGCCCTGGCACGGGATGCAGCGGATGAACTGCTGCAAAAGGGTACCTACAACACATTCCTGGATCGCAATATTCCTTACAACGAAGTCAACGAGCTGATGAAATAAGACGTTCGAAAAAACGCCTCGGCCAGCACCCTGCCCATTGTTTACTCGTAGCGCAAAGCCACCATAGCATCGACCCTGAATCCACGCCCCGCGTGCGCTACACATGGTCCCGGCACTTCGTTTTACCGAGCTTGCCGTTTGGGCGCTGAATGTTGCGATTCTTGGCGGGAATGCATCCAACCAGTTAGAATAAGATGATCGTACGCAGTTTGCTGTAGCGCTCTGTTCCGACCTACACGCAGAAAACCGTCAGGAAACGGCGAACCATTACATGGAAGCAGCACAAATACTCGATAGAGTCGTCGCGCGATTTATCGGCACCAAGCACGAGCGCGACGTTAAGAAACTGCAGCCTCTCATAGCTTCGATCAACGCCGGCGAAGCCGAGATGAAGGCGCTATCCGGTGAGGATTTGAAGCTGCGCTTTGCGGAGCTCAAGGCCCAGGTACAGGAGCGCCTCAAGGACGCCGATCCCGCGGAACCCACTTTTCGCGAATTGATGCAGCAGGCTCTGGAGCCAGCCATCGTGCCAGCATTTGCCTTGGTGCGCGAAGCGGGCTGGCGCTTTCTGAACATGCGCCATTTTGACGTGCAGTTAATCGGCGGCATGGTTCTGCACGAAGGCAAAATCGCGGAGATGAAAACCGGCGAAGGAAAAACCCTGGTGGCCACTTTGCCTGCTTGTTTGAACGCGCTGGCCGGCCGCGGCGTCCACATCGTTACCGTCAACGATTACTTAGCACGCCGCGACGCTGAGTGGATGAGCCCTTTGTATCGCGCGCTGGGCCTGAGCGTTGGCGTTATCGTGCACGACTTGGACGATCAGCAGCGCCGTGCCGCGTACCACGCGGACATTACCTACGGCACGAACAACGAATTTGGCTTCGACTATCTCCGCGACAACATGAAATATGACCTCGCCAATTGTGTCCAGCGCGGTCATCACTTCGCTATCGTCGACGAAGTGGACTCCATCCTCATCGACGAAGCGCGTACGCCCTTGATTATTTCCGGGCCTTCGGAAGAGTCCACCGACAAATACGCCAAGATTGACAAGATTATTCCTAAATTGATTCAGGACATCGATTACACCATCGATGAAAAGCATCGCACTGCTACGCTCACGGAAGAAGGCGTCAGCAAGACCGAGCGGCTGCTCGGCCTCGGCAATTTATACGATCCCGCGCACATGGAATCCATTCACCATGTCTATCAGGCCCTGCGCGCGCACACCCTGTACAAAAATGACGTGGACTACGTCATCAAAAACGGCGAAGTCATCATCGTTGACGAATTTACCGGGCGTCAGATGCCCGGCCGTCGCTGGTCAGACGGTTTGCACCAGGCCGTCGAAGCCAAGGAAGGCGTGAAGATCGAGCGCGAAAATCAGACCCTCGCCACCATCACCTTCCAGAATTATTTCCGCATGTACAAGAAACTCGCTGGCATGACCGGTACCGCGGAAACGGAAGCGGCGGAATTCAGCAAGATTTATAACCTGGACGTCGTGGTGATTCCCACCAACCGCAATTTGATTCGCAGAGAGCATCCCGACATCGTTTACCGCACCGAAAAAGAAAAATTCACCGCCGTGGTGAACGGCATAATGCAGGAAGACGATTCCTTCGCCAACGGCATTCGTCATTATCATGAACGCGGGCAGCCTGTACTGGTCGGCACAATTTCCATCGAAAAGTCCGAAACGATTTCCGCTCTGTTGAAAGCGGCAAAAATCCCCCACGAGGTTTTGAACGCCAAGCAACACGAGCGCGAATCGCGTATCGTGGCGCAGGCCGGACGCAAAGGAGCCGTCACCGTGGCCACCAACATGGCCGGCCGCGGCACCGACATTCTGCTCGGTGGAAATCCCGAGCAGATGACCCGCGATTATTTCCTGAAAAATAAAATGGCTATGCCCTATGCCGCGGCGCCCGCAGTGATCGCTGCCGATGGAGCCGGCAACGGCGCCGCTGCGCCGGTAACGCCTATGGTGCTGTTCCAGCACGAAGGCAAAATTTTCCAGGTGCCCGCCGATCAATGGAAGCCGATTTACAATCAGTTCGCGGACCAGTGCAAAGCGGAGCACGACGAAGTTGTGGCCCTCGGCGGCTTGCACATTCTTGGCACTGAACGCCACGAAGCCCGCCGCATCGACAATCAATTGCGTGGCCGCGCCGGACGACAGGGCGATCCCGGATCCTCACGCTTTTTCCTCTCGCTGGAAGACGACTTGATGCGTATTTTTGGCGGCGAACGCGTCAAGGCGTTGATGTTCCGCCTGGGCATGACCGAAGGCGTGCCCATCGAATCCGGCCTGATTTCGCGGCGCATTGAAAACGCGCAGAAATCCGTGGAAGCGCAAAACTTTGATGCCCGTAAACATTTGCTGGAATACGACGATGTGATGAACAAGCAGCGCGAAACCATTTATGGTATTCGCCGCTCAGCGCTCGAAGGCAAAGACCAGCGTGATTATGTTCTGGGCATCGCGGAAGATGTGGCCCGCGAGCTGGTAAACACGTTTTGCCCGCGCGAACAGCATCCCGATCAATGGAACACCGTGCAATTCCTGGCCGAAATGAATGCCCAGTTTGGCATCGACGCGAAAGCTGCTGGTGCCGTTCCCGGCACGCTCACCCACGATGCGCTTTCCGACGCCGCTGCCGAAGCGGTGAACACGCGCTATGCGGAAAAGGAAACGCAATTTGGCGCCGACCTGATGCGCTGGTTAGAGCGCCGCATCATTCTCGACGTGGTGGACTCCCAATGGAAAGATCACCTTCTTTCGCTCGATCACTTGAAAGAGGGCATCGGGCTGCGCGGGTACGGTCAAAAAGATCCGTTGGTCGAGTTCAAAAAGGAAGCCTTCACTCTTTTCGAAGACATGATGGCCCGCATCGACAATGAAACCGTGCGCTATTTATTTCACATCCAGGTGCAGCAGGGAGAGCCGCAACAATTGGAGCAGCGTCCCGAACCACCGCGGCCCCCCAGGCCGGATGCGCGGAACGCCATGGCTAGCGCCGCGGCGCGAGCTTCTGGTGATGGCGACCGCGAACCGCAGCATTTGCCTTCCGTCGCGCGCGAAATTGAACGCAAGCAGGCCCGGCAGCAGCGCGATCTGCAATATCAAACCGGCCCGGCGCAAGCCGAAGCCCCCAAGCCCGTTCGCGCTGCCGCGAAAGTTGGGCGCAATGATCCGTGTCCCTGCGGATCGGGAAAGAAATATAAGAAGTGTCACGGCGCGAATGTCTGATCGCGACGTGTCGCTCATTCCATTACCGTGAACGAGAATTGTTCTGAACTGAAATAATTTTTGCCGGCGCGAGAGCCACTCCAAAGGATCAAATAAAATGCCGCCAGGAACAGGTCCGATGCAGCAGCCCGTACGTCAGCCAATTCCCGGCGTGAAAAACCTCGTCGCGGTTGCTAGCGGCAAAGGTGGCGTGGGCAAAACCACCGTCGCAGTAAATCTTGCTTTGGCCCTTGCCAAACTTGGACACAAAGTTGGATTGATGGACGCCGACGTGTACGGGCCCAATGTGCCGATCATGTTGGGCACCCACACCGAACCGCAAGCCACGCAGGACAAGCGCATCATTCCGGTGATGGCCCAGGGCATCAAGATGATTTCCATGGGCCTCCTGAATCCCGGCGACAAGCCCATGATTTGGCGCGGGCCCATGCTGCATAGCGTGATCACTCAATTTCTCCGCAGCGTCGATTGGGGAGAACTGGATTATTTGCTGATCGATCTGCCGCCCGGCACGGGCGATGTGCAACTCACGCTGATCCAGACCGTAGCCGTAACTGGCGCCGTAATTGTTACCACGCCTTCAACGGTCGCTTTGGCCGACGTGCGCAAGGCCATTGAAATGTTTCGCCAGGTAAACGTGGAAGTGTTGGGCGTAGTCGAAAATATGAGCACCTTTTCTTGTCCGCACTGCGGCAAAGCCGTAGACATTTTCGGTCATGGTGATGGCGCCACCACCGCCAGGGAATACGGCGTGCCGCTCCTTGGCGAAATAGAAATTGATCCGCGCATTCGCGTCGGGGGTGATACCGGCAAGCCGGTAGCCGCCCTGGGCGAAGATGGCGCAGGCGCCAAAAGCCTCTTTGTCGTAGCACGCGCAATGACCGCGCGGCTTGTGGAAGTCGGCGCTACCGCAACCGGCCCGCAAGTACAAATCGACTAGTTGTCGCCGATTTCCATCTTGCCGGGAGACCCACCCTTAAGATTACTAGAGCCTTCGGGTGGCCTACCCTTTGTGGTTTTCGGTTTTTGCAAAGGGTGGGTGCTTTTCTCTGACTCCATCCAGCCTGACAGCTAACCACTTGCGAGTCTCGAGAGCCGCTGCCGCACCCTTCACCATTCGCAATCTCGATTTCTTTGCGCGAAACACAATCCCCATTAAGATAGAGGCAAGCTAACGGCGGCCCTTGCATCTCTGGCTGCTAACCACGGGGAATATTGGCCAGAGTTCCGGACATTCGAGTCTATCGGGGGAAGAGGCCGCAGATTGCTGCCAGCGCGTGGATCGATCCCGCCGCGGTAATTATCGGCGACGTAACCATCGGCGAAGATGCCAGCGTGTGGCCCGGCACCATTATTCGCGGCGATGTGCATTACATTCGCATTGGCGCGCGCACCAACGTGCAGGACCGTTGCGTGCTTCACGTCATGAGAAACGAGTGGCCGTTGGTGCTGGGGGACGATGTCACGGTCGGACATTCCGTGACGCTGCATGGCTGCACCATCGAACCGCTCTGCCTGATCGGAATGGGCGCCATCATTCTGAACGGCGCGAGAATTGGAGCAGGCAGCATTATTGCCGCGGGCACGCTGGTCACCGAGCGCACTGTGATTCCGCCCGGCAGCCTGGTAATGGGCGCGCCCGCAAAGGTGAAGCGCTCGCTGACGGAATCGGATCGCGCTTCGATTGCCGATTACGCGAAGCGCTACGTGCAATACAAAAATATTTATCGTGAGGAAGCCGCAATTGAGTGAAAGTTCAGCAACCGGACAGCAATCCAAGCCCGCGGCGAAGCCTCGCAAATTTCAAGCCATTAAGGGCGTGCGGGATTTGCTGCCCGCTGAGACTCCCCTTTGGAATCATGTCGAGCAAACCGCGCACGCGGTTTTCGGCACGTTCGGTTTCAGCGAAATCCGCCTCCCAATTTTTGAACCAACGGAATTGTTCGCGCGCTCCATCGGCCTCGATACCGACGTGGTGTCGAAGGAAATGTATACCTTCGAGGATCGCGATGAGTCGATGATCAGTTTACGCCCCGAGGCGACCGCCAGCGTTTGCCGCGCCTACATTGAGCACAACATGCAGCAGCTTCCCCAGCCGGTGAAACTGTCTTACATGGGCCCGATGTTTCGGCGGGAGCGGCCACAAAAGGGGCGGTATCGCCAGTTCTACCAGATTGGCGCGGAAGTTCTGGGTGGAAATGATTCTCCCGGCATCGACGCCGAAGTCATCGACATGGTGATGACCTTCTTCGACAAACTCGAACTGCAGGGCCTGGAGCTGGACATCAATTCCATCGGCTGCCGCGAGTGCCGTCCAAAATATGTAGAAGTCCTGCGCGACGCGCTCATAAAAGTGAAAGACAAGCTCGGACCCGACAGCCAGCGCCGCATCGAAACAAATCCCTTGCGCGTTCTGGACTCCAAGCTTCCAAACGAGCAGGAGATCATCGCCACGTTGCCGCGCATGGCCGAGCATCTTTGTGCCGAATGCGCCGAACACTTCGCCGAAGTAAAGCGCCAGCTGGAATTGCGCGGAGTAATTTATCGCGAAAACTGGCGACTAGTCCGCGGCCTGGACTATTACATGCGCACAACATTTGAGATCACTGCGCAAGGCTTGGGCTCACAGAACGCCGTTTGCGGCGGCGGCCGCTATGACGGCCTCGTGGAGTTGCTCGGAGGCCCTCCCACCAAGGGAATTGGATTCGCCATCGGTGAAGATCGCTTGATTTTATCGCTGCAGGAAAGTGGGAAGGCCCCCGCGCCAACGGGACCTGAAGTCTACGTGGCATGGATGGGCGAAAAAGCTTTCGCCACGGCGATTCGAGCGGCGAAAGATCTGCGCGCAGCCGGTTTTCGCGTGGAACTGCCGGCCACCGAACAAAAATTCGGCAAGGCGCTCGGTCAAGCCGATAAACTCGGAGCGCGCTACGCGCTCGTGTTAGGCGAAGACGAAGTCTCCTCCGGTGGCTGGACCTTAAAGACCTTGGCCGACGGATCGCAGAAAAAATATACCGAGAGCGACTTGCTGGAGTATCTGCGAGAGACCAAGCCGGCCGCGCAACAGGGGACCTAGGTATCTAAGTATTTTCGAGGAGAAAAGAGTCTTGCTGGATTTTCTGGGCAATTTGAAGAGAACACACTACTGCGGCGATTTGCGCGCCAAAGATTCCCGCCACGATGTGATCGTCATGGGGTGGGTCGCGCGTCGGCGCGATCTCGGCAATTTGCTGTTTCTAGACGTTCGCGATCGCTCGGGAATCGTGCAGGTGGTTTTCAATAAAGAAACGCATCCGGAAGCCCATGCCAAGGCGGAACACGCGCGCTCGGAATTTGTGGTCGCTGTCGAAGGTAAAGTGATCCAGCGGCAGAAATCCAACCCAGAACTCGCTACCGGCGAAGTTGAGATTCAGGCCACACGACTGCACATTTTAAATACTGCCAAGACCCCGCCATTTCAAATTGAAGACGACATCAATGCCGCCGAGGAGACTCGGCTGCGTTATCGCTACCTCGATCTGCGCCGGCCGCATCCTCATCGCAATCTGGCGCTGCGCCACAAAATATTTCTGGAAATTCGCCGCACCATGGACGAATTGGGATTTCTTGAAATCGAAACGCCCGTGTTGACGCGCTCCACACCGGAAGGCGCTCGCGATTATCTGGTGCCCAGCCGCGTGCATCATGGCCAGTTTTACGCCCTGCCGCAATCGCCCCAAATTTTTAAGCAGATCCTGATGATCAGTGGACTCGACCGCTACTTTCAAATTGTGAAATGTTTTCGCGACGAGGATTTGCGCGCCGACCGCCAGCCCGAGTTTACCCAACTGGACGTGGAAATGTCCTTTCCACGCCAGGAAGATATTTTTAACGTAATCGAAACCCTGATGGTGCGTGCTTGCGCGGTAGCAGGAGTCAAAGCCGTAGCGCCATTTCCTCACATGCTTTATAAGGATGCCGTTCGAAAATACGGCAGCGACAAGCCCGACCTGCGTTTTGGCATGGAACTCCACGAAGTCACCGATGCTTTCCCTGCCGAAGCCAAATCAAAGTTGCAGATTGAAGGGAACGTTTTTGCCTTCGCGGCCCCCGGCGCGGCCGGATATTCGCGTAAACAATTGGATGACCTGACGGATAAGGCCAAAGCCGCAGGCGCGCGCGGCGCTTATTTTGTGAAGCTCGCCGCGGAAGGCACGACCTCCACCGTCGAGAAACTGATCGGCCCCGAAAACGTAAAGAAAATCGCGGAACTCTGCGCCGCGAAAACTGGCGACCTGATCGTGGCCGTCTCCGCGAAAGAAGAAATTAAAGGCACGGAAGCGGCCGCGCTGGTGGCCGGGCAATTGCGCTTGCAGCTTGGCGAAGCGCTTGGCGTCACCGACAAAAGTCAGTGGAAATTTCTGTGGTTGACCGGCTTCCCGCTTTTCGAATGGAGTAATTCCGACAAAACCTGGGTGAGCGCGCAACACCCCTTCACCGGAATTGTCGACGAGGATTTGGACAAACTTGAATCCGCGCCATGGGAAGTGCGCTCCAAGGGTTACGACCTGGTTTTGAATGGCGTAGAACTCGGCTCCGGTAGCATTCGAATCCACCGCCAGGACGTGCAGGAGCGGTTGTTTAAGGCGCTCGGGTTGACTGAAGAGCAACTTCGGCGGCGTTTCGGTTTTTTTCTCGATGCACTCACGTATGGTACTCCGCCTCATGGCGGCATTGCTCTTGGCCTCGATCGCGTAGTAATGCTGCTTGCAGGCGAAAAGTCCATTCGCGAAGTAATTGCATTCGGCAAAACCACTGCGGCGGTTGATTTGATGGCCGAATCCCCCAGCACAGTGGACAAAGAGCAACTCGATCAGCTGGGGATTCGCATCATCGAAAGCGCTTCATGACAAATCGCGAGACCGTGATCAGGAGCCGCTGAAACATTTTATGTCCCGAATTCGCATATTGGCGGAGGCGGTGGCGAATAAAATCGCCGCGGGCGAGGTTGTCGAGCGGCCCGCCTCGGTGGTGAAGGAGTTGCTGGAAAACGCGCTGGACGCGGGCGCCAGTACCATTCGCGTGGAGACGGAATCGGGCGGCCGCCGCATGATTCGCGTCATTGACGATGGGCATGGCATGACCCACGACGATGCGTTGCTGGCCTTCGAACGGCATGCCACCAGCAAATTGCGCAACGCTGATGACTTGCTGTCCATCGCCACGCTAGGCTTTCGCGGTGAAGCGCTGCCAACTATTGCGGCGGTCTCCAGGCTTACGCTGGAAACATGTGACGCCGCGGACGCGGAAGGTACCCGCGTTGAGTTTGCCGGCGGCAAATTGCTCGGAGTCAAACCGGCCGGACTGGCAGCGGGCACTACAATCAGTGTTGGTGATCTTTTTTACAGCGTGCCGGCTCGGAGAAAATTTCTAAAATCCGACACCACCGAGCTAGGCCACATCGCGTCGCTGGTGACGCACTACGCACTCGCGAATCCCAGCAAGCACTTCGTGCTGACCACCCCAACACAGGAAATTATCAATTGCTCTCCCGTAGAAAAGTTGGCCGACCGCGTATATCAGCTTTTTGGCAAGCAAGCACTCGACGAACTCGCGGAGATTCCTTTCGCGACCTCGGGATTTCGTTCCGCCATCACGGAGCCAGCGCTGGAACCCGAAGAAGAAAAATCCACGTTGACGGTCAGCGGCTTCACCTCGCGCCCCGAAGTGCAACGCGCGAATCGCAATGGAATTTATGTTTTCGTGAATCGCCGGCTCGTGCGCGACCGCCTGATCCTGCACGCAATTCATGAAGCCTATCGCAACATTTTGCCCGCCGGTGTTTTTCCCGCGACGCTGTTATTTCTGGACATACCCTATGACGAAGTGGATGTGAATGTGCACCCCGCGAAGATCGAGGTGCGCTTCCGGCGTCCGCAATTCGTTCACGATTTTACGCGCGACACCATCCGCCAGACGTTGACAGGTACGCGCGCAATTGCCAGCTTCGCGACGGCGGCGGGCGGCCCACAGTCGATGCGCACGCCCGGCGCGGGTGCGGGAATCTCGATGGCCGCGACGACCGCGGAATTTTCCACGCGAGAGCAGGGAATCGGCGGCGGCACCGGACAATCGGGAATTCCACGGGCCATCATTCCGGCGTCGGAAGATTTCGGCATGGGTTCCGGCGTTGGCTCGGACGGCGGTTTTGATTTAACTTCTGCGCCGCTCAGGCCCATCGAGCAGCGGTTGGCATTCGGACAGGGCGGCTTCTCCGCCGATCCAGGATCGACGCGTGGAGCGACGGTGGGAAATTGGGCCGCGAACCTGGCGAGTCCGAATGGCGACGCGCCAGCCAGCCTTCCGCGCCCAGATCAGATCTCCGATCTGAAACCGTTGGGTCAAGTGAGCTCGAGTTTTATCGTGGCCGTGAATGGCGGCGGCCTATGGCTGGTCGATCAGCATGTTGCGCACGAGCGCGTACTATTCGAGCAACACTTAGCGGCGCGCCGCGCCGGAAAAATCGAAGCGCAACGCATGCTGATGCCCATGGTCATCGAACTCGCGCCGCGACAAATTGTAATCTACGAAAAAATCGCCGAAGAACTGGCCGCCAATGGTTTTGAAGTCGAACCGATGGGACCAAGAAGTGTAGCCATCCAGGCGGTCCCCGCGGGAATTGCCGCGAGCGATGCTGAAAAACTCCTAACGGAAATTCTTGACGGAATTGAGCGGGAGAATGCGGCCATTTCCATCGAAACGCTGCAAGCCAAGATCGCTGCTTCCACCGCGTGCCACGCGGCCATCAAGGTAAATATGCCCTTGGATCAAACCAAAATGGAGTGGCTGCTGGCGGAACTTGCGAAAACGGATTGTCCCATGAGCTGTCCGCATGGACGGCCGGTGGTGTTGCGATACTCGGTGAAGGAAATCGAGCGCGCATTTCAAAGGATATGACATTCCATCGCACGACGATTTTAAACGTGCGCCAAACCGCACACACGAACAATTGAGCACGCGAGGTGAACGCGAAGGATGACCGACACGCAGAAGACCGCCGTTATTTTTGGAGTGGCCAACAAGCGCAGCATCGCGTGGGCCATCGCGCAGAAATTGCAGCAGGCTGGCTGGCGGCTGGCTATCACCTACCAAAACGAGCGCCTGGCGCAGGAAGCCAGGGGCCTGATCGACGAGCTTCCGGACGCTACCGGATTCATGTGCGACGTCTCCCACGACGACCAGATCGCGAAATTGTTTGAATCACTAAAACAAAAATACGGTACGCTGCAGGCCGTCGTGCATAGCGTGGCCTTTGCGCCTGCCGCGGAACTGAGCGGCGAATTTCTGAACACCACCCGCGAAGGTTTTCGCATTGCCCACGACGTCAGCGTCTATTCGCTGATTGCCGTGGCACGCGAGGCCGCTCCCTTGATGACGCAGGGAGGCGGCATCGTAACCATGACCTATTTCGGCGCGGAAAAAGTAGTCCCCAAATACAACGTGATGGGCGTGGCCAAGGCCGCGCTCGAAGCCAGCGTGCGCTATCTTGCCAATGATCTGGGAGCACAAAATATTCGCGTCAATGCCATTTCCGCGGGACCTATCAAAACGCTTGCGGCGCGCGGAATTTCAGGTTTGGGCGACATGCTGAAGTCCCATGCTGAGCGCGCTCCGCTGAAACGCAATGTCGATCCGGCCGAAGTCGGAGCAACAGCCGCGTTTTTGCTATCCGAAGCTGCTTCTGGAATTACGGGCGAGACAATTTACGTCGATTGCGGTTATAACATCATGGGCTATTGAACCCCATTTTTGCAATTGCGAATCCCGGCAATCGAATGTCCATAATCAGCGGCTCTCACATGAAACGCGCCACCGCGGTGTGCGCCTTCCAACAAAATGCAAAAACTGACCATCGCCATTGACGGGCCGGCGGGCTCGGGCAAAAGCAGCTTGGCGCGCCGCGTCGCCAGCATGCTGGGCTATTTGTACATGGATAGCGGCGCGATGTACCGCGCCGTGGCGCTGAAAGCGCTGCGTCGAGGAATATCACTTAGCGACGAAAGGGCGCTCAGCGCGATTGCGCGTGAAACACACGTTGAGTTGAAGCGGCCGACCCCGGCGCAAGAAGCGGCCGGAGCCAAGAACTGTGTTTTTCTCGATGGCGTGGAAGTAACCGACGATATTCGCACCGAGGAGGTCGCGCAGGCGGCTTCGCGATTGGCAACCATCCAGGAAGTCCGTGAAATATTGGTCGCCGAGCAACAGCGAGCCGGGACTGGCGGCGGCATCGTGATGGAAGGGCGCGACATCGGAACGGTGGTATTTCCCAATGCCGAACTGAAGATTTTCCTTGATGCTTCGCCGGAAGTGCGCGCCGAACGGCGCTGGAAAGAACACCAGGAAAAGGGCGACAAAATTTCGCTGCAGGAAGTAGTCGAAGAAGTTCGCGAACGCGACCTGCGGGACCGCGAGAGAAAAGTGTCGCCATTGGTTCGCGCCGCGAACGCGGTGCTGGTGGACAACACCGCCATGGGCATTGAGGAAACCGCGCGAATAATCGTGATGCTGGTGAAAGAACGCGAGGCCAGAGCAGCAAAGGCCGGGACGACCGCATGATACGACTACTAATGATGGTTGCGCTGAGCATCGGTGGCGCATTCCTGGCCATGCCGGTGGTTTTGTTGGCACAAGGCGCGTCAAACGAAAAAAACGGGGCTGAATCCAGAAGCGACAATGATGTGAGCCGAGAATTTCGCGGTTACCTCGAAGAAGACTGGAAGCGCTGGATGGTGGAATATCCTGAACAGGCGACGGCCGCGGGTTTTCCAGGCCAGAACCGGCGGTGGCGTGACGATTCGCCCGCCGGAATCGAAGCGCGTAAGAAACATCTGAATGACAGCGCCGCCGCGTTAAAAGCATTTTCACGTGACTCCCTTCCGCATGCCGAGCAGATTAATTACGATTTGTATTCCGATTTGCTGAACACCGCGGAAGAAGGGCTGCAGTTTGGCGACGACCCGCTGCCGTTCCGCAATGTAGTGCCGCAGAATCTCTGGATGCCGATAAATCAGATGAGCGGTGTCCAACAAGAGGCTGCGGACGCCATCTCCACCATGCCCAACAGGTCGGTGGCCGACTATGAAGACATTTTGGCCAGGCTCGAGTCCCTGCCGGTTTTAGTCGAACAAGAACAAGCCTTGCTGGAAGAAGGCCTGAAGCGCGGATATACGCCGCCGAAATTAATGCTGCGCGATGTTCCCAAGCAAATCGCCGACCTGATCCCTGCCAACCCGCTGGCCAGCGCTTTGCTGGAGCCCTTCAAAACTTTTCCACTGGGAATCCCCGAGCACGAACGCACGAGGCTGACCAACCGCGCGAAAGAAATTTACAGCGCGCGTGTGGCGCCCGCCTTTCAGAAATTGCACGATTACATCGCGTCGAGTTATTTGCCGGCTTGCCGTGAATCGATCGCGGCTACGGCGCTCCCCAAAGGAGCAGAAGCTTACGCGTTTCATGTGCGTTGGCAGACCACGACAAATTTGACTCCGCAACAGATTCACGAAATTGGCTTGTCTGAAGTGAAGCGCATTCGAGCTGAAATGGATAAGATAATTGCTTCGACGAATTTTGGAGGAGCGTTCCATGAGTTCACCGAATTTTTGCGCAACGATTCGCGCTTTTATTTTGATAAGCCCGATGACTTAGTCAACGGCTACCGCATCATCGCCAAGAAAATCGATCCGGAGCTGGCGCACTTGTTTGGCAAACTGCCGCGATTGCCCTATGGCGTGACGCCCATACCGGATTTTAAAGCGCCGTCTCAAACCACAGCGTACTACCAAGCGGGCGCCCCTAATGTGGGCCGGCCCGGTTATTATTTTGTGAACACTTACAATTTGCACGCGCGTCCGAAATGGGAGATGGAAGCTCTTTCGCTGCACGAATCGGTGCCGGGCCATCATCTCCAGATTTCGCTGGCGCAGGAATTGGAAAACGAGCCTGAATTTCGCAAGCACACAGGGTACTCGGCTTTTGTGGAGGGCTGGGCGCTGTACTGCGAAAGCTTGGGCGAAGAACTGGGAATGTACAAGGATCCCTATTCAAAATTTGGCCAGCTCAGTTATGAAATGTGGCGCGCGGTGCGCCTGGTGGTCGACACCGGAATGCACGCGCAAGGCTGGACGCGCGACCAAGCCATCCAATTTTTTAAAGACAATACCGGCAAAACCGATCAGGACATTACCGTGGAGGTCGATCGCTATATCGTGTGGCCGGGTCAGGCGCTGGCGTACAAGCTCGGCCAACTGAAAATCCGCGAGCTGCGTACGCAAGCAGAGAAGCGCCAAGGCGCGAAATTCAACGTGCGCGCGTTTCACGACGCCGTACTGGAAAATGGCGCCCTGCCCCTGAACGTGTTAAGCGCTCACATGGAAAACTGGATGGCAGCTACGCCAAATTAGGGGTACCTGAATTGGTCGCGGGTAGGCAAAACTGCGCGGCGACGCGGCAACGGTGTTCGAATTTGTTTCGTGCCAAACTACGTAGGTGCGGACATCGACCCGAGGAATTCAGAGTTGGACTTCGTTTTGGTCAGCCGGCTCAGCAACAACTCCATGGCTTCCACGGTCGATAGCGGGCTGAGCACTTTGCGCAGCACCCAGATGCGGCTAAGTTCCTCTGGCGGAAGCAGAATTTCATCCTTACGTGTACCGGAGCGCTGAATATCAATAGCCGGGAAGACGCGCTTGTCAGACAGCCGGCGGTCAAGATTGATTTCCATGTTGCCGGTGCCCTTGAACTCTTCGAAGATGACGTCATCCATGCGGCTGCCGGTGTCGATCAATGCGGTGGCAATGATGGTAAGCGAGCCGCCTTCTTCGACGTGGCGAGCGGCGGCAAAGAAACGGCGCGGACGCTGCAGTGCATTAGCATCAATACCGCCGGATAACACTTTGCCTGACGGCGGTGTCACCGCGTTGTAAGCGCGCGCGAGACGCGTCACGCTGTCCAAAAGAACGACAACATCGCGCTTGTGCTCCACCAACCGCTTGGCTTTCTCCAACACCATTTCCGCAACTTGAATATGCCGCTGTGGCGCTTCGTCGAAAGTCGAGCTGATCACTTCGCCTTTTACCGTGCGCTGCATGTCCGTGACTTCTTCCGGACGCTCATCGATCAGCAGCACGATAAGCGCAACTTCCGGGTGGTTGACGGTGATGGAATTGGCCATGGATTGCAGCATCATGGTCTTCCCCGTGCGCGGAGGAGCAACGATCAAGCCGCGCTGCCCCTTGCCTACGGGGCACAGCAAGTCCAGCACACGCCCGGTCATATTTTCCTTGGTCGTTTCCATTTTCAGCCGTCCCTGTGGATAGAGCGGCGTCAGGTTATCGAAGAAAATTTTGTTGCGCGCGACTTCCGGGTCTTCGAAGTTTACGGCTTCCACTTTGATTAATGCGAAGTAGCGCTCGCCGTCCTTGGGAGGGCGCACTTGGCCGGAGACGGTGTCCCCGGTGCGAAGATCGAACTTGCGAATCTGCGACGGCGAAACATAAATATCGTCTGGCCCCGGAAGATAGTTGTATTCCGGCGCGCGCAGAAAGCCGAATCCGTCGGGCAGGCATTCAAGCACGCCTTCGGAGAAGATCAAGCCGTTCTTTTCTGTTTGTGCGCGCAGGATCTGGAAAATCAACTCCTGCTTGCGCATGCCGCTGGCGCCCGGAATGTTCAGTTCCTTGGCGATCTTGGCGAGGTCGGTAATATTTTTTTCTTTGAGCTCGGCAAGGCTAATGCTCATCTGATTGCTTCCTTCGACGCTTGTTTCTTTCATATGTCCTTAACTTTTATGGGTGAAAATTGACCTAGAAAAATCCGGATTGTTTACGAGGTGGCGCACAAACTGGCAAAAACACGGCACTCGGCCAGGGAGGCAAACCAGACTATCTTCAACCGGAAGCGCTACTTAACCAGCATCACAGTTCGCGAAAGCCCGAACGCTAACCGCAGTCCAGTGGCGCTTTTAGTTGGTCAAACTTGTGTCTTTCTCAGCACCGGCAACGAATGGTTCAGCCACGGGTGCAACTGCGGGATGCTCAATCGGCACAATCAGCCGTTCAAGAGCAACTTGCAAAACTTCATCCATGGTTTCTACAAATCGGATCGTCAAACTGGAGAGGATCTCCTGCGGTATTTCCGCCAGGTCTTTCTCATTGTCCTTCGGAAGCAGTACCGTACGCAAGCCCATTCGATGAGCCGCAAGAAGTTTTTCTTTGACCCCGCCAATGGGCAGAACTTTTCCCCGAAGCGTGATTTCCCCGGTCATGGTGACATCCCGGCGTACCGGGATACGTGTCAAGGCGCTGACAATCGAATTGCAGATAGTGATCCCCGCGGACGGCCCATCCTTGGGTATGGCGCCCTCGGGCACGTGTACGTGAATATCGATGTTGCGATAAAAATCCTTCGGCAGCCCGAAAGAAGCCGACCGCGAGCGAATGTAGCTCATCGCCGCTTGCGCCGATTCCTGCATAACATCGCCCAGCTTGCCGGTCAGCGTGAGCCGGCCTTTGCCTTCCATCAAGGTAGCTTCCGTGGTGAGAACCGTGCCACCCACTTCGGTCCAGGCGAGGCCGGTAGTAAGACCGATCTCGTTCTGCTTTTCCAACCAGAATTCGCGGTATTTCAAAACGCCCAGATAATCGTTAACGTTGGCGGGCACGATTTCCGCTTTTACTCCCGCCTTCGGACCCTCGGTCACCACCTTGCGCGCCATTTTGCGGGAAATATTTTGAATTTCGCGCTCCAGATTGCGCACTCCAGCTTCCTGAGTGTAGTGCCGGATGATGTGTAGTAAACCGTCGTCGGTAAACGACAGATTATTTTCCTGTAGACCGGTGGCCTCGCGCTGGCGCTTCACCAGAAAGCGCTTGGCGATCTGAAGTTTTTCCTGCTCGGTATAACCCGGAATGCGCAGAATTTCCATGCGGTCCTGTAAAGGCTGCGGAATGGTGTGCAGGACATTTGCGGTGCAAACGAACATTACTTTCGAAAGATCGTATTCCACGTCCAGATAGTGATCGGTGAAGGCGTTATTCAGTTCCGGGTCGAGCACTTCCATGAGCGCTGCCGAAGGATCTCCGCGGAAATCCGTGGACATTTTGTCCACTTCATCAAGAACGAAAATCGGGTTGATCGTGCCGGCCTTCTTCATCATCTGAATGATCTGGCCCGGCAACGCGCCGATATAGGTGCGCCGGTGGCCGCGAATTTCAGCCTCATCCCGAACGCCGCCCAATGAAACGCGCACGAACTTACGTCCGGTAGCGTGCCCAATAGACATCGCCAGCGAGGTTTTGCCCACGCCCGGAGGGCCAACAAAGCAGAGAATCGAGCCTTTGGGATTCTTGACTAGCTGGCGAACTGCCAGGAACTCCAGGATGCGATCCTTTATCTTCTCCAGGCCGTAGTGCTCCTCATTGAGAATTTTCTCCGCCGCCAGAATGTCGCGTATTTCCTTGGATTTTTTCTTCCACGGCACCGCCAGCAGCCAATCAAGATAGTTGCGGCTGACAGTAGATTCCGCGGACATCGGCGGCATCAGTTCCAGGCGCTTCAACTCCTGGATGGCCTTTTCATGCACGTCCTTGGACATGCCGGCGGTATCGATTTTTTTCTTTAGCTCGTCGATCTCGCTTTTTTCACCGCGGCCAAGCTCTTTCTGAATAGCCTTGAGCTTTTCGTTGAGGTAGTACTCTTTTTGTGCGCGCTCCATCTGCCGCTTCACGCGGGTATTGATATTGCGATCGACGTTCAACTTTTCAAGTTCGATCTCTAGGATGTCGCCAATGCGGTTCAGCCGTTCCACGGGATCGACGGTTTCCAGCAAATCCTGTTTTTCGTCCACCGGCAATTGCAAGTTCGCGGCAATGGTGTCGGATAATCGCGAAGGATCATCGACGCGCGCCGCGGCAATCATGGTGTCGTAATTCAGGCTTTGCGAAAGCTTGATGAACTGTTCGTACAGCCCGGTAATCTTCTGAACGATCTGTTCCACTTGCGGAGACGGCTCGACGCGAGCATTCAGCAGCCGCACGGTCGCCCGGAAAAACCCTTCTTCCGCGGTGATACTGATGGAGCGCGCTCGCTCCACCCCTTCCACCAGAACTTTTATGTTTCCGTCGGGCAGCTTTACGCTCTGCACGATATTCGCGAGTGTTCCCACCGCGTAAATCTCTTCCGGCTTGGGATCGTCCACCGAAGCGTCGTGCTGCGTAGAAAGAAAAATTTTCTTGTCGCCCGCCAGAGCTTCTTCAAGCGCGCGGACGCTAGCTTCCCGGCCGACGATGAACGGCGTCATCTGCTGCGGGAAGATGACCATATCGCGCACCGGCATCATCGGTACGCGCTTCATTTCCTGTTTTTCCCGATTGAACATGGGGCCCCTGACATAAACGTCGCGTCAAATTCTAACGCGATTCACTTCTCGGACTGGCAAAGGATTCAGCGTGATGCCAAAAAGCTAACCAGCCTTTTCGAGTAAACTCCAGTTGATTTCGCGGGTCCGAACCATCTCCGCGGTCACCACAAAATCGCGCACCTTGCGCTGCATGGGCAGGTGGTACATAAGCTCCAGCATCAAATCCTCGAGGATCATGCGCAGGCCGCGCGCGCCAACTTTGCGCTGCATCGCCAGCTCGGCGACAGTTTCCAGCGCGTCGTCCGTAAACCGCAAGCGCACATTTTCAAATTCAAAGAGGCGCTGGTATTGCTTCAGCAGTGCGTTCTTTGGCTCGGTCAAAATTTTTACCAGCGCGGCCTTGTCCAAATCGTTCATCACCCCTGCTACGGGAAGCCGCCCGACGAATTCCGGGATTAGCCCGTAGCGGATCAAATCGCCCGGCTGCACATGCTCCAGCAATTCCGTATTGCGCCGCTGCGGAGCCGCGGTAGAAGCGTCCGTGTGGAAACCCAGCGAGCGTCGTCCAGCGCGCTTCTCAATAACTTTTTCCAATCCGACGAATGCGCCACCACAGATAAACAAAATATTGGTGGTATCGACAGGCGTAAATTCCTGGTGCGGATGCTTACGTCCACCCTGCGGAGGAACGTTAGCCACGGTGCCTTCCAGAATCTTGAGCAAGGCCTGTTGCACGCCTTCGCCACTCACATCGCGCGTAATCGAAGGGTTCTCGTCCTTTTTAGCGATCTTGTCGATCTCATCTATATAGATGATGCCTTGCTGAGCCTTTTGTACGTCGCCGTCGGCGGCTTGCAGCAGCTTCAGAATAATATTTTCTACGTCTTCGCCAACGTAGCCCGCTTCCGTAAGCGTGGTCGCGTCGACGATAGCGAACGGCACATCCAGCATGCGCGAAAGCGTCTGGGCCAATAACGTCTTACCGGTACCGGTCGGCCCGATGAGCAGAATATTGGACTTGCTGAGTTCCACATCTCCCGGCTGCTTGTTCAGGAAAATCCGCTTGTAGTGGTTGTACACCGCGACAGCCAATTTCTTCTTCGTCCGGTCCTGCCCAATCACATATCCGTCCAGAAATTGTTTGATCTCCGGGGGGCGCGGAAGCCGCTTGGCCGGAGCGGTAGCCTGCTCGCGCTTTTCGTCTTCTAAAATCGTTTCGCACACACCCACGCACTCGTTACAAATGTAGGCGCGCGGATAGTCGGAAGGCGAACTGATCAGCTTTTCGACCTGTTCCTGGGTCTTATGGCAGAAGGAACAGCGCAGCGGCTCTTCTGGATTGAATTTTTTCACTGGCGTGAAGGCCTCGTCTCCGCCGAAGCTTCGACGGAGTACCCTACCCACATTCTAGGCCGATTTATCTCCGAAGCAAAATAGAAAGGTAAAACTTTGCTAACTTTTTGGTACAAGTTTGGCATCAAAAGGCGCGCCGGATGGTGACCCTGGCGCGGGGCTAGCGATGCTTGAAGATGATCTCATCAATCATCCCGTATTCCTTGGCTTGCTCGGGATTCATGATGAAGTCGCGCTCTACATCCTTTTCGATGCGCGTGAGGTTCTGTCCGCTATGTTGCGCGATAAGTTTGTTGATAACCATACGCATGCGCAGGATTTCCTTGGCATGCAGGTCGATATCCGTGGCTTGACCGCCTAGCCCAGACATCCACGGCTGGTGAATCAGGATGCGCGCGTTGGGCAGCGCGAACCTTTTTTTTGGCGCTCCGCCAACCAGCAGCACAGCCGCGATGGACGCCGCTTGACCGACACAGGTAGTCACTACGTCGGGCTTCACGAATTGCATGGTGTCATAAATGGCGAAACCCGCGGTGATAGAGCCGCCCGGGGAATTGATGTAAATCTGAATGTCTTTTTCAGGGTCTTCCGCCTGCAAAAAAAGCATTTGCGCGATAGCCAGATTGGCGACGTGGTCGTCGATCGGCGTGCCTATAAAAATGATGTGCTCTTTCAGGAGCCGCGAATAAATATCGTAGGCTCGTTCGCCCCGGCTGGTCTGTTCGACCACCATGGGTACAAGCGTGGTAGCGCGATAATCTGGATCGTTAACGTTTTTCATTGTTTGGTTTGAGTGTTTGCGGTTGCGAACGATAAGATTAGGCTTCAGTCAACTGCCGCGCCAGCCGACCGCTTGGCGTAATTCGAAAGTTACTTCGCTTCCGCGGCGGCCGCTTTAGTGGTGCTAACCCGAGCATTTTGCGCGAGCCAGTCGAGAGTTTTATCACTCCGCAACTTAGCTTTTATCCTATCGAGCGTACCTTGCTTTGTCAAACGAGCCCGAATTGCTTCCGCCGATTCGTTACTGTGCCCGGCCAGATGATGCAGCTCGTGCTCCACTTCTTCTTCGGTCACATCGATGTTTTCCGCCGTGGCGATGCGGTCGACGATCAGCTCGGCCTTCACATCGTCCTTGGCGCGGTCTTCATTGCGCTTACGCAGCGATACCCAATCGATATTTACCGCGCGCGGATCAACACCTTGTTGCGCCAGGGACCTGACTACTCGCTCCAGGCGCACATCCATCTGATGCTCGACCAGCGACTGCGGTACAGGGAAGTCGTGTAGCTTGACGATTTCCCCCAGAACTTTTTCGTGCAACAAATCTTTCTGTTTGTGGTCGCGCTGGTGCTCCAGACCTTCGCGAATCTTTTTCTTCAGTTCGTCCAGCGTGGTGGCGTCGCTGACGTCCTTGGCGAATTCATCATTCAGCTCGGGGAGCTTCTTCGTTTTGATGCCCAGCACATCCACGGAGTAGTGATAGGTTTTCCCCGCCAGCTTCGCATCTGGATAGTCGGCGGGATACGGAACGTCGAAATCCTTGTGGTCCCCGATATTCACCCCGCGCAGATTTTCGTTGAACGGCGCCATCGTCTCTTCCGCGCCGATATGGCAAAGAACACTGTCAGCCTGCAGAGGTTCGCCTTCCCCTTCGGGTGTGCCCGTGAGCTTTAGCTGCAGGAAATCGCCGTCCTGCACAGCACGGCCCTCCGCTGGAGCAAACGCTGCGGCCCGTTCGCGCATGTCTTCGAGCGTTTTGGTCACATCCTCATCCACGACGTCCATCGCCGGCATCTCAAGCTGCAAATCCTTATAATTACCCAACTCAAATTCAGGAAGCACCTCGAACACGGCTCGAAATTTAAGGGGCTGGCCATCATTGAAGTCCAACTGCTCGACTTTCGGCTGCGACACCGGTGTAAGTTTCTGCTCGGTAACCGCCTTTTCCACGCGCTCGGGAACCAGCGATTGCAGCACTTCGCCCTTAATGTCATCCGCAAAGCGGCGGCGAATCAAGGTAATGGGCGCTTTCCCCGGCCGAAAGCCCGGTACCCGCGCCACCTTGGCGAATTCCTTGGCCACCCGCTCCATCGCTTTTGACACTTCGTCGGCGGGAATCTCGAGGTCCAGCTCGCGACGGCAGGTAGCTGCAGCAGCAGCTTGGTTCGCGCTTTCCGCCGTGCTTTCGGCGGTTTTTTCGGTGCCTTCAGTCATACAAGTTGCCTTTCAAAACCTAAAACTCGGTGATAAATACAGATTACACCGCTGCGACCGTCATCGGCGAGCACAAACACCCCCGGCCAAGAGAATCCAGCGATCCAGGCTTTCAATTGAGCTTAGCGAAGCAAGGACAGACTCGCGACCAATCATCAGTATAAGCCGACGCTTCTCGCATCGTCAATTCACGCGCATGCGCAAACCCATTACGCCTAAAACCCGCAACAAATCGATTTAAATTTAGTCCGCAGCCGCTTCGGAGTGGTTGACCGCGCCGGTCAAATCGGCGTGCAGCAAGCGATGAAAAAGATGTTCCCCCGCTTCACGACGCACCGACAAACGCCCGGCCAAATAAGCGCGCGAGCCCAAACCCCGCTGCACCGCGTCGCAGATGCCCATATCTTCATCTTGAACTTTTTCGCTCACGGCGATGCTCTCACGATTCCGCGCTTCCGCCGCGGCAGACGTATCCGAAAAATAGTAATCAAAGATCACCGCGCACTTATCCACGGCTAAAGGCACCACCACGTTCGTGTCCATCACTCCTTCGTAAGCGTTCAACGTAAAATTAGGATAGATCCACAGGTAAAAAGCGCGGCCTTGCCGTGTCGAAGCCACTCCAGCTTCAGAACTAACGTCCGAGGACAGCGGACTGGACTGCAAACACGCGCGCTCAAAATTTTCTATGGTGTATTTCGTGTACTCGATGACGCTGCTTAGACCTTTGTGTGCATGCGGAACGTGGTAGCCGCCATCCAGATAATTATCAACGTACACTTTCCAGTTGCAGTGCAGAGTGTAAATGCGGCGATCGAAGTACCGCAGTTTTTTTGTCAATTGTAGTGGGGCCACAATGGGCGGAATGCTGCCCAAAAAATTCAGCAACGAACCAGCGTCCGGATCGAGGTTCACAAATACAAAATTCTCCCAGGTGTCCACTTGAACAGGCACCAGTCCGTTCGCGGAGCGCTCGAAATCGCAGACGCCGTCGAATTCCACCATGCCTTTCAACGCGCCGTCGATCCCATAGGTCCACCCGTGATAAGGGCAGCGAAACTGCTTCGCGCAACCTTGCGCTTCCGTCACCACTGCCGCCGCATGATGACGGCACACATTATAAAAAGCGCGCAATTGAGAGTCTTCACCGCGCACCACCACGACCGGATCGCCGGCGATATCGGCGGTAAGAAATTGTCCGGGACTCTGAACCTGCTCGGCGCGCCCTACCGCCTGCCAGCTTTTGCCAAAAACAGCGGAATGCTCGAGTTCCGCAATCCCCGCATCGAAATACCAAGGCGACGGAATAGTGGACGCGTGATCCAGCGGATTATTGGGATTGTAGAGTTCGAGCAGGCTGCGCACATCTCGCGACATAAACGACTCCAGACACACAACAGTATCTTCAGCTATAAATTAGCATGATAAACTTTCTCTACACATTGCGGGAATGGCGGAACTGGCAGACGCAGCAGGCTTAGGACCTGCCGGGCGCAAGCCCTTGGGGGTTCAAATCCCTCTTCCCGCACCATCCACTACATCCACATCGCCGGCTGTCAATCAAGTCAGCGCCCGCCCTAAAGTTTCGGGCAGAAGCAACGCCAGAATCGCGGCCACAAAAAATGCCGCCGCCAGCAGCGAGAAAGCTGGGCCGATCCCGTAATGCAGCGCCAAGGCCCCCACAGCAAATGGTGCGACAGCAGAAAGTCCGCGCCCAATGTTGTAGCTGAGCCCCATGGCCGCCGCGCGAATTTCGCCCGGAAATATTTCGCTGGCAATAGCGGCGTAGCCCGAGAAAAATCCTGTTCCAAAAAAAGCCACGAATGGTCCCAGTACCAGGAGCCAGAAGCCGCTCTTCGCGGAGCCATAAATCGGCGTCAGCACCGCGGCAATTAGCAAATAAATAAAATAAGGTTTACGGCGGCCAAACGCATCGGCGAAGAATCCAAACATCGCGTAACCCAGCCATTTTCCCAAACACAGCACCAGAAAGAATGTGGTCGTCTTGACCAGGCTCAGGCCCCGTCCTCCTTGCGAAACTGGCAATGATAAATAAGCCGGAATCCAGGTGAATAATCCCCAGTAGCCAAACATCCCGAAGGCGTTCATCGCGGTGGCCAGCAATCCCACGCGAAAAACTCCTTTGTCACCCAACAGGCGAAAGAATCCAGATCGATCTGTTTCTGCACGATCTTTCCACACCGCCGGCTCGGGCACACACCGTCGAATCCAAAAGACCAGCAGCGCCGGTAGAACTCCCACGAAAAATACCGCTCGCCAGCCAAAGTGGGGCAACACCACGGCAACAACCATCGCTGCAATCGCTTCACCAATCGCGTAAGACGATTGCATCAGCCCTAAGGCTTTGCCGCGATGTTCGGGCCGCCACGTTTCCGCTATGAGCGCAGCTGCCGCGGTCCATTCGCCGCCCATTCCAAGTCCCAACAAAAACCGGAACACCGCTAGCTCCTGAATGGAATGCGAGAAGCCGCATGCCGCGCTGGCCACCGAGTACAACCCAATGGACGCCATTAACGCGCGAGTGCGGCCGATGCGGTCGGCGATCCACCCAAATAACAACCCACCAATTGCGGAGGCGAGCAATGTCAGGGAATTCAGAAAGCCGGCCGTGCGCGTATCCATTGCGAATTCGCGCATCAGAAATGCCAGCACCAGGGAGTACAACATCACGTCCATGGCGTCGAGCATCCAGCCAAGACCGCCCGCAACAAGTGTCTGGCGCTCCGCGGCAGTCGTGTCACGCGGCCAATTAAAGAGGCGAGACCCTGCCGTGGGATTTGCTGAGGGGATTCGCGTAGACGTCAGTGCGTCAGCCATGAGGCGCAACTCTTGGCAAAGGGACCGTCACCCACAAGAGCGTCGCCCTGAATTGTGAGTCACCGCAACGTTGCCCGCCGCTAGGATAAAGCATTGCGCCAGGGGTCCTCTTTTGTTACGCTCCGGCGCATTATATCCCTCCCGGAGGTCTAGCAAATGGCGTTCTGTAAAGCGTGTGGAACAGAGGTGGGCGGCGCGGCATTCTGTCCAAAATGCGGAGCCAGCCAGACGGCATCTGCGGTTCCGATGGGCACGGCGCCGGCGGCAACCAGCGAAGGCCTAGCGGAAAATGTGGCTGGATTGTTGTGCTACGTGCTTGGATGGGTGACGGGGATCATATTTATATTGATCGACAAGCGGCCTTTCGTGAGATTTCACGCCGCGCAGTCGATCGTAGTCTTCGGCGCGCTCACGGTCATCAGGATCGGTCTCGGCATTGTCATGGGCATTGGCGGCTTCGTTGGTTTCGGCCTCTGGGCATTGATCTCCATGGTGCTGGGCCTGCTCGGGGTGGTTCTGTGGATTCTCTTGATGATTAAAGCCTACCAGCACGAACTATACCGCGTGCCCATTGCCGCACCCATCGCCGATGGAATCGCTGGAAAATAATTACCAGGTGTTTGGAAACACGCTGGAGTCGCTGTTTTCTTGAGCGGCTCCTTCCTATTCTGCCGTTTCTTTAACGAATGCTGGAACGTGGTTACTATTGACTTTCCTGCTGGCTCCCACCATTGTAAAAAGCTTCCTTTAACATTGCATTAAGCCCAGAAAGGCATCCGCTAGGTTTATGACCCGAGTGCGTCTGTGTTTTCACGATCGTTGTTTTGATGGCACCGCCTCCGCCGCCGTTTTCTACCGCTTCTACCGCGAACGCTTCGATCCGCAAGCGCAGTTCGAACTGACCGGCATGACTCATCGCGCGGCACAGCCTTGGACCGACGGCCTTTTTGACGGCGACGAAAATGTGATTGTGGACTTCAAATATTCGAACTCACCGAAAGTGACTTGGTGGTTCGACCATCATCAGAGTGCCTTCCTGACTCCTGCGGACGCGGAAAACTTTCGCAAGCACCCCGGCCCGAATATGTTTTACGAACCGGATTACAAATCCTGCACCAAGCTGATCGCCAACGTCTCCAAAGAAAAATTCGGATTCGACACCACGCCTCTCGGTGATTTGATTCATTGGGGCGACATCATCGATGGGGCGCAATATCCTACGCCCGAGGTCGCCGTGGCCCTCGCCGAACCCGCCACACAGCTGGCGCTGGTCATCGAAGCGGCGCCGGAAAATGGCCTGCCCGCAAAAATAATTCCGGAGCTGGCCTACCGGCCGTTACCCGAAGTGGTCAAGCTGCCCATGGTGGCCAAGCACCTTGAGCCGCTACTGGACAGGCACCGAAAATCCATCGAGATCCTTCGCGAACGCGCCGACGCGCGCGACGGAGTGATTTTTTTTGATGTCAGCGACCTGGACCTGGAAGGCTACAACAAATTCATCCCTTATCTGTTGTACCCGGAGTGTAATTATTCCGTGAGCGTCAGCGCATCAGCCGTGCGCTCGAAAGTTTCACTGGGTACGAACCCCTGGAATCTCGCAAATGCGGACGCCAACCTCGCGTCCCTGGCCGAGAAGTATGGCGGTGGCGGCCATGCTCGCGTGTCGGCGATATCCTTTGATCCGCATGATATTCCCCGCGCCCGTGAAGTCGCACGCGAGCTGGTCGCCGACTTGCGCGGACGCTGGCGCAAGTAATTTTGCCTCACGCCGCAAAATCCATTGAGCCATGAACGTATTTGAACTAACCCGCGCGCTGACCGATATCGAGTCCGTAACGAATTCAGAAAAACGCGTCGGCGAATTCCTGTTTACACATCTTTCGAATCTCGTCAAACATTACCCCGGCCACGTCGAGCGCATGGAAGTCGAGCCCGCTCGATTTAATGTGTTCGCCCATTGGGGCCAGCCCGTCGCGACCCTCTCTACCCACATGGACACCGTGCCACCATTTTTTCCCTCTCGCGAAGACGAGGGAACGATTTGGGGCCGCGGCGCTTGCGATGCCAAGGGAATCATTGCAGCCATGATCGCCTCCGCCGAAAAGCTGCTCGCCGCCGGGAAGAGAAATTTTGGTTTGCTTTTCGTGGTCGGAGAAGAACTTAACGGCGCCGGAGCGCTCGTTGCCGCCAGGAGTCCTCGCGGTTCCCGCCACCTCATTAATGGTGAACCAACAGAAAACAAAATCGCGCTAGGCACCAAAGGCGCGTTGCGCTATGAAGTCACCGCACGCGGCAAGTTAGCTCATTCCGCATATCCGGAATTAGGACATTCCGCCATCGAAACCCTGCTGGATGTGCTGCAGGCCATTCGCGATATCAAGCTGCCAGAAGACGAATTGCTGGGTCGCTCCACTCTAAATATCGGAACCATCAAGGGCGGCCGCGCGCCCAATGTCATCGCCGATCATGCGCAAGCTGAAATTATGTTTCGCCTGGTAGGCAGCGCCGCCCCCATCCGTGAAGCGCTGGCACAAGTCCTCGCCGGGCGCGCGGAAGCGCGAGAACAATACACCACGTCTGCGCAACGATTGGAACCTTTCCCCGGATTGCCAACCACGGTAGTGTCCTTCACCACCGATATTCCCAGCTTTGGAACCACATGGGGAAAGCCATTTCTAATCGGCCCAGGCAGCATTCACGCCGCGCACACCGCCGAAGAACACATCACAAAGCAGCAGTTGCTGCAAGCCGTAGACATATACTCTGAAATGGTCACAACGCTAACTAATTCCTACGTCGCGTAAAACTCCAACGGTGTCACGTTCAACGCGGCGGCCGCATTGTCACCGCAAAATGTCCTCAAGCTCAATGCGCGCATCGGTCCTGGCATCCCGGTATTTCACGATCACCGGCGTGTAAAGCGACAGCCCCCAATCCTTACCAGGCCCTTTTGAAATTGGCCGGGAACCCGGCACCACTACGGCGTTCTCCGGAATAATAAGTGGCCCGTCAGCACTCGCTGAATGCACGACAGATTTCACCACGTCATACACCGGCGTAGACCGATTCAGCAGCGTGCCAGTACCTAGCACAGCGCCGTGCTTGATAATCGTGCCTTCGTATACCCCGCAATTTCCCCCGACCATCACTTCGTCCTCGACGATCACCGGCAGCGCGCCTACCGGCTCCAGCACGCCGCCAATCTGCGCCCCTGCGGAAAGATGGCAGTTGCGGCCAATTTGCGCGCAGCTGCCTACCAATGCGTGCGAGTCGATCATGGTCCCTTCGCCAACATACGCTCCCACGTTAACGAACATAGGAGGCATACAAACGACGCCGCGCCCAATGTAGCTTCCGTCGCGAATGCTGGAACCGCCAGGCACGATGCGCACTCCGTCGGCGGGAGTGACGGCACGCGCTGGATAAGTGGACTTGTCGATGAACGGCTGGCGCGCAGCATCGATGGACATATCAATGATGACTGCCATCCGAAAGCCGAGCAAAATTCCTTTTTTCACCCACGCATTCGTGCGCCAGCCGCCGTGCATGCTGCCATTCGGTTCGGCAGCGCGAACCTGTCCACGATTTAGCGCCTCCTTGAATTCGCGAAATATCCTAAAATGATCGTCGGTGTATTCGGCCGGTGGATTGTCAAACAGGCCTTCAATTTCTGACGGCTGCATGAACTCTCTCGACTAGCCCCAGCGATGCCAGAACATTGCGAATACGCTCTTGATTTTCCGCTTTGGGCGCTACCAGCGGAAGCCGCCACACAGCTTCGAGCAAACCCATTTCTGCCATTGCGGCCTTGACCGGAACGGGATTGCTCTCCACAAAATTCACTTCCATCAATGCTTGATAACGCCGTTGAAATTCCCGTGCTCCCGCGAAATCGCCTTTCAGGCATAACCCGATGAGGTCTGTCATCTCTTCTGGAATTTCGTTGGACACAACAGAGATAACCCCTCGCCCGCCAAGGGCGATAAGCGGCAGAGCGATGGCGTCGTCGCCGGAAAGAACGATGAACTCTTCCGGCACGCTATTCAGTATCGCGGCCATCTGCGCGATGCTTCCCGATGCTTCCTTGATGCCAATGATGTTATCAATTCCGGCGAGGCGCTTTACGGTTGGCGGTTCGATGTTCACACCCGTGCGGCCTGTCACGCTGTAAACAATAATAGGCAAGTTCGTGGCGTTCGCGATCGCGCGATAGTGCTGGTAGAGACCTTCTTGGCTCGGCTTGTTGTAGTAGGGCGTGACAGAAAGGATGCCGTCGACGCCGATGCTGGCGAGCTCGCCCGCAAGCGCGATCACCTCGGCAGTGTTGTAGCCTCCCGCGCCGGCGAGCACCGGCGCTTTTCCTTTGGCTGCATCGACGGTGAGTTCTACGACCCGCAGATGTTCCTCGCGCGACAGCGTCGGACTCTCGCCCGTCGTGCCGCAGGGCACCAGAAAATCGATGCCCGCGTCGATTTGCCGATTGATCAAACGAATTAACGTCGCTTCGTCGAGCGCGCCGTCCCGCCCAAACGGCGTGACCATTGCCGTGCCACACCCCGTAAACATTTTGTTGCTCCTTCTGAAACTCTCGACCCTAGCTTGTTAATTCGCCGAGAATTTCTCGAAATTCGAACCAGCCTTTTTTCCCCGCTACCCAGCGTGCCGCGCGAAGCGCTCCGCGGGCGAAACCCTCCCGGCTGTGTGCCGTGTGGCGCAACGTAATGGTGTCCGCCAGAGAATCGAATCCGATCTCATGCGTGCCTGGATGCGTTCCAGCGCGGTTGGCACTGAGGTTTATGGAACGCTCGTAACCATTTGCGCGCATTTCTTCCGCCAATTTACGCAGCGTGCCCGACGGCGCATCTTTTTTGCCGGCATGATGGATTTCCCAGCCCCACGCGCCGTATTCCTCCTGCTGTGCGAAAAGTGCCGTAGTGTGCGCCACCGCCTGAATAAATAAATTCATGCCAACAGAAAAATTTGGCGCCCACACCAGACCAGTTCCATTTTGTGTTACCACCTGGCGCACCGCTGGCAGTTGCTCAACCCAGCCCGTGGTTCCCACCGTGACATTCACACCGGCGGCAGCGAGCTGCCGGATGTTTTCCGCCGCGGCCTCTGGCCTGGAGAATTCCACCGCCACGTCGACGCCATTAAGGCTCGCGGCCGTAAGTCCGGTGCCGCCCTGATTATTCTGGCTGTTGAATTTTGCGCGCACAGCGAAACCGTATTCCGGCCCGAGCTGCTCGATGAGCCGGCCCATCATTCCGTACCCGACGATCGCCAGGCCCAATGTCATAAAGTTGCCTGCTGCGCGACGGGCTCCGCTGCGAGTAGCTGCCTCACCATGTGGGCATAGATTTCTACGCCCTCCACCAGCGATTTCTTCGCGATGTGTTCTTCGGCGGTGTGGGCCACGTGAATGCTCCCTGGGCCGATCAGGAACGGTTTTCCCCACTGACCGGCCAATACCGGGATGTCGGTGGCGAACGCCACCACCGTGCTTGGTAGGCCATCAAAGCTGCTTAACTGCAGCGCAGGCGTATGCGAGACTTCGCAAGCTTCCGCGCGACCCGCAACCGCGGCGGAAACCGCTTCGCGAATCGGATCCGCGTCACCGATGGTACGAAACATGATCTCCGCACGAGCTTCATCGGCCGGCACGTTTGGTGCGCGCCCTCCGCAAATCGTGCCGACATTCAGCGTGCATGCGCCCAGCACCGTATCGTGCGGCAAAGGGATCCTGCGTATGTCTTGCAGGACATCGAGCAGTGCGTGAATCGCAGACTTGCCTAACTCCGGGTGCGCAGAGTGCGCGAGCTTTCCCCGCGCGATGACCTCGAAACGTAGCGCCCCCTTTGCGCCAACTGCCAGAAGGTTTTCCGTGGGTTCACCGTTGATCAAATACCGTGAGCCACGAGGAGTCTTTGCCGCCGCCATCGCTCCGGCACTGCCGCGTTCTTCGCCAACCACAAACAACAGACCAAAATTCCTGGTGCCCGCCTCCAGCAGACGGACCGCCGCCCCAATCATCGCTACTGCAATTCCTTTCGCGTCGCATGCGCCGCGGCCCCAAATGTACGTGTCATCCTCCCGGGAAGAAATGAACGGAGGAACGGTATCCATGTGCGTAGAAAGAGTTACGATCGGATCGCCCCACCGAGCGTAAACGTTGAACCGCTGCGGCGCGACTTCCAACCTCTCCACCGCCCCGCCGTGCAGGCGAGCGAGATCGCTCAAATACCCAAGCAGGTAGGTGCCGACCTCATTCTCATTCGGTGTAGCAGAATCGATATCGATAAGCGTGCGAGTAAGTTTGAACAGGTCCATTTTTCTATTGCAAGGAATGGAGAACCAAGGAAGGGAAAAACCGCGAGAGATAGAGGCTCGAGTTTCTTCGCTCCTCGATAGCTCTCCATCCGTTGCTACCGGATGACAGTGGGCAGGTATTAACCGTGCCCCCCAAACTTCGCGGGGAAATTAGCTTCCCGTGAAGATTTCGGCGGAGATTTGAATCTTGCCCCTTTTGCGCGAGCCTCCGAAGCTACTCGGAAAAACTGGCTCGGCTACTGATGGCCTCCGCGCCTCTATCAAGTCTTAACTAACTTACAGGAAATTATCTTGGCAAGTCAACGGCGATCAAAGCTCTCAATTCGACACAAGACTGCAAATTGCCAGCGCCTTCCACGTCACCGCTCCTCCAAGATAAGAACGGAATTATGGAAGTCAATGGTTACAACTTTGAACGAACTCAGAACATCCAGTCCAATGACGCCGTCGGCCTCCCCAAACTTGAAATCGCCGACAACTACGCTCTGCCGAAACGAGCAGCGCCGCTCTTGCATATCCGGCTCACCGACGGTGAATGCCACTGGGACGCGAGACGCCGAGACACTTTCGCTCGCCATGTTGATGGTGATCCGGGAGTTCATCGTGGTTGACGGAACGATTTTCGAACTAAAGGTGGTCAGCACCGCACCGGTATCTAGCAGCAGCGTGACGTGATTCCCGCGGACCCGAGCCGGAACAAGGATAAGACCGTTGCGTGCCCGGAAATGGATGCGGTGCTCACCAGTACGAGTAGCCACGACGGGCTCTTGACCGGGCCACAACCCGCGCGCAATAGCCAGCAGGCCAATGACTGCAATCGTCGCTCGCCTGATTGCCAGTTATTTCTCCATGCGCATGGAAGCTGCTCTGGGTGAACAATAGGCGCCCATGCTTTCCATTAGCAATGAACCGGGGCTCCGTTGTAGGTAAGGGCCAGGTAAGGGAGTTCTGCGCTGTGATTCGAGGGTTTCGCTGCGGGGGTTTCAGCTTGAAAATGTTCGGTTTGTCGTCCGAAGGGGTGCTAGACTCGCTTAACTTACCTTCCGGTAAAGAGAGCGCCTGTGGCATCTCCTGCCCCACGCAGGTTCCGCATTAAGGATTTTGAGCTGGACGCACCTACCGGCGAACTGCGCCCTGGTTAAGCTTCAGCCCCAGCCTTTCCGAGTTCTGCTACTCCTCGTCGAACGCGCCGGTCAATTGGTCACCCGGGAAGAAATCCAGCGCTGCCTCTGGAAAGATTCCTCGTTCGTGGATTTCGAACACGGAATCAATTTCTCGATTAACCAGATTCGCGTGGCCCTGGAAGACGATGCCGAGAAGCCTCAGTACGTGGAGACGCTGCCGCGCCGCGGGTATCGGTTTATCGAGGTGGTGGAACAATCGCCTACTCTGAAACCAGCCACTACATCTCCGCCGGAAACAGTCGAGAATATCCCTGCACTCAATCGCGGAGAAGCTTCACCCGCTCAGACGAAGGTCTCGCGGCGCTGGCTGGCTATCGCGGGGCCAATCGCCTTGGTGGGGACCTTCGTTGTCGGAGCATATTTCATCGTTCCTCGCCCACCGCTGCTGACAGAAAAAGACCCCATCGTGTTAGCCGACTTCACGAATACCACGGGCGATGCGGTCTTTGACGGCACGCTCCGGCAAGGGCTGGAGATGCAGTTGCAGCAATCGCCATTCCTTAGCTTGATCTCCGATAACCGCGTCCAGCAGACGCTACGCCTGATGAACAAGCCTTTCGGCGCGCGACTCACACCGGAGATTGCCCGGGACCTTTGCCAGCGCGTGGGAAGCAGGGCGTACATTGAAAGCTCGATAGCCAATCTGGGCAATGATTACGTGATTGGCCTAAAGGCAGTGAGTTGCGCCACGGGCGATTCGCTCGCGCAGGAGCAAGTGCAAGTCTTGGGGAAAGAAAAAGTCCTCGATGGCCTAGCCAGGCGGCTATGAGGCTCCGTAAGAAATTGGGCGAATCGCTCAGCTCAGTATAGAAGTTCGATACGCCCCTTCCGCAAGCGACGACTTCCTCGCTGGAGGCCCTCCAAGCCTTGAGCCTCGGGAGGAAGGCACTCGATAATGGAGACTACCCCGCTTCGGTGCTCTCGTTTCAGCGCGCTATCGCCCTCGACCCCAACTTCGCGATGGCCTACTGCGCTCTATCCGCGAGCTACATAGATTTAGGAGAACGCAGTCTCGCGGTAGCCAACGCCAAGAAGGCCTATGAGCTTCGTGAAAGAGCCAGCGAAATAGAAAAGCTTGGAGTTGAATCTAATTATGATTGGCAGGTTACTGGCGACCTCGAAAAAGTGCGGCAGGATTACGAACTGTTCGTGCAGACATACCCACGCAACGCGAATGCACGCTTCAATCTGGGAAACCTGTACGATAACCTCGGCCAATATGAGCAAGGCCTCGAGCAAGCCCGCGAATCTCTTCGGCTTGAGCCGACTTCGCCATTAAATCACGGATATCTAGTGTACTCGTACCGCATTTTGAATCGCCTGAGTGAAGCCCAAGTTACTGCGAAAGAGGCGCTGGCGAGATTCCCAGACTTGCGTCCCCTGCACGAAGAGCTTTACGTCTTAGCTTTCTTGGAAAACGACTCGACGGCAATGGCGCAACAGTTAACTTGGGCGGCACGCAACAAAGGCATTGATGACGCGGGCATTGATGACGCGCTGCTCGGGTTCCAAGCCTCTACGTCCGCCTATTCCGGAAGACTCGCAAAGGCGCGTGAGCGATCGCGCCGGGCGGTGGCATCAGCCGAGGAGGCCAAAGAGCGAGAGACGGCTGCCAGTCACGACGCTAATTCCGCCTTGCGTGAAGCGCTTATCGGTAACCGGCGCGAAGCACGACTCCTGTCTGCCGCTGCGCTCCAGCGGTCTGGTGGTCGGGACGTGCAGTATGCGGCGGCTCTGGCATTCGCGATGGCCGCAGATTCCGCGAAATCTCAATCGCTCGCCGACGACTTGGCCACGCTATTCCCAGAAGATACGATCGTTCGACGTAACTATCTGCCAACGCTTCGCGCCCAACTCGCCCTCAACCACAAGGATGGGGCCAAGGCTATCGACACGTTAAGGGTCGCTTCTCCTTACGAATTGATGACGCCGGCTAACCCTACGCTTCTTCTTGAGATGTATCCCGTTTTCGTCCGCGGCCAAGCGTATCTACAGACACATCAGGGCCGCGAAGCAGCGGCTGAATTCCAGAAAATTCTCGAGCATCGCGGCATGGTGAATTTCGCACCGATTGGAGCACTCGCTCGTCTCGGTATCGCCCGAGCTTACGCGGTGCAAGGCGACACCGTTAAGGCCAAGGCCGCCTATCAAGATTTCCTCACGCTCTGGAAAGACGCCGACCCCGGCATCCCCATCCTCATCGCCGCGAAAACCGAATACGCCAAGCTGAAATAGTTCTCAATGAAACTGCGCACCAAGCTTGTCACCTCCTCCGAAGCGCGTCAGGAGAGCTTTTGCCCTCTTGACCGTTTGTCCTCTTGACAAAGACTTATCTGGAAGTCGCGTCACCGGACAACTTCCAACTTCGTCCCCAAACCTGCATACAAATAATTTCCCCCATAAGCTTTTTTCAATCGCGCAAACGCGGGCTCACCCGTGCAATGCCCGGGCGCAATCTTCTGCACTTTCCACTTCGTCTTTAAATTCTCCGCCAGCGTATCTATCTCATCCACCGGCGTCGTCACCAGGTGCAATCCCCCAAACACAATCTGCGTCCTGGGATCCACCGCGCTTGCCGCTTCCAGAATCGCTTCAATCCCCGCGTGGGAGCACCCGTCCACCAGCAGCAATCCATTCGGTCCTTTAATCGCCAGCGTCAATTCCGGCAGCTCCTTCGTTCCTTCCTTCTGCGAAACTGACCGCACCAGAAAAATTCCCGGCGTTACTTCCGTCAACTGATTCACCAACACAAAATTCCCGGTGTCATATAGCTTGCCGAATGCGAGATTTTCCGGCTGCGTTCCCGCGAAATACCGCATCGTCGCGGGCAAGCTCTCATCTGCCCGCAGAAACCCCTTCGGAATCGGCGCTCCCCCGAATCCGTTCGACCCGTCCGCGGGCACATACACCGTAACGTTGGGATTCACCCTCAATACATATTTCAATCCCGTCGCGTGATCGGCGTGCCGGTGCGAGATCACCACAAAATCCACTTTCGTCAGGTCTACACCCAGCGCCTTCACGTTGTGTTCAAATTTCGCGGCATCATTCCCTGTATCGAACAAAATCCGCTTTCCGTCGTGTTCCACCAACGCCGAAAATCCCCAATCCTTCGTAAGCGTTTTTGATTCCCCGAACGCATCATAAAGAATCGTCACCTTATCCTGTGCCCGGCAGGGAACCGCCGCCCCATACACCACCACCAACGCCAAAATCCGCAGAACATAGCTTCGCAAAAAACACCTCCATCCGAAATTTCAATTTACATCTCTGGCTTGTGCATCGTACCCCGCTAACTCATCTGTGAAGAAGGGTGAAACGTTGTGCTGCGTTCCGCGTTATATCTTCAGGTCGAAGTACTCGCCTAGAAGTCGAGCATACACGTAAGGATTTGGAGATCCCGATGATGGAGGTGAGGCACGCCGCGGCATTCGTGGACAGCAAGGTCCATGTGAGGCTCAAGCTCTTCGCGTTGTGGTCTTCCGTAATGTTCTTTTACATCTATGGCGACTATTTCGAGCTTCACCAGCCTGGAAAATTGCAGGGCATGCTCGCTAGAAGAATGCCTTTCGGTGCAATCTCTCAAGGAGTCTTGCTGGGGATGGCTGCGGTCATGGTAATTCCCAGTCTGATGCCATTTCTGTCGCTCGTCCTGCCGGCAGCAGTGAATCGCTGGATGAATATCGTATTCGGCGCGGTATACAGCGTAATCATGATGGTGGTGATCAGAGGTGGTTGGCACTACTATATTTTTTTCGGATTGATAGAAATCATCCTAACCGTACTTATAGTCTGGTATGCATGGACCTGGCCGAAGCAGCCAACCCGCTAATCGCGATTATCTCAATAGCGGCGCGTCATCAGGAGTCAGTCCGATCCACGAGGCGAAACCATTGCCAGCAAAATCCGCGAAACGACATAAGCAAAGCTGATCCATGCCTCCGACTCCCACCGGCCAACTGCGTTTCGGTGTACAATCCCGGGCAATTGCTTTTGCATGGGTGACTCATGAGTCCAGCGCAAACTAATGTCTGGGTTCCCGTCTGCTGCGACCGTGTCATGCGCTTTAACATGTTCGTCCCACAAGGCGGCGCAGCCTACGGCGCACTCGTCTGCACTGTTTGCAGCAAAAATGTAACCTTTGAACTGGAATCGCTTCTCGACTTGGACGCATACGGTGAGGGCGCCCGCGTCCTCAATATGTTGGGATCTCCCAAGCCCCCCAAGGTGGATAGGCCAAAAGCCGCCGCGGATGCCAGGCTTAACGATCAGACCTTGTGATTTGAATCGTCCCCGCTAAACGACGGGCTCGCCATGATTGACGGGACCATCTCTCACTATCGCATCCTGGAAAAACTCGGCGCTGGCGGAATGGGTGTCGTCTACAAGGCCTTGGACCCCCGCCTTGACCGCGTCGTCGCTCTGAAATTTCTCCCCGATAACTTGGAGCAGGATCCCCAGGCCTTGGAGCGTTTCCGCCGCGAAGCGCACGCCGCTTCCGCTCTCAATCACCCTGGCATCTGCACAATTTATGATGTTGGCGAACAGGACCACCATTCCTTCATCGCCATGGAATTCATTGACGGTGAAACTCTCAGCCAACATATCCATCGTCAGGCGCTCTTCGTCGATCAGGTTCTTGACCTTGGAATCCAGATTGCCGACGCTCTCGATGTCGCTCACGCCGCCGGCATCATCCATCGAGACATCAAGCCCGCTAACGTATTCGTTACCAAACGCGGCCAAGCCAAGGTTCTCGATTTCGGCTTGGCCAAGCTCCTTCCAAAAGAGCTGCCCCATCTCGATTCCGGCGCTTCACCCTCCCATCAGGCGCAAGAGGCCGTCTCTCTCGTGGGTATCATCAGTGGCACTCCCGCGTACATGTCGCCGGAGCAAATTCGCGGCGACGATCTCGACGCCCGCACGGATATTTTCGCCTTTGGCCTCCTGCTCTATGAAATGGCCAGTGGGCATCAAGCTTTCGGCGGCAGAACTGGTGGCGTCATTATCGAATCCATTCTCACCCGCAGTCCTGCTCCCATTCGAATTGCTAATCCTCAAATTCCCGTCGGGCTCGAAGAGATCATCGGCAAGTGCCTGGAAAAAGACAAAACGCGGCGATATTCCTCGGCCGCGGCAGTTCGCTCAGATTTGCAGCAACTTAAACGCGAGGTGGAATCCGGCAACGTAACGCGATCTGACTTTGTTCCTCAGCCTCGACCATCTCACTCCCGTTGGAAAGAACTCGCAGGCGGCGGCGCGCTGCTTGTAGTTGTTTTTATTCTCGTCGCTTGGCATCACACCGCGCGCCCCGCTCACGCCTTGAATCGCATGGACACCATCGTCCTCGCGGACTTCACCAACAAAACCGGCGACGCCATTTTCGACGACACTCTGCGCCAGGGCCTGGCCGCGCAACTGCAGCAATCACCTTTCTTAAGCCTGGTCTCCGAGCAGCGCATTCAGCAAACTCTGCGGCTCATGGGAAAGCCTCCTGACGCCAAACTTTCACCCGCGGTTATCGCCGATGTGTGCCAGCGCGCCGGAAGCAAAGCGTATCTAACCGGTTCCATTTCCAATCTTGGCAGCCAGTATGTCATTGGCGTGAACGCCGTGAATTGTCAGACCGGTGATTACCTGGCCCAGGAACAAGTCACTGCCAATGGAAAAGAAAATGTCCTGAAGGCCCTCGGCGAAGCTTCCACAAAGTTGCGCGAAAAACTGGGCGAGTCTCTCAAAACCGTCCAGAAACTCGACACTCCCATCGAGCAAGCCACTACGCCATCTCTCGAAGCCCTGCAGGCCTACAGCCTGGGACGAATGACCATGCAGGGAAAAGGAGACTACACCGGCGCTGTCCCGCTGCTGAGGCGTTCCATCGAGCTCGACCCAAAATTCGCTATGGCTTACGCCATGTTAGGAACCGCGTATCACAACCTTGGCGAAAAAAAGCTGTCCGCAGAGAACACCTCCAAAGCCTACGACCTTCGGTCGCGCGTCAGTGAATGGGAAAAGTTTTATATCGAGTCTCACTACCATCATTTCGTCACCGGGGACATGGAAAAGGCTCGCCAGGCTTATGAGCTCTGGGCGCAGATCTATCCGCGTGAGCAGGTGCCTCCGTTAAATCTGGGCGTTATTTATCAAACTCTCGGACAGTACGAAAAATCTCTGAGCGAATTTCGCGAATCCCTACGTCTCAGCCCCTCGGAGAGCCTCAATGTCGGCAATCTCGTCATCGCGTTAATTCGTTTGAACCGCTTGGACGAGGCTCGTGCTGCGGCCGACGAAGCTTTGTCAAAGAATCTCGATTCCGGCGATCTGCGCCTCTATCTTTATCAACTCGCCTTTCTTACCAACGATCTTGCCGGCATGGCAAAACAGGTATCGTGGGCCTCCGGCAAACCTGGAAAAGAAAACATCATGCTCTATCTGCAAGCCAGTAGCGCTGCGCACTCTGGCAAGCTCGCCGCCGCGCGTGATTTGTCTCGCCAGGCCGCAACATCTGCCGATCGTGCCGGCGAAAAAGAGATGGAGGCAGGTTGCGAGGCCGCCGCGTCGCTTTGGGAAGCGCTCTACGGAAACGCTTCGGAGGCCAGGCAACACGCTGCCGGCACACTCGCAAAGTCCAACGGTCGCGATGCTCAGTACGTTGCTGCCTTGGCGCTTGCTGTGATTGGCGATTCGGCGCGCGCTCAAGCGCTCGCTGAGGATTTGGAGAAACGCTTTCCCGATGACACTGTCGTGGGCTTTAATTATTTGCCCACTCTTCACGCCCAGCTTCTTCTCAACTCTCCTCACCGGTCGCCTGAAAGGGCTGTCCAAGCTCTCGCCGTCGCCTCACCGTACGAATTAGGCGTTCCCGGCAGCAGCACCTTCTGGACCAATCTCTATCCCGTCTATGTTCGAGGCCAAGCCTTTCTCGCTTCTCATCAAGGAGCGCAAGCCGCGGCCGAGTTTCAGAAAATCGTGGATTGGCGTGGCGTCGTGGGCAACGAACCCATCGGCGCGCTGGCCCATCTCGGTCTCGCCCGCTCCTATGCCCTCGCCGGTGACCCAGCCAAATCCCGCGCCGCCTACACCGCTCTCCTCACTCTCTGGAAAGATGCCGATCCCAACATCCTCATCCTCAAGCAAGCCACCTCGGAGTTCGCCAAATTGCAATGATTCGAGGAGGTCGCTACGACGATTAAATATAGAGTCGAGGCGCTTCGCACCCGAGGCCACAGTGACGAAGGAATCATGTACCACGAATTTTTGCGCAGAATGGCTACTCCGATTTGTCTTGTTGGACGATTTTTAAAGCATCCGATTTCAAAGGGAACTCTGTGATGGCTGGTGATTCGGAACTGGATTCTTTTTATTCGGCTAAATACATCTTCTTACGTGGGTTATCCGAGCCGCGTGCCAATTCTTTGCACCTAGTCGTGCAGGAAGCCGTGGTCAATCCAGCTGGTTTACCTGCGTTCCACCCAGAGCTTCCCGAGCTGGCAGAAATTCTGAAAGATACTTCTCCGATTGAATCCACCGACGCTTGCCGGACTTTCGAACCGACGTGGAAACGTTACGTGGCGTATCTAGTCACCGACGAATCCGTCGGGTCGTGTGGTAACTATGCAAATGAGATATTCACCGGCAAATTGTTTCGAGTCTATACCAAGTCACATTTCCTCATTCATCTGGCCCGCGATACGGGCGGTCACACCGACGCACTACTCCACTACAAATTGATATGCCTGAATCATCTGATTGATGTCGCAGCTTACGTTCCGCCAGAAGTGCAAGTAATTGGGCCAGTTTCATCCAGTCGCATTCTAATCCAGTAGTTTTTGAGATTTGCCACATAAAATGTGGTGCAGCTAACTATATTGTTTAGCCTCCCGGCCTGCGTTGACAGCAAAATTCCGCGGGGCGTATAGTCAAGCCAACAGTCAAAACTAGTTACCCCCGTGGACGCGTTTACCACCCAGTTCCTGCGGGCTTGTTTTCTAGGTAGGGCAGGGGTTGCCCCAAGATGCCGCACTCTCCTTTCGCACCACGCGTCTCCCGTTTCCTGACAATGTCGGCCTTGTTCGGATTCTGCGCCGTACTAAACCCGCAAAATTCTTCAGCGCCCGCTCCAACTGCCACCGCCCCCGCGCCCCCCGCGCAAGATCAAACCGCCAAACAAGACCCAGCAAAACCCGCCGATGCGCAACAGCCCTCGAATAATTCCGAAATGGTCACCCAAGAAGGCCCTGCCACTTTTAAAGTCCGCGTAAATCTTGTGCTTGTGCGCGTAGTCGTACGCGACCAGCAAGGCAAAGTCGTTCCCAACCTGCGCCGGGAAAATTTTCAGCTCTTCGATAAAGGCAAGCCGCAAGCCATCACCTACTTCAGCGCAGAAACTCCCGAATCTCAGGCCATCAAGTCCGCCACCAGCGCGGCTTCCAATGACGAACCGGGCGCAACTCCACAGGAACTAGACACCGCCGCCAAGAAATTACCCCAGCGCTTCGTGGGCCTGCTGTTCGATGACGTGCACATGTCCATGCAGGACACCACCGTAGTGCGCGACGCCGCAACCAGATTATTCGGATCCCTCGCCCCTTCTGATCGCGTGGCCATGTTCAGCGCCTCGGGACAATTCCACGAAGCCTTCACCGCCGACCATGACTTACTCGCTAAATCTCTGTATTCCCTCGTGCCGCATTCCTCCAGCGGCGGCACAGGTTTTCACGATTGTCCGGACGTCACCTATTTTCAGGCTGACCTCATTGAAAATAAGCATGACACGCAAGCTTTGGCCGTAGCCGCGGAAGACGCCGTGCAATGCGCCTTCAATGGCGACGAATCGAAGATCTCCATGGCCCAGGCAATGGCGCAGAGCGCTTCCATACGAGCCTTGGCTCTCGGCGATCAGGAAACCCAATATGCCTACCGCCATATTGAAGACGCCATCAGGCAGCTTTCGGCCATGCCCGGCCAGCGCGTGATGGTTTTCGTTTCCCCCGGTTTTATTCCTAGCACCCTGTGGTCGGAGACTTCTGACCTCATCGACCGCGCCAGCCGCGCGGGCATCGTTATAAATACCATCGACGCTCGCGGGCTTTACACTCCCGATATCATGGGCGATATCGCCGACCCGCCCCATGATTCGCCACGCACCAGCGGTTTCAAAACTTCTTATCGCGTAGAGGCGCAGTCGGCCCAGGATCAGGTGCTTGGAGAATTGGCTCACGGCACCGGCGGCACTTTTTTTCACAATCGCAACGATCTCGACGAAGGACTGCGCGAGGCCGTCGCCGCGCCATCTCTCTCTTATTTGTTGGGATTTTCGCCGCAAAATCTAAAAGTGGACGGACGCTTCCACGGTTTGAAAGTTTCGCTCACCGCCAAACAGAAATATTCCATTCAAGCGCGCAACGGCTATTACGCCCCCAAGACCATTCCCAACCCCGTGGAAGCCGCCAAGCAGGAAATTCGCGAAGCCATTTTTTCCCAGGAAGAATTGCATGACGTGCCCGTGGATGTGCAAACCCAGTTCTTCAAGAAAGACGCCACTTCCGCGCGCCTTTCGGTATTAACGCACTTCGACTTGAAGGGTATTCACTTTCGCAAATTGGAAGGCCGCAACGCCGACGTCCTTACCATCGCCACCGCCATTTTCGACGACAATGGGAATTTCGTCGTCGGCGGCGAGAAAACCGTGCAGATGAAATTGTTGGACACCACGTACAACCGCTTGAGCCGCTCCGGGCTCACCTTGAAATCAAGCTATGACGTGAAGCCCGGCACTTACATGGTGCGATTAGTGGTTCGTGATGGTGAAGGATCGCAGATGGCGGCGCACAATGGCGCGGTAGTGATTCCGAATTGATTGAGCGGTCAGGAGGCGATAGCCATGAACACCATAACAAGAGGCACGCGGCTCAGTTGGATGGTTTTGCTGCCCGCAGCGCTGCTGATCTCGCAGGGCCGGCTCAATGCGCAGTCGGATAATCCTCCCACCCCGATAGTGAATCCGCCTACCGCCGAAGCGCCTAAAGAAGTACCTAAAGACGCCTCGAAGGATGCGTCGCAAGCCGCGCCGCAATCGCCGCAGCCAGACTCCACCGTGCCGCAGAGCAACGTGGTGATCAAAAAAGAATCTCGCCTGGTGTTGGTAGATACGGTAGTGACCAACAAAAAAGGCGAATACATTCACGACCTGAAGCAAAGCGATTTCAAAGTTTATGAAGACAACAAGGAGCAGACCATCTCCACTTTTTCTACCGGCTCTGATCCCGCCATCCAAGCCAGCGGACAAAAGCGTTACCTGATTCTCTTTTTCGATAATTCCACCATGCAGCCTCCCGACCAGATTCAGGCGCGCAATGCCGCCAATCAATTCATCGCCGCGAACACCGATGCGGACCATTTGATGGCCGTGGTGGATTTCGGCGGCGCGCTGCGCATCGTCCAGAACTTTACCGCCAATGCCGAGCTGTTGCGCTCCGCGGTGGCCGGTGTCAAATTTTCGTCCATAAACACAAACGCCAGTGTTCCGGACGCGCAGCCAGTTACGGTCGCTTCCGCGGGCCTTTCTTCGCTTAGCAATGCGGAGGCCGATTTTGGCGCGCGCAGCGTGTTGCTGGCCGTTCGTAGCCTCGCTAAAAATCTCCGCACTGTGCCCGGCAGAAAAATGCTGGTGTTATTTTCCGGAGGCTTCGCGCTGAATGCCGAGAATCAATCCGAACTGACCGCCACGATTGACGCTTGTAACAAATCCAACGTGGCCATCTATGCTTTGGACGCGCGAGGTTTGGTCGGCGGCCTGCCTGGCGGAAGCGCGCGGCTGAATACCGGCGACGCCGGTAGCGAGTTGGCCACGAACGTCGTCAACGACAGATCCAATACCGGAAAGCCGCGCTTGCTGCTTGCTTCTTATTCCACCTCAGCTGAACCAGATCCGCAGCGGCCCGGCGGCGGCACAGGTGGCGCTGGAGGCGCGGGCGGAGG
>DATNKL010000172.1:0-2834 GCA_035603415.1 Candidatus Acidiferrales bacterium
ATCTTCCTGCTTGCGCTGGCGCATGCGATCGATGGTGTAATTGGCCGCGATGCGATACACCCAGGTGGCAAAATTCGCCTGCGAGGCAAACTGTTCGAGTTTTTGATAAGCACGCAAAAATGCCTCCTGCACAATTTCCTCGGCGTCGTGATGGTTGCCGGTCAGCCGGTACGCCAGCCGAAAAATGGTGGCGCTATGGCTCTCCACGAGAACGCGGAAAGCATCGCGATCGCCCGCAAGCGTGCGCTCGATAGCAATGGCGTCGGCCGCCCGGACGCTCTCAACGCTTTCGTTCATTCGTATCCTTAGACAGGTTTTCAGGCTCGCGGTTAGGTCCGCCAGGCAGGTACTGGCTCACTTCGCGGTTACTAATCCGCCTGAAGCTTCTTGCCTTTGCAGTTGGGCTTTTTTTGCCATTGAAGCTGGCTTTTGCCTTTGCAGTTGGGTGGCCCATCCTTGCTGTTCTTGCAAAGGTGGGGCTTTTCTGTAGCATTGCACTTTCTAACCAACCAACGCGCCTCCCAACAATCCGCCCAACGCTTTTTGCCATTGCAGTTAGGCTTTTGTCTTCGCAGTTGGGTGGCCCCATCCTTGCTGTTCTGCAAGGGTGGGGCTTTTCTGTAGCATTCCACTTTTTAACCAACCAACGCGAAAGTCGCATGGTGATTTGAAATACCGTATCATTACCGTGGATTTGCGCGCGGAACCCGCCTGCGCAAACGCAATAACAGGAGCTAAAAGTTGATTCCCCGCTACACCCGCGAACAAATGGGCGCGCTCTGGCGCGACGCCAACAAATACGCCAAGTGGCTCGAGGTGGAACTGGCCGCGACCGAAACGCTCGCGGAAGCTGGCGATGTGCCCAAAGAAGCCGCGGCGAAGATTCGCGCCAACGCCAAAATCGATGTGGCGCGCATTCAGGAGTTGGAGTCGCGCGTGAAGCATGACGTGGTGGCCTTCACCATGGCCGTCAGCGAATCGATTGGAGATCCCGCCGCCGCGCGGTGGTTCCACTACGGCATGACCTCCAATGACGTGGTCGATACCGCGCAGGCCTTGCAGGTCCGCGAAGCGTCAAGATTAATTGAAGCGGCGCTGGTGAAATTTGGCGACGCGCTCGCCAAGCGCGCCCAGGAATTTCGATCGACGCCGCAAATCGGACGAACGCACGGCGTGCACGCCGAGCCCATTACTTTTGGCTTAAAAATCGCCAATTGGTACGCGGAAAATCAGCGCAACCAGCAGCGCTTTCGCGATGCCGCCGCGCAAATGGCGGTCGGCAAAATTTCCGGCGCGGTAGGAAATGCTTCGCACCTCGGCCCGGATATTGAAGAGCGCATTTGCCAGCGCCTCGGACTGATCGCCGCTCCCGTGGCTTCGCAGGTGATTCAACGCGATCGCCACGCGCAGTACCTCAGTGCGCTCGCGCTGGTCAGCGCCACGCTTGAAAAAATCGCGCTGGAGATTCGCCACCTGCAGCGGACCGAAGTGCGCGAAGCGGAAGAGCCGTTCGGCGGCGAACAACGTGGCAGCTCTGCCATGCCCCACAAACGCAACCCCGTGACCTGCGAGCAAATCTGCGGGCTCGCGCGCGTCGTGCGCTCGAATCTGATCGCGTCATTTGAAAATATCGGGCTGTGGCATGAGCGCGATATTTCTCACAGCTCCGTGGAACGCATTATCTTGCCGGACTCCACCATCCTCGTGGATTACATGCTTGCCAAAATGACGACTATCATCGCGGAGATGCGCGTGTTTCCCGAACGCATGCTGCGCAATCTGGAACTGACACACGGGCTGGTTTTTTCCGGCCAACTGCTACAGGACCTGGTGGAGAAGGGCATGCCTCGCGACGAGGCTTACAAAGCGGTACAGGAAAATTCCATGGCCGCGTGGGAAACAGAATCAAGCTTTCGCGACCGCGTCGCCAAAGATAGCCGCATCACAAAATATCTGGATGCCGCCGCGCTGGCCCACACCTTCGACTTGAAACGCCAGCTCCGTCACGTGGATGCTATCTTCGCCCGTGTGTTCGGCGACCAACCAAGCGGCTCGGTCAAAAAACAAAACGCCGGCTGATTTTCATCAGCCGGCGTTGACTGCCTCTTCTAGATTGAACCTGCATCTAGCTGCGGAGGCGGAAACTCATTTCCTGAAATTCAATCCCGAAACCCGATACTAACGAAAATTACTCCACGCGCTGCACATAACGCGCTTCGGTAGTGTCCACCTTTACACGGTCGCCTTGATTTACAAACGGCGGCACCTGAATTACCAGGCCGGTCTCCAGGGTAGCCGGCTTTCCCACCGCGCTGGCGGTGGCTTTCTGCAGCGTCGGCTCGGTCTGCACCACTTTCATTTCCATGGTATCCGGCAAATTTATACCGATGGCTTTGTCTTCAAAAAATTCCACACGCACGATGGTATTGGGAATCAGATAAAACACCGTCTCGCCCAGTTCGTCGCGGGTCATCTGCATCTGTTCGTAATTCTTGGTGTTCATGAAATGGAATTCGTCGCCCTCGCTGTACAGATATTCAAACTCCACTTCATCCAGGATGGCGCGATCGACAAATTCTTCCGCGCGGAAGCGGTAATCGATCATCGTTCCGGTGCGCAGATTCTTCATGCGCGTCTGCATGGACCCGCGCTTGTTGCCCGGAGTGCGGTGATCCACGCTGAATACGGTGTAGAGCTGCCCTTCATGCTGGATAACCATGCCGGGGCGAAGTTGTGTGGCTTTTGTGCTGCTCATAATCTCCCAATCAAATGTAGTATCGGAAATTTCGCCGGGCGCCTGCATTCCCAAAAGGGCCCGCGAAATCACTCGAGGG
>DATNKL010000058.1:0-5261 GCA_035603415.1 Candidatus Acidiferrales bacterium
TTGGATCACGTTACTGCAATCCGAAGCGAGAACACCGGAAGTTACCTGCACGCGATGATTCAAGTCCGGATGGGAAAGAACTGCGAAACAGGATTGCACCGCCCCGCCGCGCGGCTCCGCGGCTCCATAAACCAATCGAGGCACACGCGCCTGAATCATGGCGCCGGCGCACATGCTGCATGGCTCAATGGTCACGTAGAGGGTGGTATCCGCGAGGCGGTAATTGCCAATTATTCTTGCGGCTTCGCGCAAAGCAACAATTTCCGCGTGCGCCGTGGGATCACAATCGCGAATCGTGCGATTGCCGGAGCGCGCCAATATTCTTCCTTCATGCACCAGCACCGCGCCGATAGGCACTTCGCCGCTGGCGGCCGATTCGCGCGCCTCCGCCAATGCGTGCTGCATAAATTCGATGTCAGCGTCCACGTTTTATCGAGAATAACATGGACGCCGGCGTCACCTTGACAATTGCGCGGCAGCGCAAGAAACTACCGCTCGCATCGCGCATACGTAATTATTCCAAGGAATAATAGAAAATCGTTCGTTCGGCAGCGCTGCAAAGGACGATATACTTCTGCCTGCCATCAAAAATTCTTGCGAAAGCGCGGAACGCGACGCACACCAACCCAAAAAAATGGAAATTCGACGAGACCCCATAACACAAAGCTGGGTAGTCCAGGGCCAGAAAGAATCGCTCGAGGACTTGCCGCAAAAATGCCCGTTCGATCGTCCTGAATCGGAAGGCAAGGCGATCTTGCTCTCGCCCGCTGAAGGCGTCGCACAAGTGCGGGTGCTACCCCATCCCGATCCTTTGTACCGCATCGACGGCCAACTGGGGCGCCTTGCCGATGGCATCTACGACAAAATGGGCCCGACCGGCGCGCATGAAGTTATTGTCGAGACCCCACAGCACGACCGTCGATTCTCGGAGTTCAGCGACGATGAAATTGATCGTGTGCTGACCGTGTGGGCCTCCCGCATCGCCGATTTAAAAAAGGATGTGCGCTTCAAATACGTCAGCGTTTTTAAAAATCAGGGCTTGGAAGCTGGCGAAGAGTGGTCGCACGCGCACTCCCAGGTAACCGCGACGATCTTCGTGCCGCGTCGCATCAAGTACGAGCTGAACGCCGCGCACGAATGGTACAAGGAACGCGAGCGCTGCATTTTCTGCGACATGGTGCGGCAGGAAGAAAAAAAAGGCACGCGCATCGTGGACGTGCAGGGCGAATACTATGCGCTGTGCCCTTACGCTTCGCGGGTGCCATACGAAATTTGGCTGCTGCACCGCAAACACAATCACCTGTTTGAGCAGCCGCACTCCGGATCGAATCGCAAAAATTTTGCGGCCCTGCTGGGGCGGGTGCTGCGCCGTCTTGAAAAGCTGTCTCCGGCATTTCATCTGGTGGTTCACACCGCGCCAAACACGCGAAGCAAAAAAGGCGAATTGGCCGGCTACTGGAAAACGTTAGCGGAAGATTTTCACTGGCACATCGAGATATTGCCAATTGTCGAGAAGCGCAGCAAGTCTTACAGCATAAAAGAGGTGTACTTCAACGGGGTATTTCCGGAGCAAGCCGCCGAGCGTCTGCGTTTGCTGGACCCTAATTCATGATCAGGCGTTTCAGACCGCCCGCTCACAACTCGCAGCATGGCGGCATTATAAGCAGTCTGATCAGTCTGCTTTTTCTGATTGTTTTTTGTTTCGTGCTTTACGCTGCCCGGCGCCCTCTGCTTCGATTAGCCGGGGAATCCTGGGTCGTCGAGGATCCTCTCCAACAGTCCGACGCGCTCCTGCTCCTCAGCGACGACAATTTTTTTGCCGACCGGGCCACGCGTGCTTCAGAGCTGTATCGCCAAAAATTGGCGCCCGTCGTGGTGGCTAGCGGGCGGCGCCTGCGTCCCAGCGCGGGCATTGCCGAATTGATGGAACACGACCTGATTGAGCGCGGCGTCCCCAAGGAGCGCATCATCCGCTTTCCTCACGATGGTGACAACACCCGCGAAGAAGCCCTGGCCCTGCGCGCGCTGGTCACCGACAAGAATTGGCGCAGCGTAATTGTGGTGACCTCCAACTACCATACCCGCCGCGCCCGCTACATCTTTCAACATGTCTTTCCGAAGTCCGTTGCCGTGCGCGTGGCCAGCGCCCGGGATGGAGATTTTGACCCCGAACACTGGTGGGAAAATCGCAGATCATTGAAAGACTTCGTGCGGGAATTGGCCGCGATGATGGTCGCGACGTGGGAATTGAGTAGAGATTCGGCGCATACAACGCAGTTTTTGCCGGGCTGCCCGTCGCCAGCAGCAGTCCGGGCCTAGTGCTTCCGGAGCAACAATCTAAGTTTCCCCTCATTGTTGTTTACTCAACCTCAGTCGTATACTATCTACACTCTTCTGAGTCGCGGCCCACCCGGCCCTGCGAAGCGACTTGGGACCCCAAATTCGACGGCGAGGTATTGTCCCATGTGGAAAAACGATGAACGCAAACCTCCAGCAGCTCCGGAGAGGCCTAGCACTCCTAGCGCGCACGTAAATCAGCCAGGATTTGGTAACGCTCCCAGTAACCCAGCTTTTACCCCACAGTCGGCGGCCCCACTACCCGCACGCCAGACGCAAGCGACACCGCGCGGAAACGCCAGCATAGGACAGGGCATTCGCATCAAAGGCGAAGTCACGGGAAGCGAAGACCTTTATATGGATGGCGTGGTCGACGGGAAACTCAACCTGACCAATGGCAGTTTGACGATCGGGCCGAATGGTACCGTCAAAGCCGACGTTAACGCGCGAGAAGTTATCGTGCACGGGCGCATCGAAGGGAAGGTGACTGGTCGGGATAAGGTTCAGTTGATGAGCACCTGCCATGTGACTGGTGAGGTCCAGACCGAGCGCCTGGCTATTGAAGAAGGCGCGTTGCTCCGGGGCAAGGTGGAGGCAGGCAGGTTGACTCCCAAAACGGAAGGTAAGAGCGCCGCTGCAACCGGCAGCAACACATCTGCGGAAGCTATGCCTGCGAATTCGCGATCATCCGCGGATTAAATCATGACTCTGCTGAACAAATTCGGCATCGGCGGGCCAGGCGATGCGTCTCGCAACTCACGACCGAGTGGGTCTGCGAGTGTCAGCTCAAAACCGCTGTCCGCTGTCCCGACGGGTGCGAGCACCGGGACTCCCGGCTCTTCCCGCGTCGCGGAACACGCTGCCACGCGCCTATCCAATGGCTTGAAGGAATTTCTTTGGAATCTCGAGGGCCTGGGCCGCGGGACTCTGCTCGATCTGGGAGCCGCCTGGCAGACCACCCTGAATTTTTTTATTGAGCGCAACTTCCGCGTCTCTACCGAAGACATTCTGCGCGGATGGAAAACGTTCCTCGATGAAGACGAGGCCAGTTTGCGCGAAGATCCGGCTCTGCGTGAAACACTCGACACTACCCCTGAGGGCCGCGCATCCCGTTTCCTGAAGTCGAACATGCAATACAAGCCCGCTTCGTTCGACGCCGTGCTGCTCTGGGATGCATTGGATTATCTTGACCCGGCCATGACCAGGCAAACGGTCGCGTGCGTGACGGAGTTGTTGCGTCCGGCCGGGATCGTTCTGGCTATGTTTCACAGCAAAAAGGCGGAAGGATTTCAGCGTTATCGCGTGGCGGATTCAAACACCCTGCAAGTTGTTCCCGCGAGGAGCCTCACACCATTTTATAAGGTATATCAGAACCGCGAAATTCAGGACCTCTTCAGTCAATTCCGGACCACCAAATCTTTCGTGGGGCGCGACCAGCTCCGCGAAAATTTATTCATCAAATAAAAATCCGCGCATACCATAAAAACCTGATACAAAACTGTGAGTTTTGCCATCTCTTCGCTTGCACTGTTTTTTCTTCAAGAGTACAACGTCATCGTGAGCTCAGAAAGCTCCGGAGGGGAACATGACTCCACCGGACTTGGAGCGAAACAAAAGCTGATCACACCGCTTTTGCGGTGCGCGTCGCCCGAAACAGCTACGCTTTACAGCGAACTTTTTGAGACGACACAGCAAAACAAAAAGGGGAGCCCTCGGCTCCCCTTTTTGTGTTTTCAGCGTAGGCGAAAACTATAGTCTCGCCAACGATGGGTTCAGATGCTGCGGCCTTCTATTGTTGAGTATGACGTACGTGTTGGTGCGAAACTTTGTTGTGGTGGTGCCGCTTCGCCGAGTGCCGATGATGGTGCCGGTCGTGCGACGAGGCGCGGTTCGTGGTTTGAGGCGCGGCAGGGCGAGCGGTCGTCAGGACAGGCGTAATCGCTAACACGAGCAGCGCTAAGAACAGTTTCATAAAAAATCCTCACTGGAGTAAATGCTGGGTAGTCCTATTCAATCACAGAGCGCGGCGAAAGTCTCCAAATATTAAAGAAAATGCCGCAAAACTGACATAACTCAAACAATTCTCAGCGGGGCGGTGGTCGGCAGCAATATGCGATTCTTCAGGCACCGATCTTCATCGCTTCCAGTCAACGGATCACCTCCCGCTGGTTGGCGATAATTTCCGCCTGCCAAACAAGAGCGATGGACATAAGCCCTAACGCCACGACAGACAAGCTCAACAGTAGACCTAAACTCGATTCATTAGCAGGCAGTTGTAAGAACCTTCGCAGATAAGGCATGGGCTTGGCGCCTGTTACCGGCCGGCCCGGAGGGAATCCGATCGCGCTCAGGCCGATTTTACTTCGCAATGTACTACGGCAATTCACTTACCAGGGGCGGCATTTTCGCCCAAGCCTATATTCACCTAAAGACGCGCTTTGCATTTCGTGCCTGGAGATTTTCACTGTTTCAGCTGGACAAAACTGTGCAAATCGCCGCCCACAAACGACCATTCACTTCCAGGGTTTACTCACTTCCGGAGCGATTTGCTCCAGTATCAGTTCCCAGACTTCCGGATCGTCTAGCGAGTAGCGCCTGGCCGGGGCACCATGGGTCGCTGGCTCCGCAGCGTCGGATGATTCTTCAGTTTTCGCATCGGTTAAAAGGATGTTTCGATCACAAGCGGTGAACAGCTCCTTACTTTCCTCGGGCTTGGCGATCCCCACGATCGTCGGATGATAGCGCACCGCCCGATCATAGAGTTTGGCTAGGCTCTGGATGCAACGCTTAAGGCTCGCGCCAATCGCCAGCGACCACATCACGCCGTGCTGCCGTAACTCATATTTCTTTTCGCGCCCAGCCTGCACGAAGCGCTGAATATCTTTTTCAGACGCGCCGGCAAAAAAGAAAAGCTCGTCGAAATC
>DATNKL010000065.1:0-4874 GCA_035603415.1 Candidatus Acidiferrales bacterium
AGCTGCCTCCGAGGTTTTGCATGGAATCCGCTCCGTCCGCCACTCAATCCAGAAAATCCGAGGGTCCCGCCATACCCCGCGAAACGTTGACTATTACTGACAATCGCACCGGCAAAAATTATGAAGTTCCCATCGTCAACGACGCCATTCGTGCCGCCGACCTGCGCCAGATCAAAGTTGACGCCGCCGATTTCGGCATGATGAGCTACGATCCCGCGTTCAACAACACCGCTTCCTGCATCAGCAAAGTTACTTTCATCGACGGCGACGCCGGCATCCTGCGCTACCGCGGCTATCCCATCGAGGACCTCGCCGAAAAAAGCACTTACCTCGAAACCGCCTATCTGCTCATTCACGGCGAGTTGCCCGACGAAGCCCAGCTGAAAGATTGGACCTACCACGTAACCCATCACACCTTCATCCACGAGAGCATTAAAAAATTTCTCGACGGCTTTCATTACGACGCCCACCCCATGGGCATGATGATTTCCACCATCGCCGCGCTCTCCACTTACTATCACGACGCCAAGGACATCTTCAGTCCCGAATCGCGCAAAAAGCAGACCTATCGCCTGATCGGCAAAATGCCCACCATCGCGGCATTCTCTTACCGCCATTCCCTGGGCATGCCGTTCGTCTACCCCGATAACGATCTCAGCTATCCAGGCAATTTTCTGAACATGCTTTTCCGAACCACCGAAACACGCTACCGTCCCAATCCCACACTCGAGCGCGCCCTGGATATTCTTTTCATCCTTCACGCCGACCACGAACAGAATTGCTCCACCAACACCATCCGCGGCGTAGGCAGCTCCCACGTCGACCCGTATTCCGCCACCGCTGCCGCTATTGCCGCTCTGTACGGCCCGCTTCACGGCGGCGCCAACGAAGAAGTCCTCCGCATGCTGATGGAAATCGGCTCCGTTGATAAAGTTCCCGAGTTCATCAAGCGTGTAAAAGCCGGCGAAGTGAAATTAATGGGTTTTGGGCACCGCGTTTACAAAAACTACGATCCCCGCGCCCGCATCATCAAGCGCGTGGCCTACGAAGTTTTCGAGCTCATGGGTAAGAATCCACTGCTCGAAATTGCTCTCGAATGCGAGCGCATCGCCCTCGTAGACGATTATTTCGTCAAGCGCAAGCTCTATCCCAACGTCGATTTTTATACCGGCCTCATTTATCAATCCATGGGCTTCCCCATGACCATGTTCCCGGTGTTATTCGCCATACCGCGCACCTCCGGCTGGATTTCCCAGTGGGAAGAGATGCTGCTCGATCCCGAACAAAAAATCGCGCGCCCGCGCCAAATTTATCTTGGCTACGACACGCGCCATTACGTCCCCATCGAACAACGCCAGGAACCGCAAGCCAACGCGGCCCAGCCCGCCGCAAAGCACAGCTAATTTTTCAGCGCAAATCTATTTTTCTAGTTGAATGTCTCGACGACCGAATATACCAGTACGCAGCAACCCACGCAGTTACGAGAGCGGGTGCCGCATCCTTTGTGATTTTTCAAAGGGTGCGGGTTTTCTCCATCGATGGAGCACAAACTACGCCGCCTGAGGTGGATTATGCGGCATCGCTATTTTTCTAATTGAACGTCTCAACGACCGAACATACCAGTACGCAGCAACCCACGCAGTTAGTCTAAGCAATTGACGCTCTTTACCTGTCCGGAAGTCCCGTATCCTTTTTGAATACTCTTTGGGAGGTACTCCTCGACACGCTCCACTCTCCGCGTATAGTTGTATAGGTGAGACTGTCATGAGCCAGATACCGAATCCTGCCGCGAACCCAACGGCTCGACGACGCAGCCAGCGTGTACTCATGCAGGTTGGTGTGCGCATCCGCGGCACCGATCCACAAAACAAGCCCTTTGAGGAACAAGCCGCTACTCTCGCCATTAACGCCCACGGCGCTCTAATTTCCCTGAAGCATCGTCTGACCAGCGGCAGCAAAGTGCATATGCGACACAACATGACCGAAGAGGAGCAGGAATGTCATGTGGTATTCCTCGGCCATGTTCGTGAAGGTAAGGCTGAGGTCGGTCTGGAATTTTCTGAGCCGCGCCCCACGTTTTGGCGGGTGGCGTTTCCGCCGGAAGACTGGACCCCAAAAAGTCCCGAAGCTCGCACCGCTCAACGCACTCGCTTAGTCGAAAAGTAGTTCTCAGCGACTCGCTGAAAATGGCGTGTTGAAGTTAAACAGTTAAGTCGTTAGCAGAAAACTTAGCATTAACCCGCAAAAACAAATCAAGCTGACAAAATCTTCCTGACCACGTCGTTTACAACCTGCGGATTCGCTTGTCCCTTAGTGGCTCGCATCACTTGCCCCACGAAAAACTTAAATACTCCTTCATTCCCACTCTTGAATTTCGCCACATTCTCGGGGCTTTTCTCGATCACTTCACGCGCCGCCCGCTCGATCGCCGCGATATCTACCGTTTGCGCCAAACCTTCCGCGGCGATAATCTCCGCCGCACTTCGCCCGAATTCAAACATCGTCGCAAATACTTTCTTCCCGATGGCTGCGGTAATGTGGCCGGATTCCACCAGCTTCACCAGGTCACCCAGCGCCGCCGCCGAAACCGGACTCTCCTCAATCTGTTTTCCTGAATCGTTCAACCTGCGCAACAATTCCGTCTGCATCCAGTTCGCGGTATTTTTCCCGGAAGCGCCGGTTTTGCTTGCCCTCTCAAAATAATTCGCCAGCTCCGCGTTCGTCGCCAGCACTTCCGCGTCATAAGCCGTAATCTTGTACTCCGTAATCAGCCGTGCGCGCTTCGCCTCGGGCAGCTCCGGCAAGCTCCGCCGAACTTCCTCCCGCCATGCCGCGCTGATGTGCACCGGCAACAAGTCCGGCTCCGGAAAATAACGATAATCGTGCGCCTTCTCTTTGGACCGCATCGAAACCGTGCGGCCCTCGCCTTGATTCCACAAACGTGTTTCCTGAATAATTTCGCCGTCGCCCTCCAGCACCCCGATGTGCCGCTCAATTTCAAACTCCAGGGCTTTCTGCAAGTAGCGGAAAGAATTCAGATTCTTGACTTCCACCTTCGTGCCAAACGCATTCGATCCTCGCGGCCGCACACTGACATTCGCGTCGCAACGTAGCGACCCTTCCTCCATGTTGCAATCGCTCACCCCGGTGTACAGCAGAATCTGCCGCAAGGTCGTGAGATACGCATACGCCTCTTCCGGCGTACGCATGTCCGGCTCGGACACGATTTCGCTCAACGGCGTTCCGCCCCGGTTGTAATCGATGTACGCCTTGGTGCTCGATTCCGCAAAGCCTTCGTGAAGATTCTTCGCCGCGTCCTCTTCGAGGTGCAACCGCGTAATACCTATGCGTTTTCTCGCGCCCGCTTGCTCGATCTCAATCCATCCGCCCGTCGCCAGCGGCAACTCATATTGCGTAATCTGGTAGCCCTTTGGCAGGTCCGGATAAAAATAATTTTTGCGCGCGAACCGCGAATGCTCATGCACCGTGCAATTGATAGCCAATGAAGCCCGCATGGCCATCTCCACCGCGCGCCGGTTCAAAACCGGCAAAGTCCCTGGAAGCCCCAGGCACACCGGACACACATTGCTGTTGGGCGCATCCCCAAACCGGTTCGCGCACCCGCAAAATATTTTGCTTTTCGTCAGCAGCTGTACATGGACTTCCAGTCCAATGACCGGCTCGTACTTGGCAAGCACTCCCGGCGCGATCGCTACTGCTTCAGACGCGGTTTTAGCCATATCGAAAGCCCGATTATAGCATTCTGCCCCTCAACCAACCCCGCACCAAAGTGGAGTCCATCGGCAGCCTTGGATCAATTTCCTATAAACAAAATCACGCGAAGGGTGTCCCACCCTCGATTTCTAGGGTGGGTCTTGCAGTTGAACGTTTCTTCTACCTAGTCAAGAATTGGCATGAGACCCGGAATCGAAGCCTGTCCTAGTTAGCAGTGCATGGAATTCCGAATAGCCCAAATTCGCATTGAAGGTTTGAACCTGGCGGGGCGTACACTTTGCGTTTTTTTGCAAAAGGTGGGCGCTACTCGGCTACAAGAGCGTAAAATTCATCCCGTTCCAGTCAGTTGCCGCTTCCTGAGACCAGCAATGAGGAACACGATTGCCCTTCCTCACGCTTCTTCCTAATATCCTTCCGCCATCCTCACGTTACTGCTGATCGTCGGCGCCGGAATCGCCAGGTACTTCCCGTCTCGCGACGCGATACCCCACGATTGCGACGCACCTTTCACCTGCCAAAGTTGGTGCGCATTTCCCGCCAGGTCCACATACAGCAAGCTGGACTTCCAACCCGTCGGATTGCTCGTAACAAAAAGCCCTTTCGAATCCGCCGCCCAATCGATGGAAGAAAAAGAACTCCAGTTTTTCAACACGATTTCTCGATTTGGCTGACCTGCAAGCGATAGCAGCTGGATGTTCTTCGCGCCTACCGTGATTACCGCGATCAATTGTCCATCGGGAGAAAGTCCCGAATCCTCTATGCCACTTTCCCGTTGTACTCTTGCCACCTCGTGAGAATTGCCATTCACCGGATCAAATGCCGTGAAGATCAGCTCTGTGCTCGATTGCTGAGAGTAAATGCACATGCTGGCCGGTGCTCGCGAACATGCGATATTAGCGATTCCAGGAGCCGCGGCCACCAACTGTGGTGCCCCACCATCAAGCGGCGCTCGCATCACCCGTGATCTTTTTGCTGCATCTTTTCCCGTTGCATCTTTTCCCGTGTAACTGGGCAAATACAAAATTTGCGTCCCGTCCGGGCTCACCCGGCAAATCCCCTTCTCTTCTGGACCCAATCCCAACATCTCCGCCGAACTTTCATTGATGCGCTGACGAAAAATGTTCCTTTTTCCCGTTCGA
>DATNKL010000197.1:0-4696 GCA_035603415.1 Candidatus Acidiferrales bacterium
GTTGCCGCTCACGGCCACAAGTCTACGGCGTTCCACATATCGCCGCCAGAAAATTTGTATTCCGCGTTGCGTAACAAAGAAAACCCAAAAAAGACTGGCCAGCATAATAATAGTCGCTGGCCATTCGGATTACTCCAGACATAAAAATACCGCAACCTGGCTAATTCGCCCCTACTGCCGCTTGAATCTCCGATTCATCGATATCGAAGTTTGCGTAAACATGCTGCACGTCATCGTGCTCTTCGAGCGCTTCCACCAAGCGCACCATCTGCGTAGCCTGCGCGCCAGTCAGCTTGATGTAATTTTGCGGCACCATGCCAACCTCGGCCGACGACGCCGTAATTCCTGCCTTGCTCAGCGCTTCTTTTACTTTTTCCATCGCTTCCGGCGGCGTCACGATGTACCAGATGGAGCCATCGTCCTTCATATCTTCCGCGCCGGCTTCCAAAACGATATCCAGCAGCTTGTCTTCGCTGGCCGCTTCCTTGGGCACGGTGATTTCACCCTTGCGACTAAACATCCAACCCACCGCTCCAGCCTCCGCCATGTTGCCGCCATTCTTGCTCATCAAATGTCGGAACTCGCCCACAATGCGATTGCGGTTGGTGGTGACTACCTGAATCAGCATTCCGACTCCGCCCGGCCCATATCCTTCGAACACCGCTTCTTCGTATTGTTCGCCTTCCAGTTGGCCGGTGCCGCGCAAAATCGCCCGTTCGATATTGTCCCCGGGCATATTCTCGTTCTTGGCGGCGAGAATCGCGGTGCGCAGCCGGGGATTGGTATTAGCATCGCCGCCCCCAATTCGGGCGGCAATGGAAATTTCGCGAATCAGTCGAGTAAAAACCCGGCCACGCTTGGCGTCAGTAGCCGCTTTCTTGTGCTTGATGGTTGCCCATTTTGAGTGCCCGGACATGACACATCCTCTTTATGCGTTAAGTGTTTCCGCGCGAATCCGCGGGCCGTCAATGCTGGGTTAGTGACAGACCAGGACACATGATAAATGCCAAATGGCCCGCTCGATGCACGTTGCGGAGACTAACGGTGAACCGCTACCCCTGTGAAACGTAGGCAGTTTAGCACAGGCGTATAGAGGTGGGAACACGCACCTGGCCACGGTGGCCACGGCTTCAATCGCTGGCGGTGGGCGCCTTTGCAGTCGCAATTACGTTGTCGCTGAATCGACAACCCTTGAGCAGTCCCAAAGAAACCTGCTGCCAGGTCACAGCTGGTAATTTTGGCAAGCCGCCGTGGTCGGTGAAGTGGAAGCGCACGTCACAGAAGCCAGCTTCGCTCAGAATGCGCACCAAGTCTTTGCGGAGCAGGGCGGTGATGTGGGCCGGATAACAACTGTCCAGGAACGCCACGTAGTGTCCCCGTACCAACAACGCCATCAGCGAGCGAATGCTTTCATTATTCGGTGTGGACAAAATGAGCATGCCGCCCGGCTTCAAAATCTCGAACCATTTTCGCGCAACCTGGCGGGGGTTCTCGAGATGCTCGATCACTTCGGCGGCGATCACCACAGCGAAGCTGGCGGCTGGAATGGCATCCGCGTTATTCAAATCCAGCCGGTGCCAAGAGATTGTGCCGGGCAAATTCTCAGGCCGTGGCAAAATATCCGCGCCATCAATCTGTTCGAACCGCCCTGTCGCTAGAAGGTTGCGCGTAAAATTGCCGACCCCTGCGCCATAGTCTAGCGCGCGCCCGCGCAGATTGTAGTCTGCAATAATCTTCAGGATGCGGTCGTAGATGACCTCGGAACTAATCCCGCCGCTGGCTTCGGCGGCCTGCAGACGTTGCTCTTCCAGTGTCAGCAAAGGCGTTCGTACGTCTTCATTTAAGTTGTCGCTTTGTGCGTCAGTATACTAGAGCCACCGCCGTTTAATGCACAGCGGCAGTCTGCCGTGCCTTACTCTCGCGAAGAAATGTGCAGCGCTCGCAACGCTTGTGTATATTGTCGGGCGATCACGCTCCAGGAAAAAAAGCGCCTTTGTGCATCGCGACTGCGCTGCGCCAAAGATGCCCGGTATAACGGATCGGTCAAAACACGCGCCAGAGCCACTCCAAACTCCTCGGGCACCCACTCTTCCGGGACTAAATCTACTCCCGCTTCTGTGATCGGTGGCGTGGTTTCGGATCCTTCTGCTGCAATGACGGGCAATCCGCACGCGACGCCCGCGATGGCACTGCCACGCCGGCTAGAGATCGGACCTCGCGCAAACAACATCACATCGCTGACCCCTAGAACGCGTACAACTTCATCCCCCGATATCAGTCCTAAAATTCTCACTTCCGCGAGCGAGCCGGCCAGCGCCAAGCGCAGCTCCTCTCCGCCAGCTTCCGAATTTCGCCCCAGAACAACGACCTCCAGCGCGCCTACTTGCTTGGCTGCATCGCTCACCGCCCGAGCGATCTGGCTCACTTCCTTCGCCAATGTTGGTTTGTCGGATAGAGAAAAAATCGCTACTACCGGTTTGCTTCCGGTCGAACTGCGCTTCTCTTCCCACGCTCTTTCGGGTGCCGGCAAATTCGCGCCAACCGGAATGAAAACGAAATTTTGCGTGTCCGCTGGAAGCCAGGAAATTTTATCGCGAGGAAGCGTGAAAATGACGAGGTCGCTTAGCTGCACCAGCCGTTTCATCGCGTAGCGTTGAATGCCTCTTCTAAAGCGATCCACCGTGCGGTTTCCGGCGTAACCATCGGGATCATGAAATACCACTGCGCATCGCGCGCCATTCTTTCTTAATAATTTCAAAATGCCCACAGCAGGCAGCGCAAATCCTCGCCGCGACCATGACAGCGCCGTGTATTGCAGAAGAAAAAAAGTATTTTGTTTGCCTTTGATGGCCTCCAGCAATTCCCGCCGGCTCGCCTCGCGCCCAATTTCCGCCCATCGCACTCGCACCAGCGTTAAATTCACCCCCTCATTCGCCAGCGCATCTCGCAGATAACTACAATAATCCTGCACTCCATCCGTAGGTTCTTCACGGTGCCCCAGAATTGCCATGCATTCCATGAGATATAATTTGACCCGGACCAGCGTAACATCTATCCCGGCGACATCGCGTAACGCGAGCAGGACGCATATTTTCCACCAGATGCCCACGCATCGAGCATGAAATTACTGATTTATTCCCATTATTTCGCGCCCAGTGTCGGCGGCGTCGAAAGCATCGTGCAGTCGCTGGCATCAGGCATCGCCCAACTGCGCACCTTGAATGGCGATCGTGAATTTAGCGTAACGGTGGTCACGGAAACTCCGGCGGGGAGTTATGACGACACTAAATTTCCATTTCGCGTGGTCCGCGGTCCAGGTTTTATGCCGTTGTGGCAACTTGTGCGCGGCTGCGATGTGCTCCACGTAGCTGGGCCGGCATTTTTACCGATGTTGCTGGCTTGGCTCTCGCGCAAGAAATTCGTTGTCGAACACCATGGCTACCAGGCGACTTGCCCCAATGGGCTTTTTGTCCACCACCCGGACCGTGCCATTTGTCCCGGTTATTTCCAGGCTAGCCGCTATGGCGAATGTTTCCAGTGCCTGCGATCGGAGTTTTCCAGCGGATGGACAGCCGCCAAACTTCTGGCGTCCATGTTTCCGCGCGACTGGCTCGCGCGCGCGGCCACCACAAACATCGCCGTGAGTCGCCACGTTGATCAGCGCCAGAAATTACCGCATACAAAAGTTGTGTATCACGGCATTGAAGATCCACTTCCGAATCCTGACCGGTCACCCTCTCAAAAACTGCGCATTGCCTATGTGGGTCGCTTGGTTCCCGAGAAGGGTGTCCCGGTGCTTCTCGAGGCCGCCAAAATTCTGAAGAATGAAGGTCGTAATTTTGAAATTCGCATCATCGGAGATGGCAGCGAGCGGGCCAATTTAGACACCCTCATTCAGCAGAACAAACTTGAGCCCTTTATTTCTGTCACCGGTTTTTTGACCGGCCAGGCCTTCGCACGCGCGCTGCAAGATGTCTCTGTAGTGGTGATGCCGTCCACCTGGGAGGAAACCGCCGGGCTCGCGGCCATCGAGCAAATGATGCGTGGTCGTTTGGTCATTGCCGCCGATATAGGCGGTTTGACTGAAGTACTTGGCGACACGGGCCTAAAATTCGCGCCGGGAAACGCTGTGTCTCTTGCAAATTGTTTGCACAGCGTGATCCAAAACCCTGCGCTCATTGTCTCTTATGGTGAAAAGGCCCACAGCCGGGCATTACAGTTGTTTGAACGTTCGAAGATGCTAAGTGAACACGCACAAATTTATCGCGAAGGTCGCTGATCGGCGTTGTGAGGCCGGCAGCAGGCAGGCCGTTCAACTCCGGCAAAACGGCTCCGCGGATGCCCGTTTTCCCCGGTTTACAGTCATAATATTCGCAGGCATCCGAAGCCGTGTCTCGGCAAGCCATATTGGCAGCGCTGAAACTAAATCACCTTCTTTTGATTGCTGAGGTAGCAGCTTGAATTTGCGTTCCACAGTGGTGTCCGACGAATCCTCGCGCAAATTCCTCGGCGGATTCGTTTCTGTCTGCATATTTGTTGTGGCCGCTTATGAATTCTCCGAGTTGGTGCTCGCCGGAGATTTGATGGGATTTGCTTACGTCGGACTCGTGGCGGTCGGCAGCATTTTTATAATTGCCATTCTGAAAAACTGGCGCAACGGCGTTTATTTCTTTTTTTTCTGGCTGCTCTTCGAGGA
>DATNKL010000211.1:0-2134 GCA_035603415.1 Candidatus Acidiferrales bacterium
CACATGCATCACGAATGCTTTTGAGGTGGCGGTGGAAAAGACCGCTGTTCCGCGAGTTAAACTGGCCGCGGGAGAAACTGCGTCCTTACCCAGAACCGCGACAGTGTCACCAGTCAGGAGAAGCCGGGCAGCTCCGGCGCGAAGCTGGACACTACCGGTGCCAGTGGTAAATAGCTTATCGCCGCCAAAGACCGTAGTTCCCGCGGACAAACTGCCGCCACCTACGTTGGCACCCTCTGCAGCTATAACGGTACCGAACGCGGGTCCGCTGGCACCCCAACCAGGGGTGAGACCCATTGCTACGACCAGAATAGCTGCAACTACGGAACGCAAATATTGCATATCGCCGACTCCAGCGGGCTGGGAAATAGAGTAGCGAGTCACTTGGGAACAGTCAATCAGCATTCATCCATCAGAATTTATTTTGTTTCGCGCCAGCAACTGGCTTAATACGTTTGGCGCCCTATACTTGGCGTTCAGAAAGATGAGCAACAAGTCATCTCAAGCGATTTCGCCGGCCGTCGTATACTGAGTTGCATGCCAATAAAATTCCTGTAACCCCTTGATGAGCAAAACAAACACCTTATCCTCCGGGGCCCTTGCGCTGCTATTCGCATGCATACTCGTGGTCAGCACATTATTCACAGCCGGTCTGTGGCCTTTCAATCCATTTCCAAGAAATCAAGTAACTTGGCTACCCAGCGGCAAGGGGCTCCAATTTGGGGAGCACGGGGTGGTTTTCAGCAAGGGGGCGGTCCAACCGACCCGGCCGAACCGCGACTCTCTCTGTACGCTAACAATCAGACTGCAACCGGATACCGCCTGGCGGGGTGCCTCAGGCACATTGCTGGGAATTTATACTCCTGAAGAGCCATCTCAATTCCGGTTAATGCAATGGCGCGATGTACTGATGATCAGAAGGGATTACCGCGACTCCGACAACCACTTGAAAACCGCGGAAGTGGATCTGGACCATGCATTTCTGACTCGCGACCCGGTTACATTCGCAATTACCTCAGGCCCCGATGGAAGCGTTGTATACCGCAATAAAACGCGCGCGGCAGGCATAACTAAATTGGGACTGTCTTGCGAGGATTTTGCCGGCCAATTGGTATTAGGGGATTCAGCAGTAATTGATAACGCCTGGCCGGGTAACATTTTGGACTTGGCTATATATGATCGGGTACTCACGCCCCAAGAAATTGCCGGCAAATATGCCACCTGGCACGGGAATCAAACGGTTCAGGAATCGGGTGGCGATCAGCATGTTGTGGCTCAATACGCTTTTAATGAAGGCAGCGGACAAGTAGTGCATGGCGTACCGGGTTCTGCTCCCGATTTATATATGCCCAAGATTTTCAAGGTGCCGCACAAAAAAATGCTGATGTGGCCTTGGGAAGAAAGCGATGACAAACTCGAGCTTCGCGACCTATTGATAAATATTTTTGGCTTCGTTCCCTTCGGTTTTGTTTTCGCAGCTTATTTAACCTGGAATCGGAACGTGAGCCACGCGACGTTCGTGACGATACTGTGCGGCGCTGCCATCAGTTTGACGATCGAAATCCTGCAGGAATACATCCCTGGAAGAGACTCCGGAATACTGGACGTCATTACCAATACGTTGGGAACGTTTTTAGGGGCACTACTATTTGGCTGGGCTCCAATTCAGAATTTAGCGGCGAAACTTCTGGATTTTCTTCGATCCGGCGAAAAAATATCGGAGAGTTAATCGGAGCGCTGCGCGGCACATTGCTGGCCGTCGAACCTTAGCGCTGTTACAATGCAGGCACCTTTATGGCAGATTGGAAACAAATTACCGCGCGCATTCGACGCGCCAGAACTTCCAAAGATCCGGCGGGCCAACTTGCGGCGCTGTATGAGAAGACTCACGACGCCATGGTCGCCTTCGAATTAGCGAAATATTTCGAGATATCGGCGATGAACGCCGACGCCGCAAAATGGTATAACACTGCAGCGGAGCGCTTTCGCCGCGCCGATTGGAAAACAAAAGCGCAGGAGGCCGCGGTGCGGCTAGGAGCCGAACCCGGCGCGAATGCCAGCAGCGCGGAAGCTTCATCGTTGTTATTGCCCGTGCCGGTGCCTGAGCCCGGGATGCCTTTCGAGCAGAGCGCCG
>DATNKL010000022.1:0-2475 GCA_035603415.1 Candidatus Acidiferrales bacterium
CGGTGTTTACCGGCGCTGCGGCGCTGGCGGTGAACGTGTGGCAATTAGGGCTGTTTCGGTTGTTGGCCGGGATTGGCATCGGAGGCGAGTGGGCGCTGGCCGGAACCTACGTCGCGGAAGCGTGGCCTGAGGACCGGCGAAAAATGGGCGCCGGATTTCTGCAGACCGGCTACTACTTTGGATTTTTTCTGGCTGCGGCTCTGAATTACACGGTGGGCGCGCGCTTCGGATGGCGTGCGATGTTTCTCTGCGGATTGTCGCCGGTGATTATTTCTGTGCTTATCATGGCGCGCGTGAAAGAGCCGGAGCGGTGGAAAGAAACGGCGGGCCTGCCGCGGCAGGCGGGCCAAGCACGGCCTGCAGGGCAACCGCGGCGCTGGGGATCGTCATTTGCGGAAATTTTTGCCCCGAAATATCGACGGAAAACCATTGTGAACGCGGCATTGCTGACGGTCGCGATCATCGGCCTGTGGGCCGGAGCGGTGTATGAACCGACCGCCATTATTACCCTGGCGAAAAAGGCCGGCATGTCGCTGGCGCAAGCGTCGAAAACAGCTTCCATCGGAACCGCCATTCTTTCCATCGGAACGATATTAGGGTGTTTAATGGCTCCGATCCTCGCGGAACGCCTGGGAAGGAAGCGCACCCTGTCCATCTATTTTGTGGGGATGAGCGCGTTCATCTGGTTGAGTTTTGGTTGGGCCTTTTATCTGGAGAATGGGCTGACAACGTTTATCGCGTGCTTATTTTTCCTGGGATTTTTTGGCGGAAATTTTACTTTGTTCAGCTTGTGGCTGCCCGAGCAATATGAAACCTCCGTTCGAGCTACGGCCTTTGCATTCGCAACTTCGTTTGGAAGGTTCATCGGAGCCGGCGTGAATTTCGTGATTGGCGCAATGGTCCGAAACGCAGGAACGATAGGCAAACCTGTCGCTTATACCGCGATTGCGTTTGGACTCGGCCTGTTGATTATCCCGTTTGCGCAGGAGACTCGCGGTGAAGTATTGCCGCGATGAAACTCTCGACATGCGGTGCAGCCAGCAATCGATTACTTGCAAAGAGATCAGCTTCGAAAAACTTACGCGAGAAGCTGCGACGGGCTCCTAGACAGGTGTCGGGAGTCCGTTTCAGCAGATATGGCAAGGTTGCCGTAACCACTCAATCAGCGGCAGGCGAACTCCGCTAATTCGGCTGGCAATCCGGTCAGAATACCGGGCAGTTGCTGGGTTGGGGTTGGTCGATGCGCAGCGCAACGCCGACTGGTACGAAATACGTTACGACGTTCATGGCCGGCAAGCTGCTCTCGTTGCGTGCGATGTGGGCGTGTTCGCCCAACATTGAGGTGGGCCTGATCCTTTTTCAGTCGCGGCGTTATGACGAGGCGATACGGGAATTGCGGGCTCAGTTGACCACTGAGCCCGACGATCCGTTGGCTCTGTGGATTCTTGGTTTCGCGCTTATCGGCGCCGAGCAGTTCGATGAAGCGATCCGTACACTCGAGAAAGCGGCAGCTCTATCCGATCGCAGCCCAGCTGTGCTGGGAGTCCTCGCGAGGGCGTACGCTCGCGGTGGCCGCCGCGCGCAGGCGTTGCAAGTTGTCGACGAACTTCAGCGGCGAAGGCAGAAGGGCTACGTGCCAACGGCCGCATTTCTGAACGCCTACCTCGGGCTCGGTGACACGGAGCAGGCATTTGTATGGATGGAGCGAGCGGCCGAAGAACGATCGAACATCATGCAGTTCCTCAAAGTACATCCCTTCTTTGATTCGCCGCGTGGCGACCCGCGGTTTGCGGGATATCTGCGTCGGGCGAACTTCTTACCTTGAGCACTCTTGCTGATTTCAAGCACGCTTAATCTTTCATTCATCAGCTCTTCAGCTTTTTGAATTACACTTCTGCGCCGACGATTGCGAATTTCAAGGAAGCCATGCTCAACGAAGTCAGCGGCCAGCGAAGCGACGAGGTACCTCAAAAAGGGCGCGGGTATGCCGTGGCGTCTGGAATATTGGGATGGACGCTGGACGCGTTTGATTTCTTCGTAGTGGTTTTCCTGGTCGATACGCTAGCAACGCACTTTCAGGTAGGCAAAAGCTCTATCGTGCTGACGCTGGGCGCCACGTTGGCGATGCGTCCGGTGGGTGCGTTGATATTTGGGATGATGGCCGACCGTTACGGGCGGCGAAAACCGCTGATGGCGGTGGTGGCATATTTTTCGGTGATCGAAGTTTTAAGCGGATTGGCGCTGAACTACCCGATGTTTCTAATTTTGCGGCTGCTGTACGGAATTGGCATGGGCGGATTTTGGGGAGTTGGTGCGTCGCTTACGCTGGAAAGCGCGCCAACGCGCTGGCGGGGCATGCTTTCTGGATTGCTGCAGGGCGGCTATCCACTGGGATATTTATTGGCGGCAGTGGCGGCTCGTTTGATTTTGCCGGCGTGGGGATGGCGCGCCATGTTCTGGGCCGGGCTGGTTCCC
>DATNKL010000016.1:0-2138 GCA_035603415.1 Candidatus Acidiferrales bacterium
ATTTGATGCAGCGATATGATGCCAACAACATCCTGTACACAGCGACGATGGCCAATATTCCGGCACTGCTCAGCCCGGACAATAACAATAGCGCGACCATGGGATTCTTTAACGTGCTCCCGGATGCCGACGGCGTGCTTCGCAGATCGCTGCTGGTCGTGCCATTTGAGCGCACCGGCAACCTCGCGGAGGCGGAGCTTTACGGATCGCTGGAAGTGCAAACCATACGCGTTTATCTGGGAGTGCCTTCCGAACAATTGACGGTGAACTATAGCCAGACTGGCATTGTCAGCTTGCAATTTGGAGACAAACTGCAGGTAAGACCGGACAACATCGGCCGCCTGGCCATTAATTATCGGGGACCGGAGCGCACTTATCCTTATTACTCGATCGTGGATGTTGTGCAGCGCAAAGTTCCCCTGGGAACTTTCAAAGACAAAATCGTGTTAGTTGGTGCTTCAGCCACCGGCATCGGAGATTTGCGCACCCCGCCATACGGCGGCATTACTTATCCTGGAGCAGAAGTTCACGCCAACGCCATCGATAACATGCTGAACCACCGGGCGCTAACCAGGGGCGCAGCGCAGGAATTGTCGGACCTCGCGCTGATCTTGTTTTTTGGCTTACCTGTAGGTATCTGGATGGCTCTGGTAGCGCCGCGATGGATGTGGTTCGGACTCAGCTTCCTGGTGCCGCTGGCGTTGATTGATTACGGCGCGTTTCTGCGCGGCTGGTGGCTGAACTTCAGTGTCCCAGCGCTCACATTGGTGTCAAACGTTTTACTGGTGGCGCTCTATCGCGCGTTGGTGGAAGAAAAAGAAAAACGGCGCGTTCGAACCGCGTTTGGGCAATACCTCAGCCCGGAAGTGATTCGCCGGCTGCTGCGGAATCCCAAGCTGGTGGAGCCAAAGAAAACAGAAATCACCGTGATGTTCAGCGACATTCGCGGATTCACCACTATTTCGGAGAACCTGGATGCACAAGACCTGGCTCTGTTCCTCAATCAATATTTATCCGATATGACCGAACTGGTCTTCGAATATCAGGGGACACTCGACAAGTATATTGGTGACGCGGTGATGGCATTTTGGGGCGCGCCATTTGAAGTGGATGATCATGCGATAAGTGCCTGTAGCTCCGCGTTGAAGATGATGCAACGGGTGCGCGAAATGCAGCGGCAATGGCAAGCGCAGGGCAAACCGCAGCTGGATATCGGCATCGGTTTAAACAGCGGCGTAGCGAGCGTCGGAAATATGGGTTCGGCGCTGCGTTACGGATATACGGCGCTGGGCGACACCGTTAACTTGTCCTCACGTCTTGAAGGGCTGAACAAGGATTACGGTACGCATATCATCGTGAACGAGACAACGTATGCGGCTACCCAGCAAGCACAATTTGTGTACCGCGAACTGGACTTGATACGCGTAAAGGGAAAGACTCATCCAGTCATGATTTACGAGTTGATTGGACGGGCCGGAGAAGAAACCTTGTATGGAAGCATCGCGGATGTGCAGTCGCGACTGGAGCAGTTCGCGCGAGGACGAACTCTTTATCGCGCGCGGCGGTGGGAAGAAGCGCAACAGGTGTTTCAAATCATGATCGACCAATGGCCCAATGATGGGCCCGCGCGGACATACTGGAAACGCTGCCAGGAGTACCTGTTTGACGAGCCACCGTCCGGCTGGGACGGCGTTTTTACCATGACGCACAAGTAAGTCTGCCAGCGAATTTTCATTTGAAGCGAATCGAAGAAATTGCTGGATGCGTCTTGCCGCCAACACCGCCTAAATTTATGGCTCGCCGTGACAAGTGGGCGGTTACGGGCATCCAAGTGGCAGTAAGTAGTAGGTCATCCCCGGTTACGAACCTAACTTGTTGCGTACCCAAAAGAGCACGTCGCGGAATCTAAAGAACGTAACCAACGGGGTGGTCGTGACGAGTGTTCCGGGCTGAAACCGGCCTGCTAAGGGAAATCAAAGAGCAGTATGTGGATTGTTCGTCTAGCGCTTTCGCGCCCTTATACCTTCATCGTGATGGCCATGGTGATCATTCTGTTGACGCCAGTGGTGCTCATGCGCACGCCTACCGACATTTTCCCCAACATTGATATTCCGGTGATCAGCCTGGTGTGGAATTAC
>DATNKL010000013.1:0-26438 GCA_035603415.1 Candidatus Acidiferrales bacterium
CGTTGCGGGTGGTCGAAGATGACGCGTGCGCTTGTGGCGTCCAGAGCTTCGACGGTGGCTAAAGCGGATTCGTGTTTGTGGCGAATTTTTACCTTAGCGCGCACTGGCGCGGCGGGCATTGCGCACGACACCCAATTTACATTTTCAATTTCGCAGGTCGTTTTGTGCAGGGACTGGTCTTCGCCGACCACCACGCGATTTGTTTGCGCGTCGATGCTTAGCACGTAAAGCGCCTTTCCAGTTGAAAATCCCAAGCCTTTGCGTTGTCCAACGGTGAACTGATGCACGCCGTCGTGATGCGCCAGCACTTCGCCGTCTTCCGTGACGATATCGCCGCCAGCGGATGAGCGCGAGATGTTTTGTTCGCTGGCGTAGGCGTGGATGAATTGCACATAATTCCCGCTCGGCACGAAGCACAGCTCCATGCTTTCTGGTTTTTCTGCCACCGGAAGATTCACGCGACGGGCCACGGCGCGCACTTCTTCCTTGCTTAATTCGCCGAGAGGAAATTCGCTGTGGGAAAGCTGCTCCTGCGTCAGACCCCACAAAAAATAGGATTGATCTTTGCTTTCGTCGCGGGCGCGTAAAAGTTCCCACCGTCCGGCGGATTCATTTTTGCGAATGCGCGAGTAGTGCCCGGTAGCGAGGCGGACGGCACCGATTTGTCGCGCCATGCGCAGCAATGGATCGAATTTAATGTCCGTATTGCAATTGGTACAGGCGATCGGCGTGCGGCCCGAAAGATATTGATCGACGAACGGCCGAATGACGCGCGATTCAAATTGGTCTTCGAAATTCACGAGGTAATGCGGGAAATCAAGATGCTGCGCGACGCGCTTGGCGTCGTAGACGTCGTCAATCGAGCAGCAGCGATGATGTGCCGGCCCCGTAGTTTGCAGAGTGGGCAGCCGGCGCTGATTCCATAACTGCATGGTGAGACCAATAACGGTGCGGTTTTGTTCCTGCATTAGCGCCGCGACGACCGAGCTGTCGACGCCGCCGCTCATAGCTACGGCGACGACCTCGCCGCGTGCATCTTTCGCGGCAGCGAGAGGTTCGGATTGGAGAACAACAGTCATGGTTTTTAGTGCGCTACAGATATTGTACTGGAAAAGCCGATGGTTCCATCTTACACCGCGAGTTAGAGTGGCGAGCGGGTGCCGCACCCTTACGCTTTTTAAGGGTGCGGTTTTTCTGCAAGTCGGCGTAGCTGAATTGTCATGTGCAACTACTTGTTTTTTTGTGCATACGTGAGTTTGACTAAGCAAGATTTAGCCGGCCGCAGAATCGGACTGTGTGTAGCTTTAGTTTTGGGCAGACAATTCTTTGTTGTAGTTAGGTGAGATTTCGCGTAGCTGTTCGACAGCTTGCGGAATCGCCAGCTGGGCCGCATCTATTTCCTTGCGGGTGGTGTAGCGGCCGAGGCTGAATCGCAGGCTGCTGCGGGCCTCCGCAGCCGTGAGACCAATAGCGGTTAAAACATGGGAGGGTTCGACTGCTCCCGACGAGCAGGCCGAGCCGGTCGAGCAGGACAGGCCTCTAAGATCGAGAGCAATCAGCAGGGCTTCGCCATCGACGCCAGGAAAAAGAATATTTGTGGTGTTGGGCGTGCGAGGCGCGGTAGCTGCGTTGACTCGCGATTGCGGAATACGCTGAAGCAGGTCGCGCTCCAGATCATCGCGCAGCGCCGAGATGCGTGTGGCGTCGTGCTCAAGCGACGCGGCGGCCAGCTCCGCGGCTTTGCCTAAGCCGACGATGCCCGCAACGTTTTCCGTGCCGGGGCGGAAGCCGCGCTGGTGGTGGCCACCGAAGAGGAATTGGCGCAACGGTGTGCCAGTGCGGATGTAGAGAGCGCCGACTCCTTTAGGGCCGTAAATTTTGTGAGCGGAAAGGGAAAGCAGATCGACTTGCAAAGCGTTTACGTCGATCGGCAATTTGCCCGCGGATTGCACCGCGTCGGTATGGAAATAAACGTCGGCTTCGCTCGCGATGCGGCCGATTTCTTCAAGCGGCTGCACCGTGCCCAGTTCATTGTTGGCGTGCATGACGGAGACGAGACTCGCGTCGGGCAGCGTATGAAGAAGATCGCGCAGATGTTGCGGGTCGATTTGTCCTTCGCGATTGGCAGCGAGATAACCGACAGTCATGCCGCGAGCGGCTAATGCCTGGCAGGTGTTGAGCACGGCTTCGTGTTCGATGACGGTGGAGATGAGATTGGCGTCCCCGTAATTGCTGGGGTTGAACATGCCGAAGATGGCGTGATTGTCGGACTCCGTGCCACCGCTGGTGAAAACAATTTCCTGAGGGTGCGCGTTAATTAAAGCCGCGACTTGTTCGCGAGCGGTCTCGACTGCGGAGCGCGCTTTTTGTCCGCTGGTGTGGACAGATGCGGCGTTGCCAAATTCGCCGGAGAAGTAGGGAAGCATGGCTTCAAGGACCGTCGGCTCAACTGGAGTGGTGGCGTTGTAATCGAAATAAATGCGAGGAGCCATGACACCTTGAGAATAACAGGAGTGAGGCGAGGAAAAAATTGCCCTTGGCGGAGAACCGGATTGTTTCCGGCGCTTTTTTTTGCGCCAAGCACCATCATTTGTGTTTGTAAAACTTTAGGAAATTAGCCGACTTCGCGTGGTCGCCTGAAAGACTCGGTCTACAATACTCGCCGGAGGAACGATGGCTAAATCGCGCAGAGAGTTTTTGACGCACGGATCGCTGGGCCTGGTGGGGACATCGGTTGGAGTTCGCAGCGAGGTGCTGGCGCTCGTGCAGCCCAGCACGCAGGAGCCCACGCCAGGAGCGCCGCCGGCGTTCGGGACGGGCCCCGCGGTCGGGCCGGAAGTATCACCCACGACATTTGCGGAAGCCGAGAAGTTGGTGCAGGTGCAATTGAGCAGCGCCGAACGAACGGTGGCCGCGGAGAGTTGGCGCGTAAATCTGGCCTCGCTGTACGAGCGGCGGACTGGGCCGCGCAAAGTAAATTTGGATGCGACGCTTGCGCCCTGGTCTCGCTACAACTCTGTTCTTCCCGGCCAGCCGGCGGGCCCACAGCGCGATCGATTCGTGCGTAGCGAAGCGAACGCCGCCGCATTGCCTTCCGACGATGCAGACATCGCCTATGCGCCGGTGACGCAACTTTCGCGGTGGATTGAGCAACGCAAACTTTCGTCCGAGCGGCTCACGCAAATTTATTTACACCGGCTGGAGCATTTCGATCCCAAGTTGCGATGCGTGATCACCCTCACGCGCGAACACGCGCTCGAGCAAGCGCGAAAAGCCGACACAGAAATTGCCGCTGGTAAATATCGCGGGCCGCTGCATGGCATTCCGTGGGGCGCGAAAGATTTGGTGGACACCGCGGGAATCCCGACCACATATGGAGCGGAGGTTTATCGGAATCGAATTCCTAAAGAGGATGCTGCGGTGGTTAAACGGCTGAATGACGCCGGTGCCGTGCTGGTGGCAAAGCTCAGCCTCGGCGCGCTGGCCTTGAACGACATCTGGTTTGGCGGGCAAACCATGAACCCGTGGCTATTGGAAGAAGGCGCGTCCGGTTCAAGCGCAGGGCCCGGCGCGGCCACCGCTGCCGGACTGGTGGGATTCGCGATCGGCAGCGAAACGGGAGGAAGTATTGTAAGCCCAAGCATGCGTTGCGGCGTTTGCGGGCTTCGTCCTACTTTTGGGCGTGTGCCGCGTAGCGGGGCCATGACGTTGTGTTGGTCGCTGGACAAACTTGGTGCGATGACGCGTGGCGCAGAAGATTCGCTCGTTGTGCTGCAGGCGATTTCCGGCGCTGACGCGGGCGACAATTCCAGTGTCTCGAGTCATCTTGCATTCGATGCAAATGCAAATCTAAAAGGGCTCCGGGTTGGCTATTTCCCGCGATGGCTGAAAGAAAATCCTGCGACGGATGTTGATCGCGCGGCCCTCGCTTTGCTGCCAAAGGTGGGAATGGTTCCCGTCGAAGTGAATCTTCCTGATTGGCCATACCAGTCTTTGAATCTGATTCTTTTTGCGGAAGGCGCGGCGGCTTTTGAAGAATTGACGCTAAATCATGAGCTCAATCACTTGAAAGTACAAACGCCGGACGCCTGGCCCAATCTTTTCCGGCAAGCACGGTTTCTCTCGGCCGTCGATTTCGTGCAGGCTGATCGCTTCCGGCGAAAAGTTGCGGAGGAGATGGCGCGCATCTTTTCGGAAGTAGATGTGTTGCTAGTGCCTTCGCTGCGCGATGAGATGTTAACCATCAGCAACCACACGGGTCATCCATCGATTACGATACGCGCGGGATTCGTCGAAGTATCGGAAGCGCGCTCTGATTGGGCGCCAGACCCGCAACATCCGTTGCCAAAATTTTCGCCGCCGCGCCGCGTGCCGCATGGCGTCACACTAATTGGCAGACTGTTCGAAGAAGGCACACTGGGGCAGATAGGAATTGCGTTGGAACGTGAGTTTCACGTCGCCAATGAGCGCCCGCCATCGTTTTGATGCGCTTTCCGTGAAATTGACGCGCGGCCCCGGTGCCCGTCACAACATAACCGCGCGATGACTTCGTGCTACAGTTTGCGATTTGGAAGATGGACGGGGAGGGTGTGTGGGGTATCGCGATTTGCGGGAGTTCGTGAAACGGTTGGAGAAGGAAGGGGAGCTGAAGCGCATTCGCGCCGAGGTTGATCCCGTTTTGGAGATTACGGAAGTGGCGCAGCGGGTGGCGCGTTCGAAGACGCGGCCGGCGCACAGTGTTGGGCCCGCGCTACTTTTTGAAAAGCCCAAGGGCTCAAAGATCTCGCTGCTCATCAATACGTTTGGCAGCGTACGGCGAATGGAGTTGGCATTCGAAGTGGACAAACTCGACGACGTGGCGGCGCGGATTCAGGGACTTTTGAAAATGGAATCGCCGCAGGGATTATTCGACAAAATAAAAATCCTTCCGAAGCTCGCGGAGCTGGGATCATTTTTCCCGAAGAGCGTAAAATCCGGCGCTTGCAAGGAGGTGATTCGCAAGGGCGCGGATGTGAACCTCTTGGAATTTCCTATTTTGAAGTGCTGGCCGCAGGATGGCGGACGATTTATTACGTTTCCATTGGTGTTCACAAAAAATCCCGAGACCGGCAAGCGCAATGTGGGGATGTACCGCATGCAGGTTTACGATCAACGCACCACCGGCATGCATTGGCAGACGCAAAAACATGGCGCCGAACACTTTCGGCGCGCCCGCGCCGCGAATCCTGAGGGGAAAATTTCTGTAGCGGTGGCCATTGGAGCGGATCCAGCGACGGCGCTGGCGGGAATGCTGCCGATTCCGCCGGACCTCGATGAAATGATGTTCTCAGGATTTTTGCGGCGGGAGCCGGTGGAGATGGTGCAGTGCGAAACTTGCGATCTGGAAGTTCCCGCTAACGCGGAAATTATTTTGGAGGGCTACGTAAATCTGGGTGAGATGCGGGTCGAGGGGCCGTTTGGCGATCACACCGGATTTTATTCGCTGGAAGGGGAGTACCCGGTGTTTCATGTGGAGTGCATCACCCACCGCAAGGATCCGATTTACCTCACGACTGTAGTCGGGCCGCCGCCGCAGGAAGATTATTTTATGGGCTACGCGGTCGAGCGCGTTTTTTTGCCGCTAATGAAGATGCAGTATCCGGAGATCGTGGATGTAGCCATGCCTGCAGAAGGAATTTTTCACAATTTGATGATTGTCGCGATCCGTAAGAGTTATCCCGGGCACGCGCGGAAGATCATGAATGCCATTTGGTCCCTGGGGCAAGCGATGTTCACCAAGGTGATTGTGGTCGTGGATCATGATGTGGACGTGCACAACTACAGCGAAGTGGTCTGGAAAGCTTTGTGCGCGATCGATCCGGAACGCGACGTGCAGTTTAACTTTGGGCCAGCGGATACGTTGGATCACGCTTCGCGGATCCAGGATTTTGGATCGAAGATGGGGATTGATGCGACGCGGAAGTGGGCGTCGGAAGGATTTGCGCGGCCTTGGCCGGATGAGATTTTGATGGACGCGGGAACCAAAGCGCGAATCGATTCGTTGTGGAAGAGTTTCGGGTTGTGAAAGATTCCGCTCATTGAAAATCGCCTGCTCAATCTAACACCCGCACGCAAGCTAGAAATAATCGCAGATAAAAAGTTACAAATTTGCTGCCCATCGGCGGTGTTTGCTCGGGTTGACAACGAGTCGTATAATTTAAAGTTTAAGCAGTGCCCAATTTGGGCGCTGTACGGACTCCTCTTGGGCTATGACCGATCTAATGGCTAAAACCGATCTGACACCCGCGAATGTCGCGGAAGAAGTAATTCATGTTCGCGGCGCGCGCGTTCACAACCTTAAAAACGTTACGGTGGCGATTCCGCATAATGCCATCACGGTGGTTACCGGTGTTAGCGGGTCGGGCAAGTCTTCGCTGGCCTTTGACACTGTTTATGCCGAAGGGCAGCGGCGATATGTGGAATCGCTTTCTGCTTATGCGCGGCAATTTCTGGAGCGCATGGAAAAGCCGGATGTCGATGAGATTTCCGGGATTGCCCCGGCAGTAGCGATCCGGCAGAAAAATTCCACGCGCAATCCGCGGTCGACGGTAGCGACAGCTACGGAAATTTACGATTATTTGCGGCTGCTCTTCGCACGCTGCGGGCAGACTTTTTGTATCAAGTGCGGCGCGCAAGTGCGGCGCGATAATCCAGACGAGATCGCCACACGAGTTTTGACCATGACGCCGGGGCGCCGTTTTTATGTCTTGTATGAGTTTCGTCCCGGCGGGATGACTTCGGCGGCACCTTCCGCGGATGTTACCGGCGCTGTTGCGCCATCGTCACGGCGCGTGGCGAAAAAGAAAGTTACGCAGCCTTCTGCTGAAGCGCTCCGGCAATCCTTGATTGATCTCCAGAAACGCGGCTTCAATCGTTTATATCAAGACGGCCGTATGCACGAATTTTCTTCTCCTGAAACGCTGCTGGACATTGATTTTTCGCGGCCCGTGTACGTGGTGGTGGATCGGCTGGCCATTAATCCTGAGTCTCGCTCGCGGCTGGTCGATTCCATAGAGATTTGCTATCGCGAGGGTCACGGCGAAGCGCTCCTGGAATTTGTGGCCGATGCAGCGGGCCCGGCGGAGCGGCTGCGATTTAACGAGCGCTTCGAATGTAAAAATGATGGGACCCTGTATCAGGAGCCGGAGCCGCGACTTTTTTCTTTCAATAATCCTTATGGGGCATGTCCGCGATGCCAGGGATTTGGCAACACCATCGATTTTGACTTGAATTTGGTAGTGCCGGATTCCAGCAAATCCCTGGACGAAGGCGCGATTTTGCCGTGGACCAAACCGCGCTATCGCAATTTGTTGCAAGACGCAAAGAAGTGGGCGCGTGGGCGTGGCATTCCGACGAATGTAGCGTGGCGACATCTTACCGAAGAGCAGCGCCGCTTGATTCTCGAAGGTGATCCACACAGCGATTACGAAGGCATCACCGGTTTTTTTAAATATTTGGAGCGGAAGAAATACAAGTTGCACGTGCGTGTGTTCCTCAGCCGATTTCGCGGCTATGCGACGTGCCTGGAATGCGGCGGGACGCGGCTGCGAGCTGAAGCGCGAGCCGTGCGCGTGGCCGGAAAGTCGATTACAGAAGTTTGCAAGCTCACGGTGAAAGAGGCGCGCGCGTTTTTCTCCAACATGCAGCTGACGCAAGCACAAAATACCGTCGCCGATAAAATTTTGCAGGAAGTCCGCTCGCGGCTGCAATTTCTCGATGAGGTGGGATTGGATTACCTCACGCTGGACCGGCTTACTTCCACGTTATCGGGAGGCGAGTCGCAGCGGATTCAGTTGGCTACTTCGCTGGGTTCGCATCTAGTTGGGGCATTGTACGTGCTGGATGAGCCGTCGATTGGATTGCATCCGCGAGATACGCAACGGTTGATCGACATTCTGAAATCGCTGCGCGATTTGGGGAATACCGTGCTGGTGGTGGAACACGATCCGGACACCATTCGGGCGGCGGATTATGTGATTGATCTTGGTCCTGGAGCGGGCGAGCTGGGCGGCAAACTGCTTTTCGCGGGCACCTATGCGGCGATGCTGGAAGAGCCGAAATCCATCACCGGGCGATATTTGACCGGAGATTTGCGAATACCGGTGCCGAACAACCGGCACAAGTTGAGCGGAAAATTTCTGAAAGTGTTCGGCGCACATTTGCATAACTTGCAGGATGTGGATTTGACGTTGCCGCTCGGTACTTTGACGGTAGTCACTGGAGTCAGCGGCTCGGGAAAATCCACGCTGGTGCATGACGTCCTCTACAAAGCGCTTGCTGCCAAGCGCAATGGCTCGAGCATCAAGGAATTCTGCGAACGCATCGAGGGGGATGCGCAGATTCGCGAGGTGGTGATCGTGGATCAATCGCCCATTGGGCGTACGCCACGATCCAATCCCGCGACTTATTTGAAAGCATTTGATGCCATTCGCGAAGTTTTTGCGGATACACCGGATGCCAAGCGCCGCGGTTATGCCGCCGGCCATTTTTCGTTCAATGTGCCGGGCGGGCGTTGTGAGACGTGCCAGGGTGATGGGACCGTTACGGTGGAGATGCAATTTCTCGCGGACGTGGAATTGATTTGCGAGGAGTGTCGTGGAACGCGTTTCAAGAGCGGCGTGCTGGAAGTGCTGTATCACGGGAAGAGTATTCATGATGTGTTGCAACTGACGGTTCGCGAGGCGCTGGTATTTTTTATTAATGTGCCGAAGGTAGTCTCCAAGTTGCGAGTGCTGAACGAAATTGGATTAGGTTATTTACGGTTGGGGCAGTCGGCGACGACTCTTTCCGGTGGAGAAGCGCAGCGGTTGAAACTGGCGTCGCATCTTTCGCGCACCGAAAATCAGGGCATCCTTTATATACTCGACGAGCCGACCACTGGATTGCACTTTGACGATATTGCGAAATTGTTGGCGGCTTTCCGAAAATTGCTGGAGTCGGGTGCGTCGTTGCTGGTAATTGAGCACAACCTTGACGTGATTAAATCGGCGGACTGGTTGATCGATCTCGGGCCGGAGGGCGGGGATCAGGGCGGAAAGATTATTGCGACCGGGACGCCGGAGCAAGTCGCGCGGAATGCTCAATCACATACCGGGCGATATTTGGTGCGCGTGTTGAACGAGAATGGGCAGGCAAAAGTTGTACAGAATGGGGCATCCAAGATTGCCGGTGCAGTGGGTGTGGTGAACGGATGGAAGGTTTAGTTTGTCGCGCGTTATTGGCTTGCTAAAAAGGTTGTGCCTGCTTACTCATCTCAATGACAGATTTCGTGCGCTCGAATTGGCTCACAACAATAGTTAGCCGGGGGGTGCCCCACCCGCGCCTTACAGGGTGGGTCCTTCTTTTTCTTTATTCGGTCTGGACGCGCGAGTCGTGGCGTCAAGGTGATCTGGGCAAAACTCCACGCAGATTCGTATTTGTTATTTTGCTTCTGGCCGCGATTTTCGCGGGTACGGCGTCCTCCCGCAGCGCTGATGCACAAATCTTGGCGCAAAATTCTTCCAACAAAACGCAGGGTGAGTCCCAAGGCACTCAAGGCACTGTCGCCGGGTCGCGGCGCCAGAAGCTTGCTAATCCCCTGAATGACCTGCTGAAGGAAGCGCAGCGTGATATTGAGAAGAAGGAATTTGCGGCTGCGATTGATCCGCTGCAGAAATTTATTGCCGCACAGCCGGATGTTGCGTATGGGCATTTCGAGCTTGCCTACGTTTACACCGCGCTACAGAAGGCCGACGAGGCGCGCGGCGAATACGAGCGGGCCATCGCCATTGATCCCAAAATGGCCGAGGCATATTTGAATCTTGGGATTTTATTTATTACCCGCGATCCGGCGGTGGCTGTACCGAATTTGCGTAAAGCCGTGGAATTGCTTCCGGCGCAAAGCCGGCCGAGGTATTTGCTCGGTGTGGCCCAGGAGAACGCCAAAGATTATTCCGCCGCGGCCGAATCGTTTGAGGGCGCCTACCGCTTGGACCCCCACAACCTGGAACCCATTCTCCATCTGGCAAATTTGTATCTGCGGCTACAACGGTCAGTCGATGCTGAAGCGAAATTTCGCAGCATCTTGGAATCTCAGCCAAATAATGCGCAGGCGCTGCGGGGCGTCGCCGAATGCCTGGCTGCGCAGAAAAAACCGGAGGCCGTGGATGCGTATCGCAGCTATCTGACGGTGCAGCCCACGGATTCCGCTGCCCGTGCGCGGCTGGTGCATCTGCTGGTAGAGCAACAGCAATATGATGTCGCGCTCGCGGAACTGAATCGAGCTGAAGCCGGTCAAGGTACAGATGCCGCGGCGAATCTGGATTCATTGCGGATGCGCGCCGACATTCAAATCGCGCAGAAAAAATGGGATAACTCCATCGTTACGCTCAACAAAGCCATCGCGCTTTCACCGCGAGATGCGCAATTGCACGGCGGGCTGGGGCGCGTTTATATGCAAAAACGAGACTTTCCCGATGCGCTGAAAGAGCTGAAGATGGCTTTGCAGCTGGACGGCAAAAATCTGGCGTACTGGAAGGATTTGAGCAGCTCCTATTATCTTTCCGGAGATTGTGCCTCCACGCTGGCAACGCTGGATCAAATTGCAAAAATGGAAACACCTGGCGCTGGACCGTGGTTTATTCGAGCGCTCTGCTACGATAAGCTGAATCAGCCGAAGCCGGCGCTGGATGCTTACCAGAAATTTCTGAGTCTGGATCAGGGGCAAAACGCCGACCAGGTCTGGCAAGCGCAAGAGCGCAGCAAAGTGTTGCGCAAGGTGTTAGAGCATAAAAGGTAAGAATGATGGTCCGGCGAGTGAGCTGTGGAATATGGTTTGGTGCGGCAATGATGTGTTGCGTGGCGGGAACAGCGGCCGACAAGCTCAGCGAGATACAGGCGCGTTTTGATCACGAGAAAAACCCGGTGCACCGCGCCAAATTGCTGGAAAAATTAGGCGACGCGGAATTCGATGAAGCGCGGCGAGCTTATAAAGCGAACGACCTGACCACCGTGGCAACCGTGCTGGAAAAATATCGCGACAATGTGCGCGTGGCGCTGGACGGTTTGAGAAAGAAACGCTCCAACGCCGAGCGGGATTCAAACGGTTATCGTCAATTGGAGATTCACGTGCGACGCGGAATTCGCGAGGCGGACGAAATTATCTTGAGGGTTCCCGACGTTTATCAGCCTCCATTGCAGATTGTTCGCCGCGATCTTGATTCCATGGATAGAGAATTGATTCGCATGCTTTTCCATCACCGCGATGAACAGCCGGCAGCGCCGAAAGGTTCGGAGCCAGCGACGAGTCCGGAACATCCAGTGAATCCATCTGAGGAAGAGCGATGAAAGTGCAAGGCAAAATTATCGCCGCGATGTTTTGTTTAACGCTGTTTGCGGGAGGCTCCACGCTCGCGCAGCAGGAACAAAAAGATTATCTCTCCTCGTTGGAGGCGGACAAGATTCGAGATGCGGAAACCACCAACGACCGCGTGAAACTGTTTTTGAGTTTTGCGGATGACCGGCTGAAAAAGTTTCAGTATGAGTTGGACCACCCATCGGGCACGCGGCACATCGATATGCTGAACTCCCTGTTAAACGCCTACGGCGGATGTGTCGACGACGCCGCGGATTTGATTCAATTGGGTATAGAGAAGCAGGAAAATATTAGGGCCGCGGTAGATTTGATGGCTTCGCAGTCCAAAGCGTTTTTGGCGGTGCTGGAGAAATTGTCCGCTGCCGGCGGGCCGGATCTGGAAGCGTACAAGAGTAATCTCGATGATGCCATCGAAGGTACGCGCGACGCCATGAATGAGTCGCATAAGGCCACCAAGAAAGTGGCCCCTCCGCCGGTTCGCCGCAAGAATTAAAGAGGAATCCCAGCACGACGAAGCTATGATGCTATGAAAAGTCACGAAGTCTTGCAGGTCCCCGGGGGCAGTGCGCTGTTTCAGCGCGTGTTTACGCGGCTTGGATGCAATGGGCGGCCGCCGCGTTTTCGCGTGGAATTCTATCCCTACTCCAGCCTGGTGTTGACGATTCGCCGGCGGGAAGAGGCCATGTACGTGCGATTTTCGGACCTGCTGCAACGCGCGCCGTTGTCGGTATTGGAAGGCGGAGCCGCGCTGCTGTTGTCGCGCGTCTACCGGCGAAACGCGCCACGAAATGTCGTTGAGCCATACCTTGAATATGCGCGCTCCCACAAGACGCGCAATCGCATCAGCCGCATGCGCAGCGGGCGAGTGCAAGTGCGACAGAGCGACCCGCAGGGCCGTCACTTCGATCTTTCCAGGTTGTTCGATGAACTGAACGTAAAATATTTTGGCGGCGAGTTGCAGCGGCCGCGGATCGGCTGGAGCGTGCGAAGCTGGCGGCGACAGTTTGGCTGCTACGATCCGGGACCGCATCAGATTTTGTTGAACAGGCGGATGGATCGCCCTGGAGTGCCCGCTTGCGCGGTGGAATATGTTTTGTTTCACGAGATGCTGCATGTGAAGCATCCCACGCGGCGGTCGGGTTGCAGCCTGGTGTCGCATTCTCGGGAATTTCGCGAAGAGGAAAAACGTTTTGTGGGATTTGAACGCGCTCGCCGCGCGCTGGACCGTTTAGCTCGCTGATTTGTCTTTCTTTCCAACTTCACTCCAAAGTTTGTCGATTTTTTTCTGGATCTTTTTTGCGTCTTCGGCGTGCGGGTAGAGATCGAGATAACGGCGGTACGACTTCAAGGCTTCGCGTTTATCGCCTTTTTTTTCCTGGGCTTCACCGAGGTAGCGATAGGGAATGGCGAAGCCGGGCTTCGCCGCGGCTGCGTCCTGGAAACGGTCGATAGCGGCGTCCAGATCGCCTTTCTTTAAATAAAATTGACCAACTTCCAGATCTTTTTCCGCGCGCAGTGGGTCCCAGCTGGGTTGATCGGGCGCGGAATTGGTTGCCGTATCTTTCGGTTTTTTGTTTGAGGATTTTGCCTTGGATGAATCCGGCCCGCCCGGTGGAAGCGGTTTCGGAGCGGTCGAGGAAGATTCCCCCTGCGAATCTAGGGCATGTAATGCTGGCGCAGCTAGAAGAACGAACGTGACGGCGGGCAACAGCCATCGACCGATTGCGTCGCGGCGCGAAATCGTTAGCCCTTGCATCAGATAGGCACCTCTAGGCATCTGATTGAGTGGAGCGGATGGCATTAAATTTACCCGGCTGTGGTGCTCAGCTTTCCCTCGCGCCTTCTACTCTCTCCGATTCACTTTAGTATCATAGTAGTTGTATGGGGTTAGTTGCATGGGCCATCTGCATGCTGCGTTGTTGCTTGTCCCGCTGAGCGAGCCAAAGTGTTACGGGAATTGCCGCACGCTGAGTAAATATTATGGAACCACGTGAAAAAGCCGCACTGTTACCTGAAGCGCCGGGAGTGTATCTCTTCCGCGATGCCGGCGGGACGGTGCTCTATGTTGGCAAAGCGATTTCGCTGCGTAGCCGGGTACGCTCGTATTTTCTCGAATCAAGCTGGGTTAATGCCAAGACCGGCTCATTGGCGCGGGAGATTGCCGATCTTGAGACCATTCTGGTGGCCAATGCGCGCGAAGCCCTGGCGCTCGAACACAACCTCATCAAGCAGTACCGCCCGAAATTTAACGTGGTGTTGCGCGACGATAAGACTTACCCGTACATAAAATTTACCGCTTCGGAAAAGTTTCCCCGCGTTTATTTTACGCGGCGCGTGAAGAAGGACGGATCACTTTATTTTGGGCCTTATTTCCCAGCCAGTCTGGCGCGTCGTATTTTGCATTTTATTCACAAACGCTTTCTGGTTCCTTCCTGCACCGTGGATTTGACTCGCAGCCATCCGCGTCCTTGCTTGCAGTATTACATCAAGCGGTGCCAGGGGCCGTGCGTCGATGGGTTGACGACCGAAGAACGTTACGCCGAAGCGGCACGGGATGTGCGGCTATTTCTAGAGGGTCGCCGGCACGATTTAATGAAGAGCCTTGAACAACGGATGGCCGCGGCGGCCGAGCAGGAATTGTATGAGCAGGCTGCGGCATATCGCGACTTACTGCGCACGCTCGAAGACATTGAAGAACGGCAGCGCATTGCGTCATCGCAAGGCGACGATACGGACGTGCTCGCTTATCACGCGGAGGCTCCGCTGGTAGCCGCGAATCTTTTCCATTTGCGCGGCGGGCGCGCCATGGACCGGCGCGAATATTACTGGGAGGACCTCGACGATTTCGATCCCAAGGAATTTGTGCCTTCACTCTTGAAGCAAATTTATCTTGAGGCCGCATATTTGCCGAAAGCCATTCATGTGCCGGTGGATTTCGAAGATCGTGCGTTGCTGGAAGAGGCGCTCTCGGAGCGCGCTGCACATAAGGTGGATATTTTTACGCCGCAGCGCGGTTCGAAGCGCGCGTTTCTCGATCTGGTGGAAAATAATGCCGCGCATTCTTTTGAGCAGCGCTTCCGCGTGTTGAAGCCGACCTCCAAAGCCATCAGCGAAGCGGTGCAAGCCGCGCTCAATTTACCGGAAGAGCCGCAGCGCATTGAGAGTTTCGACATTTCGCATATTCAGGGCACCGACACGGTGGCGTCCATGGTCGTTTGGGAAAACGGGCGCATGAAGAAATCGGACTATCGCAAATTTATTATTCGCGGCGAGGCTGGCCCGGAAGGCGCCCCACCCAAGAACGATGATTTCGCGAGCATGCGCGAGGCGGTGACGCGACGGTACAGCCGGGTTTTGACCGAAAAGCGCGCGATGCCCAATTTGATTTTGATCGATGGAGGCATCGGGCAATTGCGCGCGGCGGCGCAGGCGCTGGAATCGTTGCAGATAATTAACCAGCCGCTGGCGAGCATCGCGAAACGCGAAGAAATTTTATATATCTACGGGCAGGAAGACGAGCCTTGCGTGCTGGATCATCATTCGCCGGTGCTGCATTTGATCCAGCAGATTCGCGATGAGACGCACCGCTTTGCGGTGACGTTTCACCGCTCGCGGCGCGGGAAGCGGCAAACTAAAACGGCGTTGCGCGATATTCCTGGGGTTGGTCCGCTAACTGCGCGGAGGTTGCTGCGTGAGTTTGGCAGTGTGGCGAATGTGCAGCGCGCGGGTGTCGAGGGCTTAAGTCGCGTAATTACGCGGAAAAGCGCAGAGAAAATTCTGGCGCATCTGAACGCGCCGGCTGCCGAGAGCGCTGCGACTGAGAGCACCGCAACGGAGGAAAACCCAACTGATAGCAATGTGACTACGACTACCAGTTAGCCTGTATTGAACCTGACTTGATGCTATTATACGGTCACAACGGAGGTCGTCATGGCTGATAATGTTGGTTCCAAGGTGAGCTATTTTTTGGTGGGATTAGGTGTTGGCTCGTTGATAGGCGTTTTGTTTGCGCCCAAGTCGGGAGAAGATACACGCGAATACCTGGCGGGCAAAGCCGATGAAGGCAAAGATTATGCGCAACGCAAGGCGCGGGAACTTCGCGAGCGCGCCGATGAATTGATTGAACGCAGCAAGGATGTAGCCTCGCGGAAAAAGGATTCCATTTCGGCGGCAGTGGATGCGGGACGGGAAGCGTATCTCCGGGAAGCGTCAAAGTCTTAACGGGACAAGTGTAACCAACTTTCCGCTCAGAACTGTGGGCGGCTGGGGCGCTCATGGAATTTTGGCTTGAAGTGTTCAGCATCGTCGCCGCCATCGCGCTGGTGGTGCAGGTAATCATTCTGGGTGCGCTATTTTTTGAATTGAAGCGCACTACGGAAAAAGTAAACAAGCTGGTCAGCGATATGCAGACGCGCGTCGGGCCGATCCTGAGCCGCGTGCAGTTGTTGCTCGACGATACACAGCCCAGAATCTCCGAAATGGTTGCGGACGCTTCGCACATTGTCTATCTGGCGCGCGGGCAGGCGCAGAGGATGGACCGGGTATTGGGCGAGGCTTCGGACCGCTTGCGAGGTCAGCTAATTCATGCGGACCGTATTCTATCTGGGGCGCTGGAGGCTGTGGAAGAGACGGGGGCCAAGGTGCGCCAGGGATTCTGGGGGCCGATGCGCAGAGCTTCCGCAGTGGTCACCGGGATTCGCGTAGGGCTGGATTTGTTGCGGTCGAGGCGCGCACCACGCCGCCCCGAAGAGCAGCATGAAGAAGAATTGTTTATTTAGAGCAGGGAATTACGTAGCCACAATTCAAGTACACCTCACTACGAATACAAATCAAGAAAATCCGGGTGTTCCCAGCAGCCGCTGGATGAGTCACGCTTACACGACAAGAAAGGGCGGCTGGCCGGATGGCCCACACTTTCACAGGAAGAGCGGGTGCCGCACCCTTTGTGGTTTTCAAAGGGCGCGGTCTTTGACGTTGAATTTTCCGCCGTCCTTATATCCAAACTCACTCCGCTCCGTTCAATTCGATCAACCCACTTCGCACGACGAAAAAGGCAACTACTGAGGCAGCGGTGCAAGCGTTATGGTTTTGCCGCTTTGTGCTGACCGCAGCGCGGCGTCCAGAATCTGCATCACCACCACATTTGTTTCCAACGAAGACAAATCACCGTCGGGCTGCACGTGGCCGTGCAACACTGCAGCGAGATAGCTTAGCGAGTCGCGTTGCTCCGCGGCTAGCGGCGGCGCAGTTAGCGGCGCGTCCGGCTCCGCCTTATCACCGCGATATCGCACCCGCACGCGGTCTGGGCCTACAGTAATCGCGTAGCCGGCGTTGCCATATACCTCCATGTCTTTGCGCGCGAAGGGCCAGTTCCACGACGGCATCAGCACCGCTTGCGCCTTCGGGTAGCGCAGAATCACCGTGGCGTCATCGTCCACGCGCGGATAAATTTCCGGCTTATCCGTTTGCGTCACCGCCGTCACACTTACTGGCGCCTGGCCGTGCATCAGCACGGTCATCAAGTCCGCGCCGTAACACCCAAAGTCAAACAAGGCCCCGGCGCCGTTTTGCGCGGGATCAGTCAGCCACGGCAACCACTCCGGCCCTACGCCAATTTCCTTGGGACCTTCGTGCCCATCGTGCACCACCACTTTGCGAAGCTCCCCGAGCTTGCCCGCCGCAGCTTGCGCGAGCGCTTCCTGATTGCTGGCATACCAGGTGGTCTCATAGTTGACGAGGACCTGTACGCGCCGTTCACGCGAGCCTGAGCCAGGGACACGCGCCACCGCGCGAATCGCCAACGCATCTTCCAGCGTAGTCGCAAGTGGCTTCTCCACCATCGAACTCACTCCATGTCGCGCGGCCACCTCAATCACTTTGCGATGATCGGCAATGGTGGTATACACCAGCACCGCGTCAGGATGCTGCTCTGCCAGCATCTTTTCCAAATCCGTATAAAACAATTTTGCATCCAGCCGGTATTTCGCAGCGTATTCCTTCGCCAACGCCTCCTGCGGCTCGACGATCGCTACCAGAGTAGCCGCCTGATTTCCCGGCAGCGCCGCCAAGAAACCCTTCACATGGCCATGCACCAACCCAACAATGGCCACCCGTATCGGCGGGTCAATTTCAGCGCGCACGGGTGCCATCAAAAGAAAAAAAGGTCCAACAACCAAGCACAGCACGCGGATAGTAAGAAATGTCTTAGCCATAATCAAACCGGGTTGCGGGGGTTGGGTGACTTACTGGGTGTTGTACTTTTCTGTGTTGTGCTGCTCATCGGGCTTTTTTGGCCTCCAGCAACAATCGTCGAAGCTTGGTTAGATCATTCAAAATCCGCCGGCTGGCCGCGATGTGCGAAGCCAGCTGATTCAGTTTGTAGTTCACTAGTTGCAAGGCCTGATGCCGCCGTGCCAGTTGTGGATCTGTAGCGCGACGCAGTTCGGTTTCGATTTCGCCTTGAGCCTCGCGGGTCGCGGCCAGCAGTTGGTTCACGTATTCACGTGCGCTCTCAATATTGTCAAACGGGGTTTCCGGTTGATAAGTCATCGCTGCTTTCTCCGGCGCATTCCTGGCGTGTGCCTGGGCACAAAAAGAATAGGCCTTCGCGCGCAGCACTTCAACTTTACACTGGTACTCATTGGCGGAATGAGCGGCGCAGCATCGAGGTCACCGGGGGTCCTGCGCCGCTCTCGGACGTTTGTTCTGTCTCTGGAGACTATAGGACCGCAGTGTTTATTCCATAACTTCGCGGCCGAGCTACCCTTTTTTTCTCACGGGACTTTTGAATGCTCATCGCATTGCGCGCGAGGGCACGTTAACGAGGCGGCTAGAATAATGCTTGCGGTAAAGTGTGTACCCGAACCACGTTCCACAAAATATGCAGAACATCAGCAGCGCTGCGAGTGCCGAGAGGCCGAATCGGTTAGACATTTTGTACACCACAACAAAAAAATCAGCCGAGACGCCCGCCGCCATGGGCGGCAAAGCGCTAAGCATCAATTTGCTAGCGACCCTGTAGAACGATTCAGTCTCTTCGCCGCCTTCGACGATGCGGTGGTAGGGAGCAGGGCTGAGAAGAAGGATCGTACTTATTGCAATCAATGAAAGGCTTATGAGATGTATCAACTTCAAAGCGGAAGGTAAGTCCCGAAATCCTTGCTGCAGCGTGACGGCAAACTGGAAACCCAGCAGTGCTTGGTTCCCCGGCAAAATCACCCGCGCTTCGGTCAGCACATGGCGAATCTTGTCATGGACAGGCGTCTGTCTTGGCGATTCTTCACTCGCGCGGTTCATGTCCTCCCCTTTGCCTTTATCTTTCTTGTCAGTTGGCACCAACAACAGCGGCCCATACCAAAAAAATAGCGCGATCGCGGTCACAATAACTGCAAGTACAACCGCGGTGGTGTGGCCGACAATGCCTTCCGCAGATACATAGATGTCCGCTCCCACGCCCAGGGAAAAAAGGATCAGCACGCTTTCCATTACGTGGGTAGTAAATCGGTGTAGGCGAACGCTATCATTGCCGTCCTCGGTCAGTTGATGAAAAGCCGTGGACGAGATCAGCAAGCAGATGGTAATCAGCATCAGGGCCAAAGCCAGAAGATCGAGATTTTGCGAGCGTGCTGGCAGGTCGCGGAAAGTCGGTTGAAAGTTCGCGCTAAATGCAAAACCGATGAGAATTTGCGCCCCGAGCACCAGCATGGGGCTCTCGTCCAAGCCCGTCTGAATTTTGTCCTTAAGCTTCGTCATATCAGGGACGAACCCCAGAATCGCTCGTTCAATCAATATGCTCTTAACGCGGAATAACACTCCATTCTGGCCGAGTCCAACGGTAGGCCGTTATCAGGGTAAGGCCGTAACCTAGTCTTAAAAACTTTGTATGCTGCCGATTAGTTTTCTCAGCCCTGTCAAAGTAAGCAGCCCGGCCGCCGTACATTGCGCATAAAAGCATCATTCCCGGATGAAGTACACTCCTCCCCGAACTGCAACCACGGTCTGCACGCTGCCCTCTAGCTGACCATGGGGTTCCGCTAACCACAATCTAGGGTCGCACGTCTACCCTCCTAGAGGTAGAATGCCTACTGTCATGAGGCCCAAACATGCTGTGGCCCGCTTCAGGAGATCGGTCATGAGCGTTCGGAATTGGTTCAGGTCGCGACTGCCATCCTTCCGGGAACGGCGCGATCGGGAAAAGGAATTCAATCGCGAGGTGGAGTCGCATCTGGAGATAGAGACGGAGGAGTTCTTGAACTCCGGTTTGTCGTCAGAAGACGCCCGCTATGCCGCTCGACGAGCGTTTGGCAACACCACCTTGGTGCAAGAAGATGTTCACGCAATCTGGAGTGCGGTTTGGTTGGAGCGGCTCGCCAGCCATGGGAAATACGCTGCGAGATCGCTTCGAAAGAACCCGGGTTTCACGACAGTCGCGGTTCTCACTCTGGCGTTGGGAATTGGTGCCAATACTGCCATTTTTAGCGTAATCAACGCATTACTGCTTCGTCCCTTACCTTTCTCTGTGCCGGACCAGATCGTTCGCATCTATTCCACAAAAAACGGCGCTCCCATCGGCGGGCCCACATCCGGCAGCGGGCCGTCACCGATGGACATGCGTGACTTTGCGCAATCAACTCACAGTTTTCAGAAGATGGTCGTCTACGACACCTGGCGGAAGAACGTCAGCTTCGGGACCGCCGTGGGCGAGCCGGAACAGATGCGGGTCGGCTTGGTCCCCGCAGCCTATTTCGAGGTACTCAACGTAAGGCCCATCATGGGCCGCCTGTTTACCGACGATGAGAATCAGGAAGGCAGGCATTTCGTCGCGGCGATTAGCGCGCGGCTGTGGAGGGATCGGTTCGCAGGCGACCGCGCTGTCCTGGGGCGAAAAGTCCGCATCAATGACGAGCCCTACACCATAGTGGCGGTCATGCCGGATACGATTCCGGAGTGGATGGAACCCTGGCGGCCCGGGCTGGTTGAGATTTGGACTCCTTTCGCCTTTGCGGACATATGGTCGGAAAGTTCACGAAGCGCGCGCGGTTTCTGTGCGCTGGGGCGGATGAAGCGTGGCGTATCGCTGGCACAAGCCCAGACGGATCTCGCAACCGTAGCGGCTGGTCTTGCCGCTGCCCATCCTGCCAATCAAGGCATCGGGGTATCCATCCGTAGAGTTTCCGACACGCGGGTCGGGGAACTTCGCCCGATGTTGTTTCTGCTGATGGGGGCAGTAAGCCTGATCTTATTGATCGCGTGCGTGAATCTCGCGAATTTGCTTTTGGCACGCAACTCTGCCCGTCAACGGGAACTTTCCGTGCGCGCCGCACTGGGCGCGAGTAGAGCGGCACTCATCGGGCACTTGCTGGCCGAGACGCTTCTGCTATCGCTGACCGGCGGAGCAGTTGGGTTAGTCGTGGCACAGATCGGACTGGCCAGTTTGACTAGGATGCACCCGGAAAATCTGTCGCAACTTGGTTCTATAGGACTTGATTGGCGGGTGCTGGGATTCACGGTAACCGTGTCTTTAGCGACAAGCTTGCTCTTCGGTGTGGCGCCATCACTCACTGGAACTCGCCTCAACCTCGTCGACGCGCTAAAGCAAGGTGGGCGGTCCGGGACCTTGGACCGGCCTGCCCATCGTATTCGCAACCTGTTGGTGGTCACGGAAATGGCCATGTCGTTAACGCTTCTGGTCGGAGCAACTCTTTTGGTGCGAAGCATTATTGGTTTGGAGCATCAACGGCTGGGAGTTCGTCAGGACCATCTGCTGAAAGGGCATATCTATATACCCGATGTCCGCTATCCGAATCCGGGAGTGATCACGCGCTTCTGCGATAACTTTGCCACCAGGGTCCGCGCATTGCCTGGGTCAATCGATGCCACCGTAACAACCGTCTATCCGCCAAACAACGGATGGACTCAAATGCTTAACATCGCCGGACATCCGCTCACCCGAATCCAGGATATTCCGTCAGCGCAGTTTGGCCTCGCGGATGCGCATTTCCTGAGAACTCTGGGAATTCCGCTGATTAGCGGTAGAGATTTCGCGGAATCGGACAGTGCCGATAGTCCACCGGTGGCGCTTATCAGTGAGGAGTTCAAGCACCGCTATTTCCCCACAGAAGACCCCCTTGGCCGGCGGATCCATATCGGGCCTCCGGCATTCCTGCAGATCGCCCCTGGCGCGAATATCACGGACTCCGCGGACGTCACTATCATTGGTGTGGTCGGCGATTTCAGGAATGCCGGCCTTGCGCTTCCGCCGGAGCCCCAGATCACCGTTCTATATTCTCAGCACCCTCTGGTGAACTATGGCTTTAAGGATATTGTGGTCCGCACCGCTGCGGAGCCTCGCTTACTCATACCTGAAATACGTAGGCAGCTTCATGAGCTGGATCCCGACATGCCTTTCGCCGAAGTGCAAACGATGGAAGAACTCGTCGAAGCGAAAACCGGCGCGCAGCGCTTCACCACCGTTTTGTTGGCTTCCTTTGCGGCGGCGGGTCTGGTCCTTGCTGTTGTCGGCATTTACGGCGTGATTGCTTTTCTGGTAGCGCAACGCCAGCAGGAGCTCGCGGTGCGGATTGCGCTGGGCGCCAGCCGGGTGATGGTTCTTTGGTTAGTGTTGAAGCGAGGCCAGGAAATGGCCACGGTTGGAGCAGCGATAGGGCTTTTCGGAGCATGGGCGACGCAGAGATTGACTACCGGCCTTCTGTTTAACATTTCCCCGGTCGATCCGCTCACGCTTGCTGGTGCGACACTTTTCTTACTTACCGTCGCGGCGCTCGCCAGTGCGATTCCCGGCGCGCGTGTTTTCAGAATCGACCCGGCCCAGACACTTCGCCAAGACTAGGCTGCGCCGCATCATTTTCTGATCGTACCGGTTCACTTTGCACCGAACGTGCCCAGCGCCTGATCGGCCACTGACATACTTCTCGCCACATTTGTTCGTCCTGTTGTGAAACACTCGGGGTGGGTAATACGTAGGATGTAAAACGTAGTCTCCACGAGAAGAATTCAATGGGAAATATGCGAAGCCGTCTTTTCTCGGCAGCGGCTGGTGTGCTGCTGATTTTAATGGCGGTGCTGGCCGGTGGTGCGGCGCTGCGTGAGTCTGTCACCGTCGACGAGGTGGCTCACATCGGCGCCGGACTAAGCTACCTGCAAAAGCTGGATTTGCGGTTCAATGAAGAACACCCTCCGCTGCCCAAGGTGCTGGCGGCGTTGCCTCTGGTCTTGCGTGGGACGCATGCGGATTATTCGCACATCTCGTGGACGTTCAGCGATACATTTTTCCCGGCGTACCTGGGGGAATGGGTCTTCGGTGAATGGGTTCTGACAAAGTGGAACGAACCGGTAGCCACGCTCGCGTGGGCGCGTGCGCCAATGCTGGCGGTAGCGCTGATTCTGGGTTGGGTGTTATTCGTTTATGCGCGGAGGCTTGGCGGCGACTGGGCCGGGCTGCTTTGTCTCAGCGTATATGTCAGCACGCCTGCCTTCATCGCTTTTGCCCCTCTTGTTCATACGGATTTGGCGGTCACACTATTTTCTTTGCTCGCGTTGTGGCGTTTTGCGGAGATATGGCAAAACCCAAGCCGAAAGAACGCCGTGCTCTTTGCTTTCTGTCTTGCCGCGGCACTTCTTTCGAAGTTCACCGCGATTATTTTATTTTTTGCTTTTGTGGTCTTTGCTCTAAGCACTCGCTGGCGCGCGGTCTCTGGCCAGCCCGTTCCCAAAGATGAGCTGCGTGCGTGGCGGCGGTTTCGTTGGCGATTCACTCTTAAGGGCATTCTGTGGGCCGCGATTTTTGTTTATCTTTTTTATTTCATATTTTCCATGAATCAGTCAACGGATGCGCTTAACCGTCTTGGCCACGGGGCAACGACAGAGCCATTCCGAAGAATACTTATGCCGGCCTGGTTGTATCTGCGAGGCTTGCTGTTGGTTCTGATCACCGGAAGCCGGCCGACGTATATCCTGGGTCACGGATATCCGCACGGTGTGTGGTTCTACTTTCCGGTTTTGTTGTTGTTCAAATCTACTCTGGGGTTTCTCGGACTGCTGGCGCTCGGGCTTAGTCTTGCGCTCACGAGGAAGCGGGGCGAAGAGGCGAACACGCGAGTCATTCCCAGTGAATTGGCGATTCATTGGCGCGTGGTGTGGGTAGCTCTAGTTGTTTTTACGGCTTTTTGTTTGTCGAGCAGGCTGGACATCAGCATTCGCCATTTCAGCGTACCGCTGATTCTGCTCATTCTTCTGCTGCCTCCGCTGCCGCGGATGATTCAACGGGTTCAGTATTCGGCTCCTAACGCCGCACGGTTTGTAGGTGCGCTGGCCGTTGTTGTGACTTTGAGTTCGCTTTTCACCGTGGTGCGCGCGTACCCGTATTATTTCCCGTACATCAGTGCGTTCAGTTTCGGACGACCCGGATATGCACTGGTCAACGATTCCAACCTGGATTGGAATCAATCGCTGCCGGATGTGAAAGCTTTTGCTGATCACCACGGGCTGCAGACCATTAACCTGGACGATTATGGATTTACCGATACTAGTGTTGACGTGCCGCAGGCGCAGATTTGGGACTGCCAGACGCCGGCGGCAGCTGATGGCGGACAGTGGGTGGCAGTCTCAGCAAACATGATCATGGATGGTCACAACTGCATCTGGCTAATGGAATATGAGCACCAGTCGCTGGCCGGTGGCAGCATGTACGCTGTTCACTTGCCCAGCCATATTCCTGAGGCAGGCAGCCCGGGCGGTCCACCGCTCGCCTCCGACCGTCGCGAATTTGCCGGAGCGCCCTTCGACATACGAAGCTTTTTCCTGAACGTTATCCGCCATCCCGATAAACTTCCGCAAGCCATGGAAGAGATCATAGCCAGGTTTAAGACCATGAACAAACCGCAATCGAGTCCCGCGAAGCCCTAACTCCACGCTGCGATACGTGGCTGCAACGGGCGCGGTATTCCTATTGTTCCGACCACACAGCCAATTCGTTACCGTTTGGATCGAGGAAATGAAAGCGGCGGCCTCCTGGAAATGCGAAGATTTCCTTGGAAATTTTGCCGCCCGCCTTACGAACTGTTAGTTCCGTCGTGGCCAGGTCGTGGGCGTAAATCACAATTAATGCCCCTCCCTGAATGTTTTGGCGTTCCTTGCTGAAACCGCCGGAAAGACGGCCGTCTTCGAAACTCGTATAATCCGGCCCATAATCCGTGAACTTCCAACCGAACACTTCGCCGTAGAACAACTTTGTCCCGGCGATGTCCGTCGCTGGAAATTCGATGTAATCCATGCGACCGTCATTCGATTTTTTTGGCACGGTATTTCCCCCTCGCCGAAAGCAACGGTTGGTATGCAATCAGACCCGGCGCAATCTGGCAACAAAATTGTTCGTGCACTCCTCGCCACGTAGAAATGCGATGGTCGGCGGCGTGAAGAAGCCGCTCCGCAGCCTGCTTGGGTTGTGGTCCGACCTTAATATCCACATCACCGAAGAAGACATCGCCGAGGCCCGCCGCGAAATGTGGGGTAACCCGCGCGACATCAAGCGAACGATCTAGGGTTTGGCTTGGCTGGCTGCGGAGTGCGGGCTACCGAATCCGATTTCCAGCGGCGTGTCTTTGGGGAAGACCACTTCGTGGCCGCGCGACAGGAAGTTGCTGTACACCGATGAAGACGCGCCGTACACACCGAGAGCGATTGAAACCGGTTGAGATTTCGCTCCCAAACTAATCAACGCCCCTACTAATCGGAAGCCAGAGCCGCCCGCCGCCGTGCGCACACCAGGATCGCCCGCGTTGTCCACCGTGCCATGTTCGTCATCCGTATGCGAGGCAGCAGCGGCTAGCAGAATCGCAACTCCAGTGGAGAGATAGCGCGTCTTGCTGTCGGTAGTGCGCGCGCCGCCCTCCTCGTCCAGCACCATATGGTCGCGTTTGTCGACATCGACGCCCTCGATGTTGCCAGTCATCCGCAAATTGCCGCGGTGTGTAAGTTCTGGCCGCGTTTCGCTCGCGCTATTATTTTGTGCCACCAGTTTTGGAGCCGTGTCGGCAGCCGCGCGTTCCGCTTCTGCAGGAATTTCAATGCGTTCGAAGATCAGCCGCAGTTCACCGTTGTGGTGAAACTTTTGGGCTGCCTTGGCCTGCACGACCTGGCCGAGGATTCGACTGTTCACCGGCAAAATTAATTGGTGCGTAGGTGAATACAGCGGTTCGGTCAGCACCGCCTCAACACGAGTTCCGCGTGTCGCGGTAGCGGAACTGACTTCGCCGGTGAGGCGCGCCTTCAAAGTGGAGTTGGGAGGCAAAGCGCTTGCCAGAGCGGTCAGATCGTCAGAGGTGCGTTGAATTTCGCCAAACGAAAGAGCGTTGTCGAGGTCGGCATTGAATCGCGTGCCGGGCTCGATGTACTGGTGGCGATATGGCGATTGCGCCACCACGTAGCGCTTTAATCGGTCCATTTTTCCCGGAGCGGTCACTTCCTCCCATGATTCGTGAATTTGCTCTTTGGCTTCGTTAATTTTACCTTTCCCAGCCTCAGTGGCGCGTTGTGCAGCGGTCTTTTGTTTTTCCGCGGAGGTGCTCAGATGCACCACCTGCGCGGTGCCGGCCGTAACCGTGGTGGTCACGGGAAGGTGCCGGCCGTCGGGGAGTGTCACAGTATCAAACGCTACGCCGTATTTGCGAAATGGGGAAAAATCGCCGTTGGCGTACGACATAGTTCGCCGAACGGCCGTCACGTTGTCGACTTTTATGACGTGTCCGGTGGCGACGCTGCCTGCGGGAATCACCGGCTGGTCGAAAGCATAAACGGTCTCGACGACTTTCCCGTGGACCGCATCGCCGGGATGGGAGATGCGAGTGCGCTGATCGAGGTCGATGCGCAGGGTAGTGCCTTCCGGAACACGCAGATCGATTTTCGCGGTGGGTTTTACAATGGCCTCGGTGCCGGCATCATTTTCATTTTTGGCTAACGCGGGAACGCACATGGAAGGCGGCGCGTCCGGCGCAGGCGCTTCGAGGCAACCGCCATGTTGTTGCTCTTC
>DATNKL010000124.1:0-3954 GCA_035603415.1 Candidatus Acidiferrales bacterium
GCGGAGATTTTTGATGTGAGCAGGAGTGTGCGATTTGTTACGCGAGATGGCGGGGTGACTTGGGAGGCTGCGAAGGACTAGGGCGTTGCGTTCTGGTTGGGCTCTTGCAGGCTTCAGGGGCTGAAAAAGCCCATTTTTTAGCAGGTTCTTTATGTCGCGGCTGAAGCCGCGACCCACAAAACGAAAGGCGCGATCTACAAAACGGTCTAGTCGACGTTTACCGCTTTATTTAGCGGCTGGCCGGGACCTTCAAAACTGACTGATGGGCGCGTTCGCAGATTTTTTGCCTGCAAGAAATTTTGGTGGGGGCGTTCTAAGGGAGTACGACAAATTCAAGTGAGGTGACGCGATGAAAGCCCAGCGCCGTAAATTTCAAGGCAAATTTCAAGGCCAGGTTGTTGGCACCGTGATGGCTGTATTGGTTGGATTGGGTGTGGGTACGGGGATTTATGCCAAGGGACATCGTGGTGAGGGGGGCGCAAAGCAGGAGACGGAGGCTAGCCGAGAGAAGAACGCGCAGTCCACTACGCTGGGCGATCAGACGGACTTGAATGTCACGGTTTATAACTCGAATATCGCGCTGGTGCGGGATGTGCGGCAACTGACGCTGCCAAGCGGGATGTTCAATCTGAAATTTGCGGACATCGCGGCGACTGTGAATCCTGCGACGGTGCATTTCCGGTCGTTGACGGAGCCGGACAAGTTGAGCGTGATCGAACAGAATTATGAATACGATTTGCTGGAGCCGGCAAAACTGCTGAACAAGTATGTGGGCAAGGAAGTGACGCTGGTGCGCACGTTTCGCGAGAACGGCGAGCTCAAGCATGAAGACGTGAAAGCCACGCTGCTGGCGGATAACAATGGGCCGGTGTGGAAGATCGGAAATGACATCGTTACCGGAGTTTATGCGGAGGGTTACCGGTTTCCGGAAGTGCCTGCAAATCTTTTTGAACGGCCAACGCTGCTGATGTCACTGGAAAATTCCGGCGGGCGGAAGCAGCAGATCGAGGCTTCTTACCTGGCGGGCAATCTTTCGTGGAATGCCGATTACATTTTGACCGTAGGGCGTGAGGATAAGGCCGCGGATCTGGATGGCTGGGTGACGCTCGGGAACACCAGCGGCACGGCATTTCACAATGCGCGATTGCAACTAGTGGCGGGAGAATTGAACCGCTTGCCGCAGAGCGGTAGATTGCAAGAAATGACGCGCGACTATGCGGCGAAGGCCGCGCCCGCTGCGCCGCAATTCCAGCAGGAAAACTTCAGCGAGTATCACCTTTACACGCTGGGGCGGCGAACCTCGATCGAAGACAAGGAGACGAAGCAGATCAGTCTGCTGCAAGGGACGGGCGTACCGACGGAGAAAATTTTTATCGTGAATGGGCAGAATTTTTATTATCACAACGCGCAAAATCCGGGCTCGCCGCTGAAGGATGCCGTGCTGGTGTATTACAAATTCAAGAACGAGCAGAAAGCCGGACTGGGCATGCCCATGCCTGCGGGAAATGTGCGCGTATATCAGAAAGATTCAAAGGGCGGCGTATTGTTTATCGGCGAAGACCGGATCGAACACACGCCCAAAGATGAAACGGTAACGGTGCATATCGGGAATGCGTTTGACATCGTGGCGGAACGGAAGCAGACGGACTACAAACGCATCGATAATCATACGTGGGAGATGGAATTTGAAATTACGCTGCGCAACCACAAAGACTCGCCGGTAGTGGTGGAAGTGAATGAGCCGATTGGCGGGGATTGGGAGATGCTGTCGTCCACGTACAAGGCTAAGAAGACGGCGGCGTTTGCGGCGCAGTTTCATGTGCCGGTGGAGAAGGATGGGACTTCGGTGCTGAAGTATCGGGTGCGGGCGCGGTGGTAGAAGAAATAAAAAAAGGAAAAAAACCGCACCCTTAAAAACCAAAGGGTGCGGCACCCGTTTTGGCAGCAGTTATATGACTGGCAAGGACGACAATCGGGAGACTAGCCGCCCGGTGGATTCAGGAGAGGATGGCGTCGGCTTCGATTTCGATGAGCATGTCGGGGGAGATGAGCTTGCTGACTTGCAGCATGCTGGTGGCGGGGCGGATAGCGGCAAAAATTTCACCGTGGGCGCGGCCGATTTTTTCCCAGTCCGCGATGTCCACGACATAAAGGCGAGTGCGCACCACGTCGTTGAGGGTGGCGCCGGCTTTGAGCAAGGCGGCTTCGATATTTTTGATGGTTTGCAGGGTCTGGATGTAAACATCGCCAACGCCGACGATATTGCCGTCGGGTCCGGTGGCGGTCGTGCCGGAGACGGAGATGATGTTGCCGACACGCACGGCTCGGGAATAGCCGACGATGGGCTCCCACGGGGCGCCGCTGGAAATATTTTGACGAGCCACGTTTGTTTCTCCTTCGGTTCGTTTCCTGCCGGTTTTCATTAATGAGGCGCGTGAGGTCATCAGGATATACCCAAGTTAAGAATGTTAAGAAACAGATCCAATACAGTCTGATTCGCGACGATGCAATTCGTTACGATCATTACTACGTCGCGCAACTAGCCAAAGCAATACTGACAATGCGGTTGTTGCAGCCTTCAGGGGCTTAAAAACCCTTCTGCCGGTTCATTTAGGTCGCGGCTGAAGCCGCGACCTACAAAGCCTAAAGCCGGACTCACAAACACCGCTGCGCCAATGAACTGAAAAGCGCGACGCACAAAACAGCGATCATTACTACGTTGCTTGATATTCGCGGTAGGTTGCTTGCGCCAGTGTTTTAACGATTACCATGCCACGGCTGATGGCAATGCCGGGTTGAGACGCGTGGTAAACTGAATTTATCATGGTTCCAATCCAACGCGAGTTGCGGGCCCGCTGCAGCCTGCGAACGCGATGAAGTGTAACAACATCCTGGAGGCCATCGGGCACACGCCACTGGTGCGCCTGAATCGCATCAATCACGGATTGAAGCCGCAGATTTACGTGAAGGCAGACTACATCAACCCGGGCGGGTCGGTGAAAGACCGCATCGCCATCACGATGATCGATGAAGCGGAGAAAAAGGGTTTGTTGAAGCCCGGCGGCACGATTATTGAGGGGACGTCTGGAAATACCGGGATGGGGCTGGCGTTGGTGGCCGCCGTACGCAATTACAAAATGGTTTTTACCATTACGGATAAACAGTCGAAGGAGAAAGTGGATTTGCTGAAGGCTCTGGGCGCGGAAGTCATCGTGTGCCCCACGGCGGTCGAGCCGGAAGATCCGCGCAGCTACTATTCGGTGGCGAAGAAATTGGCGCGCGAGATTCCCAATTCTTATTATCCGAACCAGTACGACAACCCCATGAATCCGGAAGCGCATTACCTGACCACCGGGCCGGAAATCTGGGAGGACAGCGAAGGCAAAGTTACGCATTTTGTTTGTGGGATCGGGACGGGCGGAACGGTAAGCGGCGTGGGCCGCTATTTAAAAGAGAAAAATCCGGACGTCAAGATTATCGGCGTCGATCCGATTGGGTCGCTCTATTACGACTTTGTGAAGCGCGGAGAAACGATACGGGCCAAGACGTATGTGGTGGAAGGCATCGGCGAAGATTTTTTCCCGACAACCATGAATTTAAAAATTTTGGATGATGTGCTGCAGGTGAGTGACGAGGAATGTTTTGTTGTGGCGCGGCGGCTGGTGAAGATGGAGGGATTATTTACCGGCGGGTCGGGCGGCGGGTGCATTTCCGCGACGCTGCGGCTGGCGAAGGATTTGGGGCCGGAGGCATTCGTGGTGGCGCTGTTGCCGGATACGGGTATGCGCTACTTGAGCAAGGTTTATAACGATGAATGGATGCGCGAGCGCGGATACGTGGACGCCGCGGTGGCCATTACCGCGGCGGAAGTGGTGCACGCCAAGCATGCCACGCGCAAAGCGCGCGACCTGATTATCGCGCGGCCGTATCAAACGGTTTTTCATGCGCTCAAAA
>DATNKL010000033.1:0-19440 GCA_035603415.1 Candidatus Acidiferrales bacterium
GGATCAGGACCAAGGGGATAAGAAGGACGACCAAAAGGTTAAAGAAAAGCACGCTTGTAAAGGGCAGAACTCCTGCAAGGGCAAGGGCGGCTGCAAGGCAAGCGACAATGGCTGCAAAGGCAAGAATACTTGCAAGGGTAAGGGTGGCTGCGCGACCGATGGTTCCAAGCCGCCTCAGGAGTAATTTGGGACTTAGGTCAATTCTATGTGAGGGCTGGGAGAGATTTCTTCCGGCCCTTTTTTTTACTTGACGCAGGTGATTTAAACCTCAACTGATCTTTCCTGTGCCGCGGTAGGCTGCCAAGCACGATAAATTCGAAGTATCATGTTGTCGGTCGCTAGCGATGAAGGAGCCGGGAAATGGAAACTCCGCGAATCGATTACTTCGATATTACGAAAATTACTGACCCGCGTATGCTGGCCGAATTCCAGCGCGCGCGAGAACAAGGAACGCCGCGTCCAGAGAGCCATGCAATACGTGCCAATGTCCCTGCCGTTTTTTGGGCGTTTGCCAACGCGTGGCGGGACACGTTTGTAAACGGGGTTTGCGATCATGCGGTGAAAGAGCTTTGCCGGTTGTATGTGTCGAAATCCGTCGATTGCGCGTATTGCGGCAACCAGCGCTCCACGAAGGCGTTCGGTCCTATTTTGATGGAAGAAGATGTAAAGGATTTGGTGAATTTTGAAAAATCGACGCGATACAACGAACGTCAGAAGGCTGCCCTGACGCTGGCCCAGGCGATTACCTGGGGCACGGATCTGAGCGACAGCGACTGGGAAACACTCTACAAATATTTCAACAAAGAGGAACTCACGGAGCTTGGGTTTTTCATAGGACTAACCATGGGGCAGCAACGCTTCAATCGACTACTTGGCCTGCAGCATAACTCTGTTTTGCCAGGAACCACAGCAGGTCTGGCACCGGACGCCGTTGCGGCCAAAAAATAAAAATCAGAAAAGCGTTTGGGTATCGTACGCAGTTCACCGAGAGCGGTTACTAGGGAAGTACATCGTGAAGAACCAGGGCGAAGCAAATAGGGCTGAATGAAAACAAATTCGCGAGGAGGAAGACATGCGGAAGATGATTTTGCTTAACGCACTGCTTGCGTCCGCGACAGTGCTGCTGGCGGACAGCAGCGTGCAACCGCTCAATGTGAAGCCGGGCCTTTGGGAAGTAACAATGAGCATTACGCTCAACGGCATGGGAACTCCTCCACGGACCAACACTTATAAGTCATGTTTGAAAAAAGAAGATTTGAACAAGTATTCGTTCACCGATCCCGACAAAAAATGTACTTACACGGTTTTGAGTTCGACCGGCAGTACGATGGAAACACGTGGGACATGCGCGCCTGGAAGCGAAGGCGCGAAGATTGACTTTAAGTTGCGACTTGATGCTGTCGACACCGAGAACGTTAAAGGCACCGGCCAAATGACCATGAGCGGCCCCGGCGGCAGCATGAACGAAAACTATGCGGCGACGGCTAAGTGGCTTGGCCCGGCTTGCCCTGCTAATGGTAAATATTAGCGCGCAAGCGGGTGCGTCAAACGAAGTAGAAGAATTCGCTTACTGACCTATCTTCCTCACTTACATTCGCTGATCTAAGGTGAGCGGCCTCTCAAGGTAATTGAATTCTGGAATAACTTTGGCCACCGCCTCGATAATCGAGCGTTTATCTAGAGGCTGATTCGGAGAGGAAATAAAGTCCGCAATTACGTGCAGAAAGTTATGCAGCGATTCTGGCGGGATAGGACGATAGCGGACGGCGAGAATGCGGGCCATGCCAATGTCTACGATTTCTTCCTCCGGATCGGCGAAAGTTTCGGAAGACTTTTCTCCTTCGGTATCCAAATTGGTCAAAAGCAGCGGATAGCGGTTGGCGAGTAAATCCTTGGGGACACTTGCTCTGGCGGTTTCTTCGTCCTGGTAAAACTGCGGTTCGAGTCCTCTGTGGCGCAGAAATGCCACTGCAATCTCATCGAGAGGCTTCGAGTCTTCCCGCGGGTTGAGACTTGGAATCATGATATGACGATCGGGACCGCACGCCGCGGCAAGAACGCAAATTTGCCCGGCTTCCTGTTGCGAAATAAAATATCGGCTGGTATCACGGGGAGCAGCGAGGGGCTGGCGCTTTTCAAATCGACGGACAAAACTCTCAAGAAGACTGCCATTTGAAAATGCCACGTTGGCAAAGCGGGACGAAGTGGCCCGTTTCGCCGACGACATCAAACCCTGCTCACAGAACATTACGTGTTCCATGATTCGCTTGCTGGCGCCCATCAAATTTACGGGGTCGGCAGCTTTATCGGTGGAAACGCTAAAGTAGTAGGGCGTCGAGCCGGTATCCTCGAGCCATCTCCAGCACGCCATAGGCTTTAACAAGTTGGTATTAAACATTTGCAGCTAAGAACAGACATCTTTGTCTGAGCGGACATGTTTCATCGCGGCAAAATTAAATACCCAATCGTAGGGGCGCTCGGTTTTCACAAACCGCAACATGATTGGCGAGCCGAAATCGATCGGCACGGCGCGAAATTCATGCACGCGAAGTCCGCCGCTGCGGCTGCGCAGATCGCGCACCAGTTCGGCCAAGGCATTTTCGTTGTGGTCGACGACGTGGAGACAGGCCGGATCGAACTGCGAAAGCAGGCTGACCGTGGATGCGCCGATGCTGCCGGCGCCTCCCAAAACCAGGACGCGGTGGCCCTCAAGTTGGAGCCGAATTTTATCTGCATTGCGGCGTAAATCTTCTGCAAAGAGGTCCTCAGAACGACCGGTGGCTAGAGCGGCTAATTCATCCATTGGCAAAAAAGGTTAGCAAGTTGCGCCAAGCAAATACAGCATACAAGTGACGGCTGGAACTTATTTGCACCTTTTTGCGTATTGCCATGTAGATCGAAGGTGACCCATGCGCTTCCGCATTGCGGTTCTGTCGGCGGTCCTTCTGTTGGCAATTCCGAGTTACTCGCAGAACAACGTCGAGTTCGAAAATGACCTGGCGCATCATGCGTTCTATGTGGACTTCGCGCCGCGAGGGCAACTTGAGCTGCGTATCCGTCCCGCGCAGATTCACATTATCGGCAGCGATGAAGAAAGAATTGTTATCCGGGTGGGAGGACGGGACGGCCTCGATTCCAGAGATGTAGAGGCGCGCTTCGAAAAACACGGCAAATCAGGTGTGCTGGAGATTACCGGCGGACCACGCAATGATGTGACCATTACCGTGCAAGTTCCCAAAGAATCGAATCTCGTCGTGCGGGTGTTCGCGGGAGATGTGGAGATCAGGGATATTGTCGGTGACAAGGACGTGGAGCTGAATTTCGGGGCTTTGAGAATTGGCGTGGGCGATCCGACGGGCTACTCGACCGTGAAAGCTTCGGTGTCGTCAGGTGAAATCGACGCGAAACCCTTCGGCGAAGCGCGCGGAGGGTTATTTCGATCCCTGGAAAAAGCCGGGAACGGCAAGTACAAGTTGAGAGCCTACGTGGGCGCCGGGCGACTGAAGCTGAATTAGAAATGCCTGGAGACTGATCTTGCGGCAGTGGTCTAGCCGCTCACAAGGGGGTATTTGCTGCTTTACAAAAACTCTTATAAAAGAGTTTCACGTTTCTTTGCGTGCGGGCCAAGCGTAGGCCTTTCGATTTTCCAGTTAGACTCGATTTGCTGATATGCGTTGTAGCTGCAACGCGGCGGTAACTGATTCAAGCAGGGCTTTTGCTTTGCCGGTGATTTCAGAAGCTTGACCTGCACGAAGAGCTTTGAGATCGGCGAGCTCGGAGCCGATTCCGACCGCAAAGCTGCCAGCGGCGAAGTAGTCGCCTACATTTGCGAGCGTGACTCCGCCGGTAGGAATAAGGCCCGCGCCCGGAAAGGGGCCTTTGAGGGCCTTGATATATTTTGGGCCTCCGAGGTTTTCACAGGGGAAAATTTTGATCAGCAGCGCGCCTTCGTTGGTAGCGGAGATTAGTTCGGTGGGAGTCATTGCACCGGGAATGGCAAGCTTGTTTCGAGCTTGAGCGGCTTTAAGAACGGGCGAGCAGAGGCCGGGACTTACCAGGAATTCTGCGCCTGCATCCAGGCATTGAGTGGCCTGTTCGTAATTCAAGACGGTTCCGGCGCCGACCAGAATTTTGTCGCCGTATTCGCGAACTACATCGCGAATGACCGTTGGGCAGTCTGGAACAGTCATAGTGATTTCGACGATGGACATGCCGCCGGCGTAGATGGCTTGAACTGCTTGTCGGGCTTCGGTGCTGTCGGCGGCGCGGATGATCGGGATGATGCCGATTTCAGCGATGCGGCGCGAAGATTGTTGGATGTTCATAGCGCGTAACCTGTGCCGACAATTATCTCGATGATGGATTTATGCTGCCTGCTCATCGTTGGATTCGGGCGGAATCGCCCTTCATAAGTTGCAGGACTTCCGGCAGCGTGGCCATGCTGGTATCGCCTGGAGTGGTCATGACTAAAGCTCCGTGAGCGGCGCCGCACTCGACTGCCCATTGAGGATCTTTGCCGGTGAGCAGGGCGTAGATGAAGCCGGAGACGAAGGCATCACCGCCACCGACGCGATCGTAAATTTCGAGGTTTTCGCGATTGAGGGCGGAAAAGAAACGGCCGTCCACATAGGCGATGGCCCCCCAATCATTGACCGTGGCAGTTCGGGCGTGACGCAAAGTGGTGGCTACCATGTGAAGCTGCGGAAACGATTGGATTACGTTCTGAATCATGGATTTGAAATTCGCTTCATCCAGTTCCACATGCTGGTTGTCTACGCTAGCGACGTTAAACCCGAGCGCGGTGGTGAAATCTTCTTCGTTGCCGAATATGACGTCGACACAACCTGCGAGCATGCGATTCACTTCCTGAGCTTTTGTTTTTCCGCCGATGGCATTCCAGAGTGAAGGACGGTAATTGAGGTCGTAGGAGACGATGGTGCCTGCGCGACGGGCGACTTGCATCGCTTCGCCGGCGACTTCAGGTGTGGTCTCTGAAAGCGCGGCGAAAATGCCGCCGGTGTGAAACCAACGGGCACCTTCGTGGAGAAAAATCTTTTCCCAATCGACGTCGCCTTTTTTGAGTTGTGATGCGGCGGTGTGCCCGCGGTCGGAACAGCCCACTGCGGCGCGCACACCGAAACCACGCTCGGTGAAATTGAGGCCGTTACGAACGCGACGGCCGACGCCGTCGTACTCCACCCAGCGTATGTACTCCTGAGCGACGTCGCCTTGAAAGATTAAATCCTGAATCAATCTACCGATGGGGTTGTCTGCCAGAGCGGTAACCACGGCGGTGTTCATGCCGAAGCAGCGTCTTAAGGCGCGGGCAACGTTGTATTCGCCGCCGCCTTCCCACGCCTGGAATTGGCGAGTACTGGCGATGCGGCCATCGCCGGGATCGAGGCGCAGCATTACCTCGCCGAGGCTGACCAAATCCCAGCGGCATTGCTCTTTGGGTTTAATTTTTATAGTCACAGGCTTAATTCTTCTGGCTCATCTGAACTGCCTTTGCCGCTTGCGTCGGCTGCGCATCATTGAGTGGCGGCCAGACTGCGATCAGGATTCACAGCCAGCCATGCTACCGCGCCGAGTGCCGCTAAAACCGCTGCCACGTAAAAAGAGGCCGTCCAACCATAACGAGCTGCCACCGCAGGCGTGAGTGACGCTGTGACGGTGCCGCCCAGTTGCGCGCCCATATTCATGAAGCCGGAGACTGAGCCGGAAGAGGCGGCGCCAATGTCCGCGGTGACGGACCAGAAGGAGCTTTGCGAAAGGTAAAGCGCGCCCGCGCCGCCGGCAAGTACGACGCTGGCCAAGCGCGCGCTAGCGACACGGGATCCGAGGAGGAGGAACAGCGCAGTCATGGCCATGGCCAGTACAGCAATGCCACAACGTCCGACGCGTTTTCCGCGCCGTAGTGTTACGCGGTCGGCGATAGCTCCGCCGAGCGGACAGCAGATGGCCATCGCGAGGAAAGGGAGAGTGGCGTAAAACGCGCTGGCTTTCAGATTCAGGCCGCGAACTTTTGCGAGATAGATGTAGAACCAGCTGAAGAAAATCCAAGCGATGTAGCCGTAGCAGAAATAGCTGAAGGTGACGGCCCACACATTTTTGCTTTGCAAGATTGTGGACCAGGGTAGTGAATTGGCGATGTTGTTCTGAGACGAGGATATCGTTACGTCCGGAACTGCCTGGTTCGACGATAGCGTTCGTCCTGACTGGATGAAGTGCAGTTCGGCAGGAGTTACCGACGGATGATCTTCGGGTTTGTCGCGAGCAATTAAAAGCCAAACCAGACCGGCTGCGAGGCCGATGATGGCGCTCATCCAAAATGAGGATCGCCAACCGTAGTGATACATCACGTAGCTGATGGCTGGCGGCGTGATGCCCGCGCCCACGCCGACTCCGGCGAAAATGATGCCGTTGGCTATTCCGCGCTCCTGGGTAGGAATCCACCAGGAAACAAATTGATTGGAAGCGGGATAGATGACCGCTTCACCGGCGCCCAACAAGAATCGAATCGCCACGAAAAAGAGTAATGCTCCTCTTAATTGCGAGGGCACGATGGCGGTCAACGCGGTGAAAATTCCCCACCACACTACGCCAACGGTGAGGACGCGGCGCGGACCAAGCCGGTCGCTGAGCCATCCTCCAGCGGTTTGAAAGAGCGCGTAGCCTAATAAAAATGAACTGAAGACATAACCCAATTGGCTGTTGGTCAGGCCATAGTCCGCGGCGATAGAAGAGCCGGCAATGGAAATGTTGACACGATCGAGAAATGCGACCGCGCTCAACACAAATAGCCAGAGCACTAGAAACCATCGCGTGTGGCTGATGGGGACCTCGGTCATTCGGCTACTCGCTCGTCCCGCGATATTGGCAAAAGGCGACGCTCAAGCTTTGTGGGCCTTGAATAGTTTCGTTAATTGGTCGGCGATGATGCGGTCTTCACCAGGCTGCAACATAAAAGAGTTCATCGATAAGCCTTGTTCCGAAGCGCTCAACACGATCGAGGGGGCGGAGTTTTTGAGCATCGAGCCGGCATCCTTCGGCGTGATAGCAATCTGATGTTGGTCCCAGGTGATGCGCAAGTGCGGGACGTGGTTGGCAATGGTTGGGGCGGGGAAGTCGGTGGTCACGCCGGGAACCGATTTTACTTTAGCGGCGATTAGGTCGAGACGCTGCTGCCATTCGGTGTTGAGAGCCTGGTGGTCTTCGTTCAGATAGGATTCGAGCGCTTTGACCATGCCGACGATTTCTTCCTTGCCGACTTTTTGACTGCGGCCCAAGGTGTCTTCGTGCGGACTGTTGTTAAGCAGAGCGTTGGCTACGAGTTCTTTTTTGCCGATCAGCATGCCTGCGCACTGCGGCCCGCGGATGGCTTTGCCGCCGCTGAAGCAAATCAGGTCGTAACCCATGTTGGCGTAGTCCCAGAGATGTGAGACCGGAGGAGTGTCGGCGGCCGCGTCGATGAAAGCTGGAATTTGATGGTCATGGGCCAGCTTCAGCCATTCCTCGACTTTAATCTGGCCTTCGTCGTTGGCGAAATTGGAGAAGTGCATCATGGCGGTCTGCGGACCGATGGCGCGCTTCACGTCCTCTGCGGATTCCACAACGATCAATTTCACCCCAGTGGAACGCAATTGATGATCGAAAGGGTTGCGGTGGGATTTCTGGATGAGCACTTCCGATTTCATGCCTGTCAGGTCGGGCAATTGTTCGATAAATTTGGGATTATTGCTGGTTAGGATGCCGGAGAGGCCTGATTGCATGGCTGCGGCGGCTCCCGAGGTAACGATCACAGCGTAATCGGCGGGGAGTTTGAGCATCTCGGCGATGCGCTTTCCGGCAGCGACTTCCAAATCAGGAATGCTGACGAAGTGACGGCCTGCCATGGCCATCACTGCTTCGACCTCGGGACGCATCAGGGAACCGCCGAGCACCGTCATGGTGCCTTCACCGTTAATCACGGTGGTGACGCCGAGTTCTTTGTAGATGTCGCCGGTTGCGCCGAAACCTTTGATGGAAGATTTTGCGTCCTTGGTTGTGGCTGAAGGCGCTGATTTGGCAGGGGCGGTAGCGGCAAAGAGCGTTCCTTTGCCAAGCATGGCGGAGGACAGCGTGGCGAGCGTGCCCAGAAACGTTCTGCGATTTCAGCGTTCGCGAAGCTTCATATTTTTCAGCCTTTCTTGGCGGCGTTCACGACCGCGGCGGTGCAATTGATTTCTACCAGCGACTGGCCTGGAAGCGCGGTGACGGCAACACAGGTGCGAGCCGGGCCACCATTTGGAAAATAAGTTTTAAAGACTCTATTCAGGCCGTCGTAATCGTCGATCTTGGTAAGAAAAACGGTGAGCTGCAGAATACTTTCCATGGTGCCGCCGCCGGCTTCCACGAGGGCTTTAACGTTTTCCATGACCATGCGGGTATGCGTTTCGATGTCGGGCTGCTTGCCGGCGTCGGAGTTTTCACCGCGTGAATGTGCGCCTTGTCCGGCGATGTAAATGACGCCGTTGTAGACGATCAAAGGAGTGATGAAGCCGGTGCTTTTGGCGGGCTTGCCTTCATAATCCAGTTTTTTGACGGTGTCTTTATCTTCCGCAGCCCGCGCGATCGGTGAGGCCATTGTAGCGATTCCGAGGCTTGGCAAGAGTGCTGCCAGGCGTGCCGCAAAGGTCCTTCTAGTGCTTACATTGGGAAGCATAGTTGTTCCTCCTCGAGTGATTTGAACTTGTAAGTTATGGCAGCGCAAAGCTAAAAATGTCGCTTCCGGCGGCGATGGTTACATATTGTTTGCCGAGCACCGCGTAACTCATGGGCGAAGCATGAATGGATTGACCGGTATTGAAATGCCACAAAGGCTTTCCGGTGCGTGGATCAACAGCCTCGAAAGACTGAGCATTATCGCCGAAAAATAAAAGGTTGCCCGCGGTAGCCATGGTGCCTGCGGAAGAATATCCCTCACCGGTTTGTACGTAGCGCCAAGCGGGTTTGTCGCTTTCCAAATCATAAGCGAGGAGTATTTTTTGGCCGCGATCCATGGCGCTGTGACGCACGCCGGTGGAGTAATAGGTTTGGCCTTCCTTGAAGTTTTCAGGCTTCAGCGAATAGATACTGCACTCTTCATTGGCGATAAAAAAGAAAAGTTTTGACGCGGGATGGTAAGCAGGAGAAAACCAGTTTGTAGCGCCGGCAAAGCCGGGACAGGTGCGTGTGCCGTTCGCGGAGGGTTGTATACCGGTTCGAACCGGCCGGCCCTGAGCGTCGATCCCGCTGGCCCAATTTAGTTTTTCGACGAAGCGCACCGCGGACAAGAATTGCCCGCCGGTGCGGTCCAGCACATACAAAAAACCATTGCGATTGGCCTGCACGAGAAGTTTCCGAGGCGCGTCGCGATAGGTGGTGTCGATCAGCACCGGCGTTTCTGTCGCGTCGTAGTCGAATAGATCATGCGGCGTGAACTGAAAATGCCATTTGAGCTTGCCGGTGTCGGGATCGAGCGCGAGGACGCAATCGGTGTAGAGGTCGTCGCCTGGGCGCACGGCGCCGTCGAAATCCGGGGCGGGATTGCTGGTGCCCCAGTACAAAGTGTTGAGCTGCGGGTCATAGGTCCCGGGCATCCAGGTGGTGCCGCCGCCGTGTTTATATGATTCCCCGGGCCAGCTATCGGAGCCTGGTTCGCCGGGACCGGGGATAGTCCAAAAACGCCAAGCGAGTTTGCCGCTCGCGGCTTCGTATGCGGCCACGAAACCGCGAACGCCATCGTCGCCGCCAGAGGTGCCGACGATCACTTTATCTTTGACCACCAATGGTGCGCTGGTGGCGCCGTAATTTTTATTTCCTTCGGCGAAGGCGACGTCCCAGAGCAAATTGCCGGAGCGGGAATCGAGGCAGAAGAGATGGGCGTTATCGGTTTCGGCGTAAACGCGGGACTTCCAAACGCCAACGCCACGGCTGTGATGTTGCGCGGCGTCATCGATGAGCCCTTCGCTGACGGGGCGCGAATAGTGCCATACGACGCGGCCGGTTTGCGCATCGAGTGCAACGACATCATTGGCCGCGGTCACCAGCATCAGTCCGTTGACTACCACAGGAGTTACTTCCATGTCGCGGGAATGCGGGGCATGAAAAACCCAAGCCACGCGCAATTGCGAGACGTTAGTCTCGTTGATCTGATCGAGGCTGCTGAATCGTTGGCCGGTGTAGTCGCCATTGTAGGAAAGCCAATTGGCTGCTACCGGTTGGGCATTTAGTTCTTCTGTTTTCACGTCGACCAGAATCTCAGAGTGATGCGATTCTTGAACGGCGAGAGGCGCGCAGGAAAAGATCAGCAAAGCCGCGGATGTGAATGCATGGCGTGACCGCAAATTGAGCTGTCTTGCCGCCGATGAGGGAGCGAATTGTTTGCGAGCATCGCGATTATTGCGCCATCTGTGAATCATGGGGATGAAAACACACGCATGTGAATCCGTTTTGGTGGCCTCGGGGCTCGTGACGCTGATTCGGTAAATCATTCCTAATCGAAGGAGCGCTAAATTACAACCGTCCAAATTTCTTTACCGCTTCCTGAATGGATTTAAGTTTTTCAATGTCGGCGTACATGGAATGCTCTTTGAAATCCATTTCCTGGGCTACCGACAGGACCTGGGAAGCCTGCGCGCGGGGGACAACCGTCACGCCGTCGGCGTCGGCAACGATGATGTCACCGGCATTGACCGCGACTCCGTCACAGACCACTGGGATATTTGCGCCCGAAAACCGGTAGTGGCTCACAGAAGTGGAGGGAACAATGCCCAAAGCGTAGACCGGAAATCCTATTTTTGTGAGATACGCCACGTCGCGGACTCCGCCGTCAATGACCGCTCCGGAAAAACCACGCGCGGACATGGCGGTGCCCATCAATCCGCCCATGCCCGCGATATCGACGCCGTCTTCAACGGCCATCACGTAGACGGAGTTCGCGCCGCCTTGGTCGATGGCGGCGAGCATTCCGTCCAATGCGTGGGAATCATTGTTGGCTTCTTTTTTTAACTGTACCGTGAGCGCGAAGCCGGCGAATTTGCTGCCAAAAATTGGGCGCATCCGGTGGGACATGTACATTTTGTGGCCGGCAATTTTCTCCAGAGCATCGGAGACGGACGCGACTTCCACATGGCGAAAGGCGTCGAGAAGCGTCAAGTCGTCATTGGCTGCGTGGGTGTCGAGGGAGTGGAACGCGGTCCTTCCAGATAGTCCAGCGGCGACCGCCAAAGTCAGGAGCCATACCAGGAGCAAAGGAAAAAGTCGTTTGAATGGTACGAAAGTGGAGCGCTGCTTCACGGAACCCTCCCACGCAATGACCGCTAGATATCTCCATATCTAAATCGATTCAAATGAACAGAAAGCGATGGACACGAACAAACGTCATGCACTAATACCACACACACCGGTCAGAGTGAATTGTTTGTTGTTGGAATTTTATTAATCTTATCGAGCGACAGATCTTCTCGTAATATGATGCCGAGGATTTGAAAATTGCGTGCGATAAAATAATTCCATTTAAATGGGGTTCGCCGCGATGCGCAAGTGTTTTGCTTCGATTGGTATCCATAGCGCGTTCTGGACGGTCAGCTTTTGCTGGTGGAGTGGAGAACAGCCGGTTCTGTACGCGCAGAAAAGCAACCAGGTGATAAGTGACGGGCGGCCGAGCCATAACCCGGGCTCGCAGATGGGGCGCAAGTTGTTTGAATCTACCTGCGCGGGATGTCACGGGCTGGACGGGCGCGGCGGGGAAAAAGGACCAAATATCGCGACGCGGCCGGAGATATCGAAGCGTTCGGATGACGAGATTCTGGCCATTCTGCAACACGGCCTTCCCGGCTCTGGCATGCCGGCATTCAGCAGGTTGGGTGACGCGAAGCTGCAAGCTGTGGTGCGCCACTTACGAACCTTGCAGGGCATGAATTCGAAAACGGTGGTCGTGGGGAATGCCAACGAAGGGAGAAAGGTATTTTTTAAGGAGGGTGGTTGCGCTACATGCCATATGACCAATGGCGCCGGAGGATTTCTAGGTTCCGACCTGAGTAAGTATGGAGCGATTACGTCGGTGGCTGAGATCCGGGAGCAAATAATGAATCACGGCCAGTCCCCGCGTACCACAATGATCGCTGTTTCGACACGAGACGGACGCACGCTGACCGGTTTTGCTCGCAACGAAGATAATTTTTCTCTGCAATTACAGACTTTGGACGGTAAATTTCATTTCTTGGATAAATCGACGGTGGTGAGAGTGGATTACACGCCCGCTGCTAGCACGGCGAATGCTGGAAAGCCGCCAAGCGAGAGCGAACTCGATGCGCTTGTAAGTTATCTCGTTAGCATAGCTCGAAGCTCGCAACACGGAGTCAAATTGAAGATGCGGAGACATCATGGAGACGATGAGGATTAAACAGTGATCGTCGAGTTCACGATGCTGCTTGGCTGAAGTATGCGGAGACAATCCAAAGATTTGGTTGGCTGGCGCAAGTGACGAAGGTCGTTGGATCGTTGAAGATGGCATCTGTTTTTTGACCCGGCACGTCGAACAGGATTATCGGGTTCGGATGACCGCAGTGACGATTGTACATGTATAGCGTATAGCGGTGAAAGAAAACACGATCCCTGCGATGTGCTTCCATAGGAACGATTAGATGCTCAGGCACTGCGTTGAGCGCGTCGCAGATCAGTCTTCAAGGGTGGGCAACGTCTTGAGCACTTCGGTGGCGACGGGGCGGTTAAGTACGGGCTCATCCTTGCGAATTTTCCCGTCGCGAAAAACGAGGGTCCGTTTTGCAAAGTGGGCGACGTCGAGTTCGTGGGTTACCAGGACGATGGTTAAGCCTTGATCGTTGAGCCGTTGGAAGATTTCCATGATTTCTACCGAGGTGCGGGTGTCGAGGTTTCCGGTGGGCTCGTCGGCGAGAAGTATGGAGGGGCGATTCACCAACGCTCGCGCGATGGCGACGCGCTGCTGCTGTCCTCCAGACATTTGTGAAGGGAAATGTTCGGCACGGTTGGCGAGGCCGACCATGGCGAGCGCTTCGGTGGCGCGTTTGGTGCGCTCCGATTTGTGAATTTTTGTGTACAGGGTGGGCAACTCCGTATTTTCAAGCGCGGTGGTGCGCGCTAATAAATTGAAACCTTGAAAGACAAAGCCTAATTTCTGATTGCGAATGTGTGCGAGAGCTTTTTTATCGTGTTCGGAGACATCAATGCCGTCGAGGAGATATTTTCCGGAAGTGGGCTTGTCCAGACAACCGAGCAAATTCATGAACGTGGATTTGCCGCTGCCGCTGGCGCCCATAATGGCGAGAAATTCGCCACGTTGAATCTCCAGGCTGACGCCACGCAAGGCGTGCACGCGCGTTTCGCCCAGATCGTAATACTTGTGAACATTCTCCACACGGATGACCGCTTCGTCTGGAGCAGAAGAGTGGAGCTCAGTTGGAATCGCGGCGGCCATTAAGTTATTTTCACAAAGTCCAGTCCATGCGTCGTAAAAACTCAGCGCCTGATAGCGCCGGGCGCCGAAGGATTGGAGCTGATAGAACGAACTACGAGATTGTCATTCTCTTTCAGGCTGCCGTTCAGCACTGAGGCGATTTCTGTAAACGCGTGGTCGGTGATTCCAAGTGAAACGTTCACAGGCTCCATGCTGTTATCCGGATGCCATTTCCACACCACGGCGGTGGTGGCGCGCGGAGCGCGAGTGATATTCGATTCGGGCGTGGAAGCTGGCTGCGCAGTTTGTGAGGCAGTTTCGAGCTGTTTTTCGTCGATGCCGTACTGCGCATACAGACGCATGACTTCCTCGGGCGACATGGGGGGCTTGTAGCGCAGGGCGGTATTGGGAAGTTTCAGGACGTTTTGTACGCTAGCTACGGGAATGGTGACGTAAGCGGTCATGCCTGGAAAAAGTTTAAGTTCGGGATTCTCAAACTCGATCATGGTGTCGTAGGTGACGACATTTTGCACCGTGGTGGGATTCATGCGTACTTGAGTAACCGTGCCGTGAAAGTTTTCTTTGGGAAAAGCATCGACTTTGAAGGTGACTTGTTTGCCGGGCTTGATGTTGCCGACGTCAGACTCGTCAGTCTTGGTGTACACCAGCATTTTTTTTAAATCCTGGGCGATGGTGAAAATTGTGGGCGCTTGCAAGGAGGCCGCGACGGTCTGACCGACGTCGACATTGCGCGCCACGACGGTACCGTCGATTGGCGAACGGATCACCGTGTAATTGAGATTAGTTTGCGCCACGCTCAGCGCCGCGGCCTTCTGACTGACTTGCGCTTCGGCCTGCGTGACATTGGCGGCGGCGCCGCCGACGCTCGCGTTCATCGAATCGTAATTAGCCTTGGCCAGATCAAGCTGCTGCTGGCTGATAATGTTTTCTCGCGTGAGCTGACTCGCGCGCTCGTAATCGGCTTTGGTTTGAACCAGCGAGGCCTTGGACTTTTCTAAATTTGCCCTGGCGGCCAGCAGGTTGGCTTTGGCGCTATTCAGATCGGCCTCGGCTTGCTGCACAGCACCCTGAAATAATGCGGGATCAATAAGGGCGACGATGTCGCCTTTATGCACGCGCGAATTGAAATCGACGAAAAGCTTGGCAATGACGCCGGAAACCTGCGAACCGACCTGCACGGTGATTACCGCATTGATGGTGCCGGTGGCCTCCACAACATCGTGGATGTCGCCTCGCTCGACCTTGGCGGTAAAGTTTTGGTCCTGGGATTTGCGATTGAAGCCGAACGCCGCAAAAATGGCTACCACCGCAAGCACGCCGACCAAGAGCAGCCATTTAAGATTCTTCTTCATTCGCAGTCCTGAGAAAAATAAAAACTTGCGCCCATTAGTTACAACGCAACTTAGATGCGGCGTACTTATGCAAACGAAGCTTCGCTACTGGCTTACTCGTAGCGCAGTGCCTCAATGGGATCCAGCAGTGAAGCTTTGCGCGCAGGGTAGTAACCGAAAAAAACTCCCACAGCGATAGAAAACATGGCAGCCACGACGATGGCTTGCATGGAGGTTTCCATGGGCCATTTTAATGTTTGGCCGACGACGTAGGAGCCTACCACCCCGAATAACACCCCCGCGAACCCGCCAACCAGGCTCAGCATTATTGATTCCCCTAAAAATTGCAGCTGAATGGCTTGCTCGGTGGCTCCCACGGCGACGCGAACACCAATTTCGCGGGTGCGTTCCGTGACGGAGACGAGCATGACGTTCATGATGCCGATGCCGCCGACGACTAAGGAGATGGAGGCGATAGCAATGAGAAGTACAGTGAGAGTTTTGCTAGCTTCCATTTGCGCCTGAATGATGTCTTCGGGATTGCGGATGTTGAAATCGTCGTCTTCTTCCGGGCGCAGGTGATGACGATCGCGAAGGATCGCGGCGGCCTCCTGGCCGGCAAGTTTTACGGAATCTTGGGAGACGGCGGAACAGAGGATGTCGTCAAGCCAGGCATTGCCTTTGATTTTTTTCTGAGCGGTGGTGTACGGCAAGATGATGTTGTCGTCCTGATCTTGGCCGGACATGGAGAGACCCTTGGGATGGAGGACTCCGATTACTTTGCAGGGAAGATTTTTTACGCGAATAACTTTTCCGATGGGATCTTCCGCTCCGAAGAGTTGCTCGCGAACGGTGACGCCAATGTCGCAAACGTCCGCGGCACGTTCAACGTCCTCGTTTGTGAAGACGGCACCTTGATCGGCGTACCAACGCTTGATGTCGAAGAATTCCGGGGACACGCCGCGATAGGCGGTAAACCAGTTTTGATTGCCGTAAATAACCTGTACGTGATCATCGACATTGGGCGAAACCGTCTTAATGAGAGCGATCTGGTTTTTGATGGCGGCGGCGTCCGCCATGGAAAGGGAAGGGGAGCCGTGAGTGCCGGTTCGCACACCGCTGACGGAGCGGCCGCCCGCTTCGATCCACACGAAATTGTCGCCGAGATTATTCATCTGTTTCTCGACGCGCGATTGGCCGGCTTTGCCAATGGCTACCACGCAGATTACGGCAGCGATGCCGATGGTAATGCCCATGACGGTCAACAGGCTGCGCATTTTATTTCTGAGTAACGCCACGAGCGCGGAGCGAAGCAGTGCGGAATAGTCCACGATGACTCCTATAACTGGCCGGACCAAGAATGGCTCGAACTATCTAGAATAACGCGTTGTGGGGCTGAACTTGGATTCATGGCGAAACCTGTCCGCGTAACTCCTTCCATTTTAACGCGAGATGGGGGGAATTGAATTAAGCGACCATTAGTTTTCGTTTAGGTTTGAGAAAGAAAAGGCCCCGGGCGCGCTAACAAGCTTCTGTTTGGCGCTTACGAGGCCTTTCTGGGTTATATGTCAGCGGGCGTTATTCGCCGATGACTAGTACTTGTATTGAGCCCTCTATTACGGACGGGCGCGGCCGCTTGCTAGGGTCACCGGTGAATTTAGCAGAAGACAGATAGACCTTGTGCGCGACCGGGTCCAGGCCGTGAGTTTTTGATCCCACCGGAGTATCGATTTCCTGGACCACGGAGTATTTGCCGGATTTATCCGCGTGGATGATTTGAAATTTCCCAGTGCTCGGGGACGCGAAGATATATCCGGTTCCAGGGTCGAAGGACACGCCGTCGCAATCATCGCCTATGGCGACGCTTTGGCGGACTTTGCCGCTATTGCTATCGACGACCATGAGTTTTCCATCGCAACTGGAGAACAGAGTGTGAGTCTTATTGTCGATTGCCAGTCCGGACGGACCTTCACAACCCTCCATGACCCAGGTGGCTTTTAATTTTTTGCTGCTGGCGTCGATCACGGCGATGGCGTGCTTATCTTCGAGGTTGATAAAAACGTTTCCCTTTTCATCGTAGGCGAAGAATTCGGGCTTGGACTCCAAGGGGATGGTAGCGACGACTTTTTTCGTTTTTGCGTCGATCACCGAGGTTGATTTGCTTTTGCCGTTCTGTACGAAGACCTGATGAGTAGCGGGGTGATACAGGATGGAGTCAGGATTCTCGCCGGTGGCAATCTGAGTTTCAACTTTGAGTGTTTTCAAATCGAAGACCGCAACCTTGGCGGCTCCGCCTTGGCTGATGAAACCAATGCCGAGATCGGGGGCTACAGCGACGCCATGTACGCCGGGAGTGTCCGGAATGTCACCCACGACGGCGCCGCTCTCGGAATCCAGCACGGTCACATGCGTGGCGCGCGCGATGTAAACGCGGTGAGCTTCTGGGTCGACGGTGACGTAGTCCCAGCGTCCGCCGCCTTCAAGAGGAATTTTTTTTACGATTTTGAATTTGCCACCGTCATCACCGGCGCGTAAGGCGCTGGGTGCTAACGTGAGTGCGACGGCGGAAAAGATCAGAGCCGAGTTTCGCAAGAGTCGATGCATGTCTGTTTCCTCGTTTGGCGTGTAAGGGCAGGTTGCTGGCGCCCTGGCCGCCATGATGTAAGAGCGTTGCAGCAATTGCCGCGGAGAGAGGCTAGCAGGTGATTGGCGTTCTGCCTACCGAAGAGCGCGTAGATAAATGAAAATTAAGACTAATTTAGGAATTGAAAAAGCGACGTCGCGGCCTTGTATGTCGCGGCTTTAGCCGCGACATAAACGAATAGCAAATACGTGGGGCTTTTAAGCCCCGAAAGCGGCCCCAAGAACCTCAAATGCCGTCGGTTTTTTCAAAACGCTGCCTGCAAAGCGGCGAAACACAAAGTGGCGACGTATATGTCAGGCCGATGCAACGTGCGGCGTCGGTCGTTCGGGCCAGCCAACTGGACGCACGGGGCCTACGATGAAAAGCCAGGATGAAGCGCCGGCCAAGGCCACAAACGCAGCTAGCGCGAAGGGCCATTCGAAGTGGCCGGTGCGATCCAAAATAAATCCGGTGAGCGCCGGGGCCACGATTCCGGCCAGGTTTCCAGAGCCATTTTGCAAACCTGTCCAGCGTCCTGCGGCGTACGGGCCTGCGAGGGTCTGAGAGATGGCCCAAATGTTGGAGGAGCTGATGCCTTGGCAAGCAATGCCCAAAATGAGTAAAGGCACGTTCCATGCTGGCGGGCTGATGGCGGAGAGAAAGAGTAATACGCCTGCGCCTGCCAGGCCGCCGGTGACGAAAGGCTTGCGGACGCGAGTGGGTGTTCCTCCTGAGCGGATCAAATGATCGGAGAGCCATCCGCAAAATAATGCGAGAACAGCGCTAAGCACGTAGCCGGTGGCGCCGATTTTGGCCATGGCAGCGATGGAAAAATGTTTGTCGCGCACCAGATAAAATGGCAACCACGTGAGCAGGAAGTAACTCACGTAGTTGTAGCCAAACTGAGCGATGATAGTTCCCCAGGCGGAACGCTGCAGCAGCAGAGCTGCATAACTGGGCGCAGCTATTTTGTTCAGATGAATGGCAGCTTTCGCAGGAGGCATCCAAGCGAGCCAGGGGATCAGCCAAGACAAGCTGAGTAGTCCCAGAAATACGAAGAAAGCCCGCCAGCCGAATCTGGAGATTAATAACCCGCCAGCCAACAACCCAAACCCGGGGCCAAGCGCCAGACCAGCGGAGATGATGGAATTGGCGATGCCGCGATGTTCTTCGCGGTAGTGCAGCGCGATGATTTTGGAGTACGAAGGATAAGCGACGGATTCGCCAACACCGAGCAATAACCGCAACAACAACAGCATAAAAAATCCGTGAAGCATGCCAGTGACGATGGTGGCGACGGACCACAGAAAAAAACCGCCCGCAAAAACCCAGTTCACGTTGAGTCGATCCACCAGCCAGCCGGAAATGAGCTGCAAAAACGCGTAGGTCCAGAAAAAAGAAGAGAGCAATAGGCCGAGTTGCGAGGCGGAGAGGTGTAATTCGTCTTTTATAAGTGGAGCGGCGATGGAGAGATTGGAACGATCGATGTAGCTGATGAATATAGAAAGGCCCAACAAAATGAGAACGCGCCAAAGTTTTCCGGTCAATGGCTGCGATTGCGATGGTGATGTGGGCATTCGACTCGGCAGGGGATTCTCTCTCGCGCGCTCGGGAGATTGCAATTTAAATACGTCGATGAAAATGCAGAAGCGCTCGACCGACAATTATTCGAAGCGTGATTATTAATTGCTCGCGACGCGCCACTTATGCTTAATTGTCCCCGCTGCGGGAGCGACATGCCACACACGAAACTGACATCAGCACAGATAACTGGGTTTTGGGGCGCGTGGTGGGGATGGACTCTCGATGGCATGGATTCGTTTATCTACGCGCTAGTGTTGAGTCCCGCGCTATCGGAACTGTTGCCAAAATCGGGATATGCGAAGACGCCGGCAAATGTCGGGCTCGCGGGGTCCATCTTGTTCGCGTTATTCCTGGTGGGTTGGGGGCTTTCGTTCGTGTGGGGACCCATTGCCGACCGATTCGGACGCACGCGGGTGTTGGCG
>DATNKL010000011.1:0-26772 GCA_035603415.1 Candidatus Acidiferrales bacterium
CCATCCGTGAAGTGATACTGCGCACGCTCGCGCCGGGCGTTCTTCTGGCCCTGCGCCCCGCAGTGCGGACAGGTGTATTCCACCGTATCCTGCTGCGGATCGCGGTCCAGAGCGGCCCAGCCCGTGCGGCGCACACCTACTGTTTCCACATTACGCCGGTCCATGGCATTGCCCTCCTTGGGATCCACGTCCACAAGGGGTGTGATGCACCCGCGGCCCACTTCGGTACAGTCCTCCGAAAATATGACAATGACGTAATTTCCGAACTTTTCATCGACCAATCCGCCTCCCGACCCCTGCCAGGCAATTCACCGAACACCCTCCATGTAGTTCATAAAAAAGATGAAGCAGGAACTTCCTCCATTCCCCGGTGTCCAATGAACTGAGGAAGGCGCGTACCTCACATCCCTGCGAGCGCGGCGCCGGTTTCCTGAAATTAAAAAAAATCAGGAAGCCGGCGTCGCCAATCTCAGCATTCCAAAGCTCATAAAGACCTGGAGGTGTGTGGTGTGTGCAAAATCGCAAAATCAATCTGTCGAAAATCGGGACTCATCATCCTTAACCGCCTGCCTTGTCGATGGCGACGCTGACCAACTCCATCGCGCTCGCCGTACGCGCCGCCGCTCCTTGCTTCTTTCCGTGCTCGTACAAATCGCCATACTCGCAGCGCTGATTCTGATTCCCCTCCTATCTAAGACTCCTCGCATCGCTCTCGCGAACGTCATGCCCGTCCCGCCCTACTATCACGCCGCCACGGCGGAGCACGCGGCCCCGCGCCCGCCGCACATCCCTGGCACTCACCAATTTGCGTTTTGCCTTACATGCCCGCCGCTAGTGACCACCTCTCGCACGCAATCCACTATCACCGGGCGCCCAGAGGATAACTTCGCAGACACCAATGTCGTCGGGGACCCCGGTCCAGAATGTATCGGATGCACCGAACTCATCGGCAGAAGTCGCGTTCAGCCGATCATCCCCCCGGATACGACACCGAGCATCGTCCGCGTCACCCACCTCGACCCCGCCATGCTCATTCATCGCGTTGAGCCGATCTTCCCGACGCTGGCCCGTCAGACCGGCCGCGAAGGCCGCGTCGAACTTCACGCCCTCATCGCCACCGACGGCACCGTTCGCTCCCTGCAAGTCCTCGAAGGCGACCCCATGTTTTATCAATCCGCTCTCGACGCCGTCCGCCAGTGGCGTTACAAACCCACTTTTCTCAATGGCCGCCCCGTCGAAGTCGACACCCACATCTCCGTAATCTACAAACTCAATCGCTGACTTCCATCAATTCAGCGGCACCGCACGACCAAACCATCGCGCCAAAGCGGCGACCTACAAATCACGTGCTATATAATGACGGCGGAATTGGTGTGAGCGGACGATGGAGATGAGGGCTGGCGCATGAAGGTGTTGTTGATTGGTGGCGGCGGGCGCGAGCATGCGTTGGCATGGAAGTTGAAGCAGAGCCCGCGGGTGACGAAGATTTGGTGTGCTCCGGGGAACGCCGGGATGGCCGCGGAAGCGGAATGCGTGGACGCGGGCGACGTGGCGGCGATTGTCGCGCTGGCGGAGAAAATTCGGCCGGACGTGACGGTGGTGGGACCGGAATTGCCGCTGGTAAATGGAATCGCGGATGCGTTTGCGGCGCAGAACTGGGCGATTGTGGGGCCGACGCGCGAGGCTGCGAAACTGGAAGGCAGCAAAATTTTTTCGAAGGAGTTTTTGCGGCGGCACCATATTCCCACCGCGAAGATGTATGGCGCATACGATTCCGCGGACAAAGCGAAGGCGGCGCTGGAAAGCGTGAAGTGGCCGGTGGTGATGAAAGCGGATGGATTGTGCGCGGGCAAAGGAGTTTTCCTGGCGCCGGATAAAGAAGCAGCGAAGAATTTTATTTCGAGCGTGATGGAGAAACGGGAATTGGGAGAGGGCGGAGCGCGGATTCTGCTGGAAGAGACCCTGCGCGGCGAGGAGCTGTCGTTTATTATTTTGACCGACGGCGAACGCTATGCGGCGCTAGTGCCTACCCGAGATCACAAACGTGTTTTTGATGGGAATGAGGGACCGAACACGGGCGGGATGGGAGCGTACTCGAGCGATGAATTACTGGGGAGCGAGCTGCGCGAGAAAATCGTAATGCAAATTGTGGCGCCCACGCTGCAAGGACTGGCGGCTGACGGGGTTCGCTATCAGGGATTTTTGTACATCGGAGTGATGTTGACGGCGAGCGGGCCAAAGGTGCTGGAATTTAATTGCCGGCTGGGCGATCCGGAGACGCAAGCGATTGTAGCGCGCATGGATTTTGATTTGGCGGAGGTGTTGATGGATGTGGCGGCGGGACGCGTGGATGCGTCGAAATTAAAATGGAAAGGTGGCGCAAGCGCATGCGTGGTGCTGGCGGCGGCGGGTTATCCGGGGAAATTTGAGACTGGCAAGGAGATTACCGGTTTGCGTGAGGCTGATGCGGTGCGAGGAGTGAAAGTGTTGCATGCTGGAACGAAACGCGATGGCGATAAAATTGTGACTAGTGGCGGGCGGGTCCTCGGCGTTACGGCGCCGGGAGCGACTTTGGGTGAGGCGCTGGGCCGTGTGTACGAAGCGGCGCAAAAGATTCATTTTGCGGGCGTGCACTACAGGAAAGATATTGGAGCACACGCGAGCGTGAGCGGCGGGAACGATTAATGATGATCCCACGTTAAAAGACGCACTTGCCACAGGCCGGTAAATTCTCAAAAATCTGAGGATCACCCCCCTCCGCAGTTTTTCATTTTTACTCGTAATTACTAGGATTGCTTAGCGAGGGTATTTCTCATGGCGAAGATTCGTCGGGGCGACGCGATTGAAAAGATTTCGCCGGCGAAGACGTTGCCACTTGCGGAAAGCTCACGGGGTGGGCTTACGGCGAAGTGAAGGCGCGCTGGGCGGGCGCGTTTTGTCGTCAGTTTTGTCCGTTTTTTCCACTTTTTCCACGGGCTCATCGGGCGGAACAATCCAATCAAAGCCATGTTGCTCTTCCATAGTGCCCATAAAAAATTTGTTGCCGCCGGCGATTAGAGGCAGAGCCGCGCGCAGAAAATCGGCGGAGTCTGTGGCGGAAGCTTTTTGCGCCTGGCCGTGGTCGATGGCGTCCATGACCTTGGCGAATTTTGCGTCGCTGGAGCGGAGCCTGGTGAGCGCGGGATCGCCGGCCTGGATTAAAGCGATTAGAGGCGGTTCGGTGTTTTGCGTTACCACTCTGCTGGCTAGCACGCTGGGATCCTCGGGGGGATAGCGCGCTTCGACAAGGGTATGGGGCGCTTTCTTGCCACCTTCCGGGGGATAAAGTTGAGTGAAGCGCGGACGCAGGATGCGCGTTTGCCAATATTCGCCGCGCGCGGCCACCTGTTCCTGCTCGATGCGATATTCCACTTGCCAGACTTCGGGGCCGTAATCGGGACCGAAGCCGAGAATGACCAATTCGAAAAGCGCTTCGTCAGGGCGGAAATCGAGCTTGTGATGAAGCTGCGCGACCAGCGGTCGAAGTTTTTCTAGGAAGGCGATGCCGATGGTTTCTAGATCGGGGGCCTCCTGCCCGGGATACGGGGCATAGTGCTGGTTGTTGGTGGACTGCACGATGCTTTGATAATTGCGATCGAGGCGCACGGAAGTGGGAGCTGAAGGGATTTGCCATTCCGAGGCGCCCAGTAGGACGCCGACATGCGTGGCATCGAGCTGCAGGAGGCGAGGCGGAACAGAATTTTGTTCGACGGGCTGATTGATGGCGGCGAAGACGATGACGTTGTCTTTGGCCACTTGCACGATGACGCGGCCGCCGGCCAGGCTGGCGACGATTTCGTCTTCTCGCTGCAGAGTTTGCGCGGGGGCTAGCACCGGGAGCAGTAGTGTGGCGAAGAAAATTGGAAGTAGGCAGCAACGTGGCACGATAGATTCACACTACCACAGTGGTTCGGGGGCGGAGCTGGCGGGGGTGGCCGTTACGTGCGGTCATTGTGTGCGGAACTGCATGCCGCTATGCGCGGAGAGACTCCCGACCGAGTACCGCTGACTGTAGGGCGCGAGGGTTCGAAGAAAGATTCCTCAACTCCGCAGGCCGACTCGTTCGCGGACGAACGTGGGGAAAAAGCGTCGGCCTGCTCCGGTCGAAATGACCGTTGGTAGTAAGACTGTAAGAACCTGGGAGAAAGAGCCCAGAAAAGACAACTCGGAAAAAAGAAAACAGCAAGACCCCCCACAAATCAAGGGCGGGGCGCCCTCCGTGATTAGTCGATTTGTAGCGAAACGGGCGAATCGGAGTGCGGCACCGCGATTATTTGATTCGTAGTGAAAGGGGAGAATCCGGTTGGTATGGCGGTTCCGTAAAGACGGCATTTTCGGTAAAGTGCTCTGTGGCAAAACAATTGGACGGCACCTTAGGTGATTGCGTTGCTTGAGCGGGAAGAAGCGATCGAGGGCTATTGACGATGGGACTGAAGAAGCCAAAAAGTATCACGCATAACGGGAAGAAGTTGACGGAGATTCTGGAGGCGCATGAGCGGTTTTTTCGCGGGCAGGATGGCGGGGAGCGCGCCAATCTGGCGGCGGCGGATTTGTCTGGGGCGGACTTGAGCGGCGTGAATCTTAGCGGTGCGATTTTGACTGGAGCCAATCTGGCGGGCAGCGACCTGCGGAAGGCGAAGCTGCCGGGCGCGGATTTGTCCGGGGCCAAGATGCATGGAGTGGATTTGCGCAATTCGGATTTGACGGAGGCGATTTTGCCGGGCGCGGATTTATCAGAGGCGCAAGCGAGCGGGATCGAGTTTTTTCGATGCGACCTGTCTAACGTCAATTTCGAAGGCGCGCTGTTGCGGAATACGAATTTTAGGTTGGCGAATATCAGCGGGGCGAAGTTTGTGGGCGCGGATATGGGTGTGGCGATTTTGCGGGAGACGGATTTGACGGGCGTGGACCTTTCGGGGGTGGATTTGGCGACTACGTTGATGCCGAAGGGGTACGTGGCGGCGGGCAAAAAGAGCGCGTAGATATATTCGGTAGCTGCAGGTGGCTTGGGTTTTTGTGGACAGCGAGTTGTAATTTTCTGAGATTTTCTTCTTTTGGCTACACCAACGGCACAATTCGAACGCTCCGTGGTGCGTGAACGCGTGCTCGAGGAGATCCGCGGGTTGTTGCAGGAATTGGGGAGCGCCGGTGCGATGCCGATGCTGAACGGTTCGTCGCATCTGGAGCGTGATCTGGGATTGGGCAGCCTGGAACGCGTGGAGTTGATGGCGCGGCTTGAGAATGCGTTTGGTGTGCGCATCGCGGATCAGGCGGCTACGCAGGCGAATACGCCGGACGATCTGGCTGCGGCGGTGATGGAGGCGCCGGAAAGCGTTGCGGAGCCGGGAGGAATTTCCGCGGAACGCGCAAGTGTTACGGTGCAGCAGTTACGGCGCAAAGCTGAAGAAGGTGGCGTGGTATCAGCGGAGACGCTGGTGGATGTTCTGCATTACCGCGCGGCGCATGATGCTTCGCGAGCGCACCTGATGATTACCGAGGATGCGGACGGGCCAGACAAAACTGTAACGATGACGTTTGGTGAGTTGCACGCGGCGGCGCAGCGCTGCTCGGCGGAATTGATACGGCGGGGAGTGAGCGCGGGGAGTCGAGTGGCGCTGATGTTGCCGACTTCACGCGCGTTTTTTGTTTCTTACGCGGGAATTCTACTGGCGGGAGCGATTCCGGTACCGATTTATCCGCCGTTTCGCGCCGACCGCATTGAGGAGTACGCGGCGCGGCAATCGGCGATTTTGAACAACGCAGGCGTGATGTTGTTGCTGACGTTTCGTCGCGCGGAAGCGGTGGCGAAATTATTGAAGCCGCGTGTTGCGTCGCTGGCCGCGGTGGCGGATGCGGAAAAATTGATCGAGGCGTCGGACAGGGCGCCGCTTCCTTCGCCGGGGGCGCGGCCGCTGCATTTAAGCGGAATGCGCGCGCGAACGCCAAAAGATATCGCGCTGCTGCAATACACTTCCGGCTCGACGGGAGATCCCAAGGGCGTAGTGCTGACCCATGCAAACTTGCTCGCGAATATTCGAGCGGTGGGCGAAGCGGTAAAGATCGGGCCTGACGATGTGGGCGTGAGCTGGCTGCCGCTGTATCACGACATGGGGCTGATCGGGGCGTGGCTGACGCTGCTGTATTACGGGATACCGCTGGCGGTAATGTCGCCGATTGCGTTTTTGATGCGGCCCGAGCGCTGGCTGTGGGCCATTCACAATCATCGCGGAACGATTAGTACCGCTCCGAATTTTGCGTACGAGCTGTGCGTGCGAAAAATCGCGGACAAAGATATCGAGGGACTGGACCTGAGTTCCTGGCGTATGGCGATGAACGGCGCGGAGCCGGTGAATCCGGGAACGCTGGAGCGCTTTGCGACGCGCTTTGCAAAATATGGATTTCGTGCAGACGCGTTGCTGCCCGTTTATGGGTTGGCGGAGGCTTCGCTGGCGGTTACGGCTGGGCCGATGGGTCGCCCGCCAGTGGTGGATCGCGTCGAGCGAAAAATGTTTGAGTCGGAAGGAAAAGCGATACCGACGCGCGCTGAAGATGAAAATTGCATTGCATTTGTTTCGGCGGGGAAGCCCATACCGCAGCATGAAATTCGCGTGGTGAACGATGCGGGGACGGAAGTGGCGGAAAGAACCGAGGGGTTTCTGTGGTTTCGCGGACCTTCGGCGACGACGGGGTATTACCAAAATAAAGCGGCGACGGATGCGTTGCTGCCTTTGGGTCCTGGCGATGCGAATGGAGAATTCGCTTGGGTGAATTCGGGTGACCGCGCGTATATAGCGGATGGCGAACTGTATGTAACCGGGCGCGTGAAGGACATCATTATTAAAGGCGGGCGGAATTTGTATCCGCATGAAGTGGAGGAGTTGGCGGCGCGAGTGGAAGGAATCCGCAAGGGCTGCATTGTGGCGTTTGGAATTAAGGATCAAACAAGCGGCACGGAAAAAATGGTGGTGGTGGCGGAGTCGCGAGAAACAAATGATGCGCGGCGTTCCGAGATGGCGGCGAAGGTTACGGAAGCAGTAGCGCGCGGTTTGGGGTTGCCGCCAGATCGCGTGGAACTGCTTCCCCTGGGGAGCATTCCGAAGACGTCGAGCGGGAAATTGCGCCGGGAAGAGACAAAACAATTGTATCTTGCGGGAACGCTAGCGGAGAACAAGGCGCCTGCATGGCTGCAAATTGCGCGGCTGGGCGCGGGCGGAGCTGCATCGACCACAGGGCGCGCGATTGCGAATGGCGTGAAGCGTGGTCTGGAATTTCTGTATGGGATTTACTTCGCGGCGGTGTTCGCGCTGTGGATCGTGCCGACATGGATGATCGTGCAGCTGTATACGGATCATCGAGCGGCGGGAAGTTTTACGAATCGCGCGCTGAAGATTTTGTTTTTCCTGATTGGATGCAAAGTACGTGTGACCGGGAAAGAATACATGGAGACGCCGGGCGCAAAAATTTACGCGTCGAATCACACGAGTTACTTCGACGTTGTGGCGTTGATGCTGGGGCTGGGAGTTCCGTACCGATTTGTGGCCAAGATGGAAGTGACGGGGATGCCGTTCATCGGGACGTTCCTGCGGCAGATGGGGCATCTGTCGTTTGACAGGTCGGATGCGGAATCGCGACTGCACCAGGCGGCGGAAATGGAAGATTTTCTGCGCAAAGGCGAATCTGTTTTTGTTTTTCCGGAGGGAACATTTACGCGCGACCCGGGAGTGCGGCAGTTTCAGTTGGGGGCTTTCAAAGCAGCGGTGGAGACGGGGACGCCGATTATTCCGGTATCGCTTAGAGGCCCGCGAACAATTTTGCCGGATGGGGCTTTCCTGCCTCGGCCGTCGGACGTGACCATTACTTTGTCCGCGCCGATATTTCCGCGTGCGGTGAGCGGCGATGCGGGGGCGGGCGGAGCTGATTGGCGTGAACTGATTCGGCTGCGGGACAGTGTGAGGGAATCGGTGGCGAGGAATTCAGGCGAGGCGATGTCGTAGGCGCTTTACGGATGACGGAAGCGCTGAAACGCTGACACGTTAAAGCGGTGCGGTTCGGCTCGAAGAAATTTCCACCGAAGTTTAGCCAGCAAAATTTTTACCGGCCGCGCTAAGAAGCCCGCCCCGCCGCCCGAATCGGAATCGTAATCCCCGAAGTCATATCCGACGACGCCAGCATGTGGCAGCGCCCATCAAAAATCCCGCCGGGATCAACTACCATGCACGGCGCATGCACCTCACCAGTAACTACGCCCTTCGCTTGAATCTCCACGCGCCCTTTTGCGAAAATCACGCCGTCGAATCGCCCGGCAATAACCACGCGGTTGCCTTCAATCTGCCCTTCAACTTTTGCGCCTTCGCCCAATATTACTGTGTGCTCCGAAATAATATTGCCCTTCACAATGCCGTTAATGCGAAAAGTTCCGCTGACCTGCAGCGTGCCTTCCAGCGTCACCCCTTGATCGATAAATCCAGTCCATTCTTCAGTGACGTTGTTACGCGATGCGCCGGGCCATTTCCAGGCCATGAAAACCTCCGGAGAGACTCTTCTACTGTAGTCTCGCGCACCGGCAAGTCAACGCGACCCATTCCCAAAGTGTCGAATGCACCGCCTGACCGAACGGCCAGTGCTCCTCATCCTCCCGCAATCGCCCCGATAATCAGCAGTGGCTCGGCGCCCGAAACCACCGCGTCCGGCAGCGGAGCGTCCATTGAATCGTGCGACAAATCTTCGCCGCACGCAAAAAATCGCAAAAACGGCCGCCGCTCCTGCGTCACATGCTCGCGAATCGTCCCGGGCAGCATCGGAAAGCGCGCCTCCAGCGCGTCCAGCACGGAACGCAGCGTCGCTGCCCCAGGCACCTCCAATTGCACTTCGCCGTGAAAAGACGCGAGCGTCCGCAAATGTGCGGGCATCACTACGCGAATCATGCCAATGTCTGCACCTCCACAGAAAGCACTGCAGGCAAATCCCGCACAATGGGTTTCCAGTTATCTCCCGCATCAGCCGACGCATAAACCTGTCCGCCCGTCGTGCCGAAATATACGCCGCACGAATCCATGGAATCCACCGCCATCGCATCGCGCAACACATTCACGTAGCAATCGCTTTGCGGCAACCCACGCGTCAACGCTTCCCATTCGTTTCCGCCCGTCTGGCTGCGATACACGCGCAGTTTTCCATCCGGCGGATAGTGCTCCGAGTCGCTCTTGATGGGCACCACGTAGATCGTCTCAGGATCGTGCGCATGCACATCGATCACAAATCCAAAATCCGTAGGCAAGTTGCCGCTCACTTCTCGCCACAAATCTCCACCATTATCGCTGCGCATCACGTCCCAGTGTTTCTGCATGAACAGCACGCCCGGCCGTGCCTGGTGCATCGCGAGGTGATGCACGCAATGGCCCACCTCAGCCTCCGGGTCAGGAATATATGGCGACTTCAATCCTTTGTTGATGGGCTGCCACGTTTCGCCACCATCGTCCGTGCGAAATGCGCCCGCGGCCGAAATTGCGATAAACAGTCGTCCCGGATTCTTCGGATCCTGAATGATCGAATGCAAACACATCCCACCCGCGCCTGGTTGCCATCGTGGCCCAGAACCATGTTTACGCAATCCAGAAAGTTCTTCCCAATTCTGCCCGCCATCCTTCGAACGAAACAATGCCGCGTCTTCAATCCCCGCGTACACCGTATCCGGATCCGTCAATGACGGCTCCACATGCCACACCCGCTTGAATTCCCACGGATGCGGTTTGCCGTCATACCATTGATGAGTTCCAGGCACGCCGTCATAAATAAATTTGTTGCCCACCGGCTCCCACGTTTTCCCGCCGTCGTTCGATCGTTGAATCATTTGTCCGAACCACCCACTGCACTGTGATGCATACAGCCTGTTGGGATCCGCCGGCGATCCCTTCACGTGATAAATTTCCCAGCCCGCAAAATGCGGCCCGCTGATATCCCACTTCTCGCGCTTTCCATCCGAACTAAGCACGAACGCGCCCTTCCGCGTTCCCACCAGAACTCGTACTCCGCTCATTCCTTCCTCCAGGGTTGCTATATATAAAGACGTTAGAAATGCCTGATCATTTCAGCACATTTTGTCAGATCACTTGTTAATTGCAAGTGAAAATATTATGCTTTCTCTATGCCGCGCAGTCACCCGCGCACCAAGTTCCGCTCCGGGTGTCCCCTGAACGCTTCCGTCGAAATCCTCGGCGATCGTTGGTCTTTGCTCATCATTCGCGACATGATGCTGCGCGGCTTTCGCAGTTACACCCAATTTCTTGATTCCTACGAACACATCGCCACAAACATATTGGCTAATCGACTAAAAAAATTGGAAGGCTACGGAATCATCGCCACGCAACAAGATTCCTTAGACAGAAGAAAACTTATTTACACTCTGACGGAAAAAGGAATGGATTTGGCGCCCGTCCTAACAGAAATGGTTCTCTGGGCCGCCGCCCACGAAAAAACCCAAAATCCCGAGTTGATTCGCCAGATCAAAAAAGACAAACAAAAATTCCTTGTCGCCGTCCGCCAAAAATACCTGCAAAATTCCTCACGGAGCGATTGATAAAAGGAAATTCTCACGTCGTTATTCGATAGCGCTCGCTCTACTTCATCAGTTGATCGTAAAGCCTCATCAAATGCGGCTCGTCGTAGAACTCAATGATCAATTGCCCCGGATGCGTCTTCGTGTGCGGCCGCAACATGATCTTCGTTCCCAGGTTCCGTTGCAGCTCATCAATAGCCGACCGCGTGTTCGCGTCCGATTCTTCCCTGGCTACCGGCACTCGATTCCGAGCCCGCCGGGCCGCCAGCCGTTCGATCTGTCTTACCGTTAAGCCCCCGCGCGAAGCTCTGTGTGCGAAGCGCATCCGCAGCGGCGAATCCGGCACAGCCAAAAGTGCCCGGCCGTGCCCCGCGGTAAGCTTCCCTTCTTCAATCCATTCCTGAATCGTCGATTCCAGCTTCAGCAACCGGATCGCATTCGACACCGTAGTGCGGTCTTTTCCAGTGCGCTCCGCCACCATTTCCGGCGTCATCTGAAACTCGGTGATCAAGCGATCAAACGCCCGCGCCGACTCAATCGGGTTCAAATCCTCGCGCTGAATGTTCTCAACCAGTGTCATTTCCAGCGCCAGTTCATCCCGAACTTCCCGAACGATCGACGGTACTTTGGTAAGCCCCGCTAGCTGCGCGGCCCTCCAGCGCCGCTCCCCAGCAATCAATTCATAACGGTCACCGACCGGACGCAGAAGTAGCGGCTGTATGATCCCGCTCGCCAGAATGGAGCGCGACAGTTCTTCCAACGCCGCCTCGCGAAACGTTGTGCGCGGCTGAAACGGACTCGGATCAATAAGGTCGATATCGACCTGTAGCGTCTGACTTCCATCCCTCGCAGGCGCAACTGCCGCGCCGCTGGGTGTGGTGCCAAACGCTTGATCTTGTTGATTCGTATTAACTTGAGGCGTAACTTGAGGTGCAACTGCTGGCTCAGGCTCCCGAATGAGCGCTCCGAGCCCCCGTCCCAACGCGTTTCTCGTCATTCGCTAGTACCTCCTGCGCAAGTTGTGTATACCCTTCGGCCCCTTTGCTATGTATATCATAGAAAATGATAGGCTTACCAAAGCTAGGCGCTTCCGCTAATCTGACGTTTCGTGCAATCACCGACTGAAACACTTGGGTCCCAAAGAAACTTCTCAAATCCGTAGCCACCTGCCTAGACAATGTAGTCCGCTCATCAAACATCGTCAGCAAAATCCCTTCGATCTCCAGGCTCGGATTCAATGTCCTTCTTATCCGCATTAGGGTGTCAAGCAGCTCAGAAACACCTTCCAATGCCAGATATTCGCACTGAATCGGCACCAATACCGAGTTCGCGCAAACCAACGCGTTCAGAGTCAACAAATCAAGTGCTGGTGGGCAGTCCAGGACCACGAATCGATAGCGATCTTTAAACGTTTTTAGCGCTGCTTGCAGTTTGTATTCGCGATTTTCCGCAGTTACCAATTCAACTGCGGCTCCGGCAAGGTTCTTATCCCCAGGAATGACATCCAGGCCTTCCACCTGAGACTTTTGAACGATCTTCTCGAGAGGTTCGCCCAAAATTAGCGAATGATAGAGGGTTCTGCGCGCCGGATCCTTAGCAAAACCGATGGCTGCGGTAGCATTACCTTGAGAATCGCAATCGACGAGTAAGGTAGGTTGTTCAGAGGCGGCCAAACAAGCGGCCAAGTTAACGGCAGTGGTGGTTTTGCCCACACCGCCCTTCTGGTTTGCACAAGCAATAATTCTTGCCAAATGTTTCCCCAGGCGAAAACTTAGCAAAGGTTCTGCACACTTGCAAGTTGTTTCACGTGGAACAGAACATCTCGAACGCAAATCCTTCGAATCGCAGTCCTTTCCGCACATCGTCGCCCTGTAGCGTTTCCTTTTGAACCAATTGTCGGCACCTCGACTTTTGCGCGAGCCGATGTCGCCAAATTCCTGTTCCACGTGAAACAAGTTCGGCAGTCACCAGTTCACGCTAGCGCGTGGGCCGTCATATTACGTCGAGGCTGTTTCACGTGGAACGAGTCTTGCCGAGTTAGGTTATGCGCGCCAAAAACGCGCAGGGTGGCCCACCCTCAAATTTCTTGAGGGCTTTCCTGCCGTGGTAGGTGGGTCTTGTAGCGTGGGACCACATGAATGCCCGCTTCGAAGCGCCCTGCTCCTTCAGTCCCTCACTTGCGTTCTCCACCAGCGCGGGCTGTTTCACGTGAAAACGAGTCTTGCCAAGATGAGAACGAGACCACAGTACGTATTTTCCGGTTTCACGTGAAACACACGGCTACACTCGCATTTTGTTAGAGGCTGGGGTTGCGGCTTGATGTTGGAAACGGATCTTGCGATTTACTCAGTCTTGCCTAGGCTGCGCAAATCCTTGTTTCACGTGGAACAATCGGTTCCGCTAAGAATTTTCCCCTGCGTAGACATCCGTCCGACTGAGGACCGTACCTCCAGCACACCGTTTCACGTGAAACAGCAATTCTGCTCCGTGTTTCACGTGAAACAGAGGTATGGCGAGATCACGCGCGCGCTTGTTCCACGTGAAACAGGGAAATAGATTAGTCCTGCCCTTGACGATCGTAGTGCAGAGTAAATCGACAACCTACCCGGCGCATCGCAGGTTTCACGTGAAACAGACATTTTCGCGGGAATTTGCAATTATTAAGTTCAAAATGAGCAGATATTGTCGACGATCCGACATTCGCAACAAGAAAGTCGACTAATAATTGTCAGCAGCGAAGATCCCTTCCGTAATCGCCCAAATGTCGGCGCGCCCACAATTAAACTGGCTACGCTCCGACCTTACTCCCGATCATCAGCACCCGTCGAAGCGAATGAGGCACACTAACAGCCTCCTCCCACTTCCATCTCGAGCTCTTGCGCAACTGTCCCACATCCCCAGCGCCCACCCACAAGATCACCCGTTTAGCGTCAACTTTCTCTGAGGCCGCCCACTTCAAAAACACCTCGAACTCCCCCAAAGCCCGCGCCAACAAAAAATCGACCGGCGCAATCTCCTCGCCCAGCTCTTCGTATCGGCTCACTAGTACATTTGCCCCTCGAATCCGCAATGCCCGAACAACCTCCGCCAAAAAGGTCGCCTTCTTGACGTTCGACTCCACCAGAACGACCCGGGCCTCCGGTAGCAATATCTTCAACGCCAAGCCCGGAAACCCTGGCCCTGTTCCAATGTCGGCGAGTCGACATTCCCTCATATCGACGACCTTCGTAGCGAACAAGCTCTCGCAAAAATGCCGGTGAAGAATCTCCAAAGGGTCGCGTATCGCGGTCAAATTGACTTTTTCGTTCCACACCAGTAACAACCGGATATATTCCTGAATCTGAGCAATCTGGTCCGCATCCGCGTCGATCTGAAACTCGCTCAATGCCTTTCGGATGCCGGACTCAGATGGCACGGCGGTAGAGGTCATAGCCAGCGAGAAGCTCCTCAAAACTCAAATCTGTGGGTGCAATTTGTAATAAAAAAATCCCGGTCAGTTTGCGCCGCGATGAAACCACACTCACGTCGTTGGTGCAAACCTATTCGCAAATCGTCTTCGTTATGCCTATAGTAGACGATTCATTTTCATTCGGCAGTTCGCCGCACACGGTGCATTGAGAGTGTTTGCGGATCGCAACTCTTAAATTTCTCATCAGAGCATCAAGAAATTATGGACACCATCACACATGGAATTTCCGGAGCGCTGATGGCCAAGGCGCTCTTCAGCGGAGACGATCTATTTGCGTCACGCCCGATGACTCGCCAGCGCATCGTGACCTGGTCCACCATGCTGGGCGCGATCTTTCCCGACTCCGACGTGCTTCGCGAGCTGCTATCCCATGACGATTTGCTGATTATCTCCTGGCATCGCAGCATCACCCACTCATTGCTATGCCTCCCACTTTTCGCGCTGTTGCTCGCCGCGCTGACTCGCTTGGTCGCGCGCTGGCGAAAATGGGACGCGCCGTCCTTCGCGGCTCTGACCGGAATTTACGCCGCTGGAATTTTTAGCCACATTTTACTCGACTTGGTCACCAGCTTCGGAACCATGGTGTGGTCGCCCCTGAAATGGTCAAGGCCGGCATGGGATTTAATTTTTATCGTGGATTTTACCTTCACCGGAATTTTGCTCGTCCCCCAGATTCTAGCCTGGGTGCAGGAGCGACCGGAAAAATCCCGGCGCCGCGCCATCGCCTCATTCGCAATCTTTGCCATGGCCAGTTTCGTTATTCAACGACTCGCCGATGCCGTAGGCACGCCAATTTCCTCCGCGACTGTTTTGCTTTTCGTCTTGATACTGGCCGCCTTCTTTTTGCTGCCGCTTCCCACCGCCGAAAAAGTACAGCGGGCACAGCGCGCAGACCCCCTATCGCAAAACTTGGCGCGCGCAACTATTCGCCGGCGCTGGAATCAATTCGGTTTGGTTTGCGCGTGTTCGTATCTTGCGCTGGCAGTTCTCGCGCATCATTTCGCGCTCGCTCGCGTCAGTAGTTTTGCCACCCTACAAAAACTCAACGTTGAATCGATAGGTGCCCTGCCTTTTCCCCCCTCGCTGTGGCGCTGGGACGGCTTAGTGCGCACCGCTGGTGGCGTTTATGAGACTCGTATGGACTTGAGTCAGAAATCGCCCTTCGAGAACCCCGCAGGCACCAATCCGGCAGAACGCTCACCCGGGCCTCCACCAGAGCGGCCACCGATCGAATACCGCTTTTACCCCGAATCTAATCCCAATGTTTATATCAAAGCAGCGAAGGAACTTACGCAGGTGCAAAAGGTTTTGTGGTTTGACCGTTTTCCGGTGACGCGTTATCACGAAGAAAGCGGCGAGCCCATCGTCGAATTCTCCGACGTGCGCTTCCCCAGAATGGGCAAACGCCGCACTCCGTCTTTCACTTACCGAGTCCGCTTCAGTCCAAGTGGCCAGGTTCTGGAACAAGGATGGGTAAAGTAGATTATCAACCAGATTGCTCTGGCCTTTTGTCCGTATCTATATATAGACACGTAAGTTATCTAATCTAATACCCATGGAGATTGAGTTTTTGCTCAGTGCTACAACGCTTACAATCGTTGTTATCTGGCGGATACGAATACGATGTCGACCGGTGCGGGAACTTGCGCGTCTTGGCCGGTGCCGGTAAGCGCTCCGGTGGAGTGATCAATGCGGAAGACCACAATGTTGTTTGATTCCTGGTTGGCGGCAAGCAAAAACTTTCCCGTCGGATCCAGCGCGAAATTTCTAGGTGTCTTACCTTGAGTCGAAAAATCGCCGGCAAAAGTCAGCGTTCCCTTGGCTGGATCAATGCTGAACTCGGCGATACTGTCGTGGCCGCGATTGGAGACGTAGAGAAATTTGCCTGAAGGATGCACCACAATTTCGGCGGTGTCATTGTGCGCCGTGAAACCTTTTGGAATCGTGGGCAGCGTTTGTAGCGTCGAGAAAGAGCCGTTTCTGGAATCGTTGGCGAAGACGGTAACCGTAGAGTTTACTTCGTTAAGAACGTAGGCGAATTTGCCGTTGGGATGGAACGCCAAATGGCGAGGTCCAGCTCCGGGAGCGACCTTGACGAACGGCGGATCGTTGGGAGTGAGCGAGCCTTTGGCCGGATCAAAGCGATAAACCACAACTTCATCAAGTCCCAGATCAACTACAAACACAAAGCGATTATCGACTGAACTGGCAATGTAGTGAGCGTGTGGACCTTCCTGCCGCTCTTTATTAGGGCCAGAGCCGCGGTGTTGCACAAAAGCGGAAGCGGATCCGACGCGACCGTCAGGCGCGACCGGAAAAGTAGAGACACTGCCGCCAGTATAATTTGCAACTAGCAGATATTTGCCGCTTTGATCGAAGGACACGTAACAAGGGTCGGCCCCGCCACTGGGAACCTGATTCAGCCGCGTCAACTTTCCGGATTTCGGATCCACAGAATATGACGTCACCGCCCCACTTTTTTTTCCATCAAACTCGGAAAGCTCGTTAACCGCGTAAAGATTTTTTTCGTTGCTGGCCACCGTGAGAAATGAAGGGTCTGGCGTTGTCGCTGCTAAAGTCGTGGGAGTCAGGCGGCCGGTCGCAGCGTCAAAATGAAATGAATAAATGCCTTTGCTGTCGGTCTTCGAAGTGTAAGTGCCGACGAACGCCAAATATTGCGACGGCTTTGACTCGTCGCCGAACGTGTGGTCGACGGACAGTAACAGCGGTGCGACGGCGATGAGTAACGTAGCAAAGAACCGGCGAGTTATTTTCATGCACAGATGTTACAAGCAGTGTGCCAAGAAAAAAAGTTTGAGCGACGAAATGTCCGCCCGCAATAAATGGCGATCGGTCACTACTCAAAATTCCCACGCACAACGTGGTCACGATCCATTGACACAGGAGCACGTCACAACTCGTGACAAATCCTATTATTTCTTTTCTTCTTCTGATTCTTCCTGCAGCACCGCAGCCGCCGCCACCGAATCATCGGCATCCAGCCGCAACAAGCGAACCCCTTGCGTGGAACGGCCTGCTTCGCGAATCTCATTGGCATGCACGCGAATAACTTTCCCATCGTGAGTGATGATCATCACGTCGGATTCTTCGGTGACCTGCAAAGTCGCGACCACGTAGCCGTTGCGGTCGGTGGTCTTCATGTTGACCACGCCTTTGCCGCCACGTGAAGTGATGCGATATTCCGCCAGCGGCGTCCGCTTGCCAAAGCCTTTTTCCGCGACGGTCAGCATCAAGGTCACCAGCGAATCCCTGATCTGCTCGTTTTCAAGTTCCTCGAGATTTTGTGACGTTTGCTTATGTTCTTTTTCGATGATACTGAAATCGGGCGGCACCGCGTCCATGCTGACAACGTAATCATCTTTGTCGAGGTCCATGCCATTCACGCCGCCGGCATTGCGGCCCATCGGCCGCACTTCCGTTTCGCGGAACAAAATCGCCTGGCCTTCGTGGCTGGCCAGGAAAATCATCTGCTTCCCGTCCGTCAACTTCGCACCGATCAGCTCGTCGTTGCCATCAAGATTAATGGCGATGATGCCGTTAGAACGTGGATTTGAAAACTCCACAATGGCGGATTTCTTGACCGTGCCTTTTTTCGTGGCCATGAAGACGTAGCGGCCAACTTCCTCGAGATTCCGCGCAGCGACCAAGGCAGTAAGCTTTTCATCTTCCTGAAATTTCACCAGGCTCGAAATTGCTTTGCCCCGTGTGGCTGCGGCGGCCTCTGGCAGCTCGTAAACTTTCAGCCAATAAACGCGGCCCTTCGACGTAAAAATCAAAATATAGCTGTGCGCCGAAGCGATGAACAAGTGCTCGACGAAGTCTTCTTCCTTGGTACGCGCGCCGATGCGGCCTTTTCCTCCGCGTCCCTGGTGGCGATACGTATCCGTGGAAGTACGCTTGATATAGCCAGCATGGCTGACGGTAATCAGCATGTCGGTATCCGCGATTAAATCTTCGAGCTTGATCTCGTCGACCTTGTCGACAATTTGCGTACGGCGGTCGTCGCCATAAGCTTTGTGCACTTCACGCAGCTCGGCGGTAATGACCTGCTTCAACTTCTTCTCGCTGCTGAGAATTTCTTCCAGCTCGGCGATGTGCTCGCGAATGGACTTTAATTCCTTCAAAATTTCATCGACAGAAAGCTGCGTGAGGCGATGCAGTTGCAGCTCTAGAATCGCATCGACCTGAATCGGAGTAAGACCGGTCCCACGGCCGGCGACTTCCCCCTCGAGGGGTCCGACCTTGTACTTGCGCCCGTCCAGTTTGACGCCCGAAAGCTTGCGGGACTTGCCGTTTTCCGTGATAGTGACGTCCTGCTCGGTGAAGTATTTGAGCAGGTTTTCGCGGGCCTCGACGCGGCTGCTGGAACCACGAATGATGCGAATAACGTCGTCCAGATGATCCAGCGCGATCTGGTAGCCGACCAGAATATGTTCGCGCTCGCGCGCTTTGCGCAGCTCGAAAATCGTGCGCCGGCGCACAACTTCCACGCGATGTTCGATGAACAGCTTGATCAGCGGAATCAAGCCTAGTTCGCGCGGCTGGCCCGCCACGATGGCCAGCAAAATCATGCCGAACGATTCCTGCATCTGCGTGAACTTGAATAGATTATTGAGAATGAGCTGCGATTCTTCGCCGCGTTTCAGCTCGATGACAATGCGCATGCCTTCGCGGGAAGATTCGTCGCGCACGTCGGCGATGCCTTCGAGTTTTTTGGATTGCACCAACTCGGCGATGCGTTCGATGAGCCGCGATTTGTTGACCTGGTACGGAATTTCGGTGATGACGATGTTTTCCCGGTCTTTGGCGGCTTCTTCGATCGCCGCCTTGGCGCGCATGATGAAGCTGCCGCGCCCAGTGCGATAAGCGGCTTCAATTCCTTCGCGTCCCGCGATGTATGCGCCCGTTGGAAAATCCGGACCGGGCACAATCTTCATAATTTCTTTGAGCGGTGTGTCCGGCTTATCGATCAAAAGAATCGCGGCTTCGACGATTTCGCGCAGGTTGTGCGGCGGAATATTTGTGGCCATGCCCACGGCGATGCCGCTTGCGCCATTAACCAGCAGATTCGGAATACGCGAAGGAAGAACCACGGGCTCTTCGCGGGTCTGGTCGAAATTCGGAATGAAGTCGACGGTTTCTTTTTCGAGGTCGGCAAGAATATCTTCAGAAATTTTCGCCAGACGCGCCTCGGTGTATCGCATCGCCGCTGGAGGATCGCCGTCCACCGAACCAAAATTTCCCTGGCCGTCGATCAACGGGTAGCGCATGTTGAAATCCTGCGCCAGACGAACCAGCGCGGGATAAATTACCGCTTCCCCGTGAGGATGATAATTCCCGGAAGTATCGCCGCAGATCTTCGCGCATTTGCGATAGCCGCGATTGGAAGCGAGCCCCAGATCATTCATGGCCACCAGGATGCGGCGCTGCACCGGCTTGAGCCCGTCGCGCACATCAGGAAGCGCGCGCGCGATGATCACGCTCATGGCATAGTCGAGATACGACTTGCGCATTTCTACTTCGATATCGATGGGAAGCAGTATTGAAGTGTTCTTCTCGTCCGCCATTTATCCTCGCCTGCTTTAGTTTTGTAGGTCGCGGCTTTAGCCGCGACCACAGCTAAATCTAGAGTCCTTGCCTGACTAGCGCTCGCATCCCCATATGACTTACCGATTCCCTGTCCTCATCACCAAAGAAGAAGACTTTTTACGTGGCGCGCTGCCCGGAACTAAATGTCACTTCGCAAGGTGCCGACGTTTGAAAGCGCTCGCGGAAATTTGCGCGAAGCCATCGAGCTCTATCTGGAAACCTGGGGCGCACCGAAAGCCCTCGAATCGTTGTAACGCATCGATCTCGGAAATTTATTGCTTCGCTGCATGATCCAAAACAAATGCTTTGACGCTGTCGAAAGCATCTGCCGCGTTGGTAAAGCGCTTCGCTCCGAAATGATTTTCAAGTTGCTGTAACAGAACCTTGCGCTGCTCTTCCGTAGCTATTTCAATCGCCACTCCGCGTTCGTTATCGGGCACCGTTGTCGGCGTCGCGCGAAAATCACCGCACGCCAATCCACGCAAGCCGGGCAAAGTACTCCATCCCAGTTGATAAATCATTACGAAATTAAATATCCAGGTTCACGACTTCGAGGGCATTGTCCTCGATGAATTTGCGCCGCGCTTCCACGTTTTCGCCCATCAGCGTGGTAAAAATATCCTCGGCGGCCACCGCGTCTTCCAGCTTCACCTGCAGCAGCGTGCGCGTATCGGAATTCATAGTGGTGTCCCACAGTTGCTCGGCATTCATTTCGCCGAGTCCTTTGAAACGCGTGATGGTGAAATCTTTTTTGGCGTCCTCAACTACGTAGTCGAGCACGTCTTTGGCGTTGGCTTTGCTGACCTTGTCGCCGTTGCGCGCGATCGTAAATGGCGGATGATTGAATTCCTCAATTTGTTTAGCGAGGCCGCGGAGCCGCTTGTATTCGGCGGTGGAAGCCACAGCCCAGTTGATTTTTTGGCTGTGTGGCGGGCCAAACTGGATTTCATACAAGCTGTGTTCTTCGTCGAAGGTAACCTTCCCTTCGAGCTTGAGCTTAGACTTCTCGATTTCTTTCAAAAGTTTCTCGAGCGCTTTCTTATCCTCGAAATCGGTTTTCTTTTCGAGGCGGCTCTCGGAAAGCAGTTCCACGAGACCAGGCTCGCGAAGCCGGCGGCCGAGTTTCGCTGCGGCGGCCTGATACTCCTGAACGTTCAGCAGAAATGAAGTTAGGCCCGCGCCTTCCAGATTCACGCCTTCTTTGGCTTTGACGACGTGATCCTCGGTGGCGCGCTTCATCAGTTCGTGCGCAAACTCGTGCTCATCGCGAATGTAACGCTCCGTCTTGCCGCGCTTTACGCGATAAAGCGGCGGCTGCGCAATGTAAATGTGGCCGCGATCGATCAGTTCCTTCATGTGGCGAAAGAAAAATGTGAGCAGCAACGTGCGGATGTGACTGCCGTCCACGTCCGCATCGGTCATAAGAATTATTTTGTGGTAGCGCAGTTTGCTGGCGTCGAAATCGTCTTTGCCAATGCCGGTGCCCAGCGCGGTGATGATGGCGCGAATTTCTTCGTGGCCCAACATTTTGTCGTAACGCGCTTTTTCTACGTTGAGAATTTTTCCTTTGAGCGGCAGGATGGCCTGGAATTTACGATCGCGGCCCATTTTTGCGGAACCGCCTGCGGATTCGCCCTCCACCACGAAGAGTTCGCAGCGCGCTGGATCGCGTTCCTGGCAATCAGCGAGCTTGCCGGGAAGCCCGCTTGAATCCATGGCCGATTTGCGGCGCGTCAGCTCGCGAGCTTTGCGCGCGGCTTCGCGAGCGCGGGCAGCTTCGATGCATTTGCCCACGATGCGGCGCGCCACGGTGGAATGTTTGTCAAACCATTCGCCGAGTTTTTCGTTAACGAGTTGCTCGACGTCGCCTTTAATGTCGCTGTTGAGTTTCCCCTTCGTCTGCCCTTCAAATTGTGGCTGCGGCAGGCGCACGCTGATAACGGCAACGAGACCTTCGCGCACGTCATCGCCGTTGATGGTGACTTCGTCCTTCTGCTCTTTGAGCATGCCAGTGGAGGACGCGAAATTGTTGATCGAGCGCGTAAGCGAAGAACGAAACCCGGAAAGATGCGTGCCACCGTCGACGGTATTGATGGTGTTGGCAAAAGCAAAAACATTTTCGCCGTAGGTATCGTTATATTGCAGCGCGATTTCGATTTCCACCGTGCCGCGCTTCCCTTCCATGTAAATCGGCGAATCGTGCAGCGTGGATTTTCCGCGATTGAGATGCTTGACGAATTCCGCGATGCCACCGGTGAACCGAAATTCTGTGCTTTTTTCGCTGCGCTCATCGGTCAGCGTGATTTTCAGGCCTTTGTTGAGAAACGCCAACTCGCGAAGGCGCTGCGACAACGTGTCAAAACTGTAGACCGACTTATCGAAAATACTAGGATCCGGATGGAAAGTAATTTTTGTGCCGGTCTTGCGCGACTTCCCGGTCTGCTTGAGCTTGGAAGTAGGCTTACCTTTTTCGTAGGTTTGTTCCCACACCGCACCGTCGCGCGAAATTTCCAGCTCCAGCCAATCCGCGAGAGCATTAACTACAGAAACGCCCACTCCGTGAAGGCCGCCGGAAACTTTGTACGTATCGCTGTCAAATTTTCCGCCTGCGTGCAGCACCGTGAGCACGACTTCGGCCGCGGGACGCTTTTCGGTGGCATGCATGTCGACAGGAATGCCGCGGCCGTTATCGATCACCGTGACGGAATCGTCGGCGTGCACGGTGACGTTTATTTCATCCGCGAAACCGGCCATGGCTTCGTCAACGGAATTGTCAACCACTTCCCAGACCAGGTGATGCAAACCCATTTCGCCGGTGGAGCCGATGTACATGGCCGGGCGCAAACGCACAGCTTCAAGGCCGCCTAGAACCTTGATGGATTTTGCGTCGTACTTGTGACCTGGCGTCGCAGGGATGACCGGTTCTTTATCTTCCATGAATACTCCGCGGTGAAATTTTGCTTCAAAAATTTTGCCCGGCGTCCATCGACGGACAGCTAAATTATTTCTAAACACGATTTGATTTTTGTGCGAACCCCACGTTCGCAAAAAGACCACGGAACGCAATTCAGCGTTCGCAAAAATTTAATCAAAAACTTTGAAGCGAGGAAGGCGTGCTTGCGGAATGCTCCGTACGTCGCCTCACCTTTTGATTCCAATCGCCGTGGCGATTGAAACTCGTAAGGTTTCCTGCTCCATCCCATCTCGCGCAGCGAGACGTGGCGAAGACTGATACTTTCCAAGCGAAATAATTATTTGGTTTCTGGCGCGAAACCAACCCCGAAAATTTCACCTGGCCGACGTGCCGATTTGGAGGGCCCAACAGCGAATCGACAACACCAACATTGTAACCGATTTGGACCAATTTCTCAAGGCGTTAAACCGTTTCGCGTGGGCTATAAACCTTTTGTTGATAAAGATTTACAGCACGGCCGGGCGCTTATACTCAGCCCGTAATGCAACCTGCGATTTGGCGTGGACGGAGGCGTCTTAGGAGCGCTCCAATGACAGAAAATGAAGCCTTTTTTTACTAATGACAACGAAACAATGCTCAGATGCGCATGGGCATGATGATGTAGCGATAACGGTAGGATTCGTCGGCGAGGGGACGCATCTGGCCGGCGGATTGCTCGTCTTTTAGTTCGATGCTGATGGGGCCGTCGGCCGCGGCGGCGAGAAAATCGAGCATGTAACTGGAATTGAAACCGATGGCGATGGGATCGCCGGAATATTCCTTCTCGATATTTTCTTTGGCTTCGCCGTACTCGGGGCTCGATGCGGAAATTTCAATTCCTTCGTTGGAGACAGCCAGCTTGACGGCGTGCGAGCGCTGGTCGGCAAGTTGCGAAACACGGCGCACTGCGTCGCATAATTCACCTCGATCAATGACCACGGTTTTGTTGTTCTCGCGCGGGAGGACTGCCTCGTAATTCGGGAATTGACCGGTAAGGATCCGCGAGATCAGCAAGCGCTGACCCGCCTGAAAAAATAGATGGCTTTCGTCTTTGGCAAACTCGAGTTGCGCATCGGAACCGGCGGTACTGGAAAGTTTTTCGACTTCATCCATAGCTTTCTTGGGGATCAAAACTTTCACTTCACCGTTCAGACCACTGAGTTTTTGGCTGGTTTCCGCTAGCGCGAGGCGATGACCGTCGGTAGCGACCATCGCAATGGTGTCCGGCTTCAAAATAAGCAAGCCGCCATTCAAGGTGTAGCGGGACTCTTCCATGGAGATGGCGAATTTTGTTTTAGCGATCAAACTTTGCAGTGTAGCCGCCGGTAGCTTCACCAGCGGATGAGGCATCGCGGGAAGCGCCGGAAAATTCTCCCTGGCCATGCCTACCAGTTTGTATTTCTTTTTGTCACTAATGATTTCGACCCAATGATTTTCAAGTAGGCGGAATTTAATTTCGCCTTCGGGCAGCAGGCGTACGAGCTCGAGAAGTTTCTTAGCGGGGATCGTGCCCGCGCCTTCCTTTTTAATTTTTACTTCGCAGGACGTGCGGATGCTGAGTTCCAGGTCCGTGGCGGTGATAGTGAGGCGCGTGCCTTTAGCTTCGACAAGAATATTAGATAGAATGGGTATAGTAGTTTTGCGCTCGACCACACCTTGCGTAGTGGTCAGTTCAGTTAACAGCGCGGACTTGGTTACGCTGAATTCCATCGCTTGATAATCCTCACGTACCGAAACGGGTGCAGTTGCGGTCATTGGCCTTCCTTATGCAGTTATACCGCTGCCGTACTTTACCCGTTTTCGTAAGAAGTATAAAGCGCAATGCGCTGATTGGTCTTGTGGAAATGAGCGAATAAAGGATTTCATAAGCAACAGGGTTTTTGAATTTGATTAAGAAAATTATAAGGCTTGTTGTGTTGATGACTGCTGTGGATTGGTGGAAATCGCGACAAGCACATGTGGTGCGTGCGAGATGGCACGGAGATGTGTAAGTGGCGCAATGTGGGAATCGCGGAAAAGCCGAGCATCAAGTCGATTGAAGTTGTGTCGACGCGAAATTCTTCCTTCACGGTTAACAGTTTATTCAAAGCTTTGGCAGCGGTTGTTCACAGTATGCGTAGAGAAACGGCCGAGCTTGCGCGACACACGAAGATAGATTTCTCGGCTGCAAAAGTGGACTCGCCCGCAAAGCGGAGACGAAGAAATGCGTGAGTGGCTTCAGGCGAAATATAGGGACGGTACAACAACTTCGCGTTTAGATGGGTTTCTGTCAGACCGTTTCTGTTACAAAAAGCGCCAGTCTGAAGATTGGCGTCGAGAACTACTGCAATGCGTCCATCAGTCGTGTGATGGTGCGATTTAAATCTTTGTCGTTGCGGCGAAGCTCTTCAATTTTGTTGATGGAGTGAAGCACGGTGGTGTGATGTTTGCCGCCGAATTGGCGGCCGATCTCGGGCAGCGAGGCGGTCGTCAACTGCTTGACAATATACATGGCCACTTGGCGCGGGAAAGCGATGGCGCGGGTGTTGCTGCGAACTTTTAGATCCTGCTCGCGCAAATTGAAATGCTCGCTGACGCGTTTCTGAATCAAGTCAATGGTGACACGCTTCTCCTGCGACGCGATGATGTTGCGCAGGACCTGCTGGGCGGTGGAAAGTGAAACTGTCACGCCCGTCAACGAGGCGTAGGCCATCAAACGAGTGAGTGCGCCTTCCAGTTCGCGCACGTTGGATTTAATAGCGCGCGCGATGTATTCGGCGACGTCATCGGGAAGCGAGAAGCGATCGTTGTCGGCCTTCTTCTGCAGAATCGCGATTTTAGTCTCAAGATCCGGCGGCTGGATATCCGCGATCAAACCCCACTCGAAACGCGAGCGCAATCTTTCTTCGATGGAGTTGATGTCCTTAGGCAAGCAGTCGCTCGAAATGACAATCTGCTTTTGCTGTTCATAGAGCGCGTTGAAAGTATGGAAAAATTCTTCCTGGGTGCGTTCCTTTCCAGCGATGAACTGGATATCGTCGACCAGCAGAACATCCACGGTATGAAAACGGTCGCGGAAGCTGATCATGCGGTCGAAGCGAATGGAGTTGATGACTTCGATAGTAAATTTTTCGGCGCTGACGTAACTGAGCCGCATGGCCGGATTGCGCTGCTTGATGGTGTGCCCGATGGCGTGCATCAAGTGGGTCTTGCCCATGCCCACGCCGCCGTAGAGGAACAGCGGGTTGTAAGCCTTGGACGGTTGCTCGGCAACGGCGCGCGATGCGGCGTGGGCAAATTCGTTGGACTTGCCGACCACGAAACTGTCAAAGGTGTAACGCAGATTGAGTTGATGGTCGCTACTCTCAAAATCGAGTTTGGACTGCTTGATGCCGGAGACCACCGGAGCGGCTGCTAAGGGCGCGTCGTCATTGCAGAGGTACTGCACCTTGACGTTCGGGGTGCCAATCTCGTGAAAAACAGCTTTTACGATTTCGCCATAGGTGCGCGTCAGAACTTGGCGAAAAACAGTGCTGGGGATCTGCACGTAGAGCGTTTCGCCTTCGGCGCGATTGAGGCGGGTAGGCTGGAACCAGGTGTTGAAGGTATTGAGGCTGACCCGGGACTTCACGTGGTCTAAGAACTTTTCCCAGGAATTAACGGAGATAGTCATCGGTAAGGGAATAGAAAGCCTACGCTATTTCCACAGATGTGAATAACCTGTGGAAAGCGGGCTTGGATTCATCTTTCTTAAGTCTTCGGATTCGTGCCCGCGACAGCGCCAGTACTTCGCCCCTGCAAGCCGTCGCGTCCTCTTTGGAATTGCCGGCCCTCGAACCGCCGGGAAGTGACAGCGCGGGATTGTCGCCCATTCGAGTGCATGGGGCAAGAGAAAAGTGCGGTGCGACGTTTGCCGGGATTCACATACGGTGCACAGTTTTTCCACAACGCGAATTTTCTCTCGCCCAGGAATATTTTCTTAATTTTATTGGGGTAAATGAGAGAATTTTATGTCTGGAAGCCTCAAGAATTATTTTCTGCCAACGCTGGCCCTGTTAAAAACTCCGGCTGTTTATAAATATATTTTCATGTGCCAGACGCCGAGTTGTGGGCGCGCAAGCGAGCTGACCTTGTCTGACGCGGAAGATCCAAGGAGAGATGGTCCAA
>DATNKL010000108.1:0-2769 GCA_035603415.1 Candidatus Acidiferrales bacterium
CCTCCACGGTGGGACTTTCTTTGATTCCGCGACGTACACACATTAAGTCTTTTTAAAAGAGTGGGCTATGCGTAGGTTCCGCTTACCAAGATATCACCTGCATCGTAAGGCGAATTCACCACGCGAATCCATTGCTACGGGTATTTCGGCGGGGTCCACTATGCGATAGGCTCATGATGTTGTAAATAACGGCCTTATACGCAAGGGGACCAATGCCAAAGCGGGCTCGTGTTGCAATTCTGATGGCAGCAATCATTATTTTTGCTGTAGCAATGTTGGATCTCGTTCGTTCCAAGGTAGAAGCGAGCGGACGTGCGTTGAAGACTGCGGCAGTCCAGTATTCCACGGTCAAAAGAATCTATACGGCGCCCGGCGATCTAATTCCTGCCACCACCGTTGACCAGAATAAGCGTTAAGCGCTAACCAAATACCAAATACTACCTGCAACAAACTGAATCGCCTCGCTTTATTGCTGCGCTCCGACGAGTTCTGGGGTCATTGACACTTCCTGAGACTCGCGGGTCATTTCCCGGCGATTCCACCGGTAAGCCACATCAACGGCGTTGCTATCACAGTAGGGACAACGTCCGTGTCTGCTCAGAGTGTCGACCATCCGCAGGCAATTCGCACAAAACCACTCATAGTCGCTCATGCGTTCCATCTTGCCGCCCCCTTTCATTCACCCCCACGTCGGTACAACAACTGATTCGACGCGTTGGTCGCCCCTTAGGGTGCATCAGAGGGACCCGATCAACAATCGGGCAAAACCCTACGGCGGAAGGCTGTCGCTAACGACTTACCTGTATGCGCGCCGTAAAGCAGGTTACGTGGCATCAGCCGCATTACGAACGAAAGGTTAATTGAATCTGGCTGGAAATTAAACGCAGGTTACGCGGCTTGCCCCTAACCGAGGTAAGAAAGGCCCCGCCGGTTCAGGGTGCCGGCGGGACCGGTTCGCCAACTACCTTCCCCTGAACTGATCTATTGATGCACGACATCCCAGCAAGGGGCAGTTTTCTGCTCTCAAGACTGGTTGACCTGGTGCGGTAAAATAGATTTATCTATTCTGAGAGTTTGAATTCGTGGCCATTGGGAGTTAGTGTTCACCCGCGACAGGCACAGCACCCGCGTCAACAAGAATGCGGGATGAGTTCTACTGGCGAGACCGAGTGTGAGGAATCGTCTTGGCTTCGTGGCTCGAACCAATGCTCACTTGTTCTTTAGGGTAAGGCCTTTGGATTCTGCAGATATAAAAAGTGCAAGCTTAAGTCCCCTGAAATCTGCACTTACAGAAAAACGCGGGGTAGGGCAGGCCGACGCAACGATACACCCTGACCGGAAACTTGTTTTTTATTGAGAACGGGTGCCCATGCAGCGAAGCATCATTCACGACTTAGAAAAGCTGGTCGGAAAATCCGGCGTGCTTTCGAGCGCCGAAGATCTGCTGCTCTACGAATACGACGGTTCGGTTGAAGAAGCACATCCCGATGTCATTGTTTTTCCACGCCGGAAACAAGATGTGGTCGAAATCGTCAAGTTGGCGAATCGGTATGATGTTTCCATCGTAGGACGTGGCGCAGGCACCGGCCTTTCCGGCGGTGCGCTGGCCAGGCAGGGCGGAATTGTTTTGGCGTTCTCGCGGATGAACCACATCCTTGAGATCGACGCGGAAAATCAGCGCGCCATAGTCGAACCGGGAGTCGTAAATCTCGATCTATCGCGCGCAGCCGAGAAATATGGTTTGTATTTCGCGCCCGATCCTTCCAGTCAGAAATCCTGCACGATCGGAGGCAACGTCTCGGAGAATTCTGGCGGGCCGCACACGCTCGCCTACGGGGTCACTTCCAACCACGTCACCGGCCTCGAATTGGTTCTGCCTGATGGTGAAGTTGTGCAATTCGGTGGGCGAACGATGGAAACGCCAGGCTATGATCTGACGGGACTGATGATCGGCTCGGAGGGAACCTTCGCGTTGGTCACAGAAATTACGGTCAGGCTTCTCCGCCTGCCCGAAGACGTGCGCACGCTCCTGGCTATCTACGATTCGCTCGAAGATGCCACCGATAGCGTCGTGGACATTACTGCCCATGGAATTATTCCCGCGGCGTGCGAAATGCTCGATGGCTGGACGCTCCGCGCCGTCGAAGCCTATGTTCACGCAGGTTTTCCTCTCGATAGCGCCGCGGTTCTGCTGATGGAAGTGGAAGGCGTGCGTGAAGCCGTCGAAACGCAGGCAGCGGAAATTACCGAGGTTTGTGGGCGTCACCACGCGCGTGAAGTCCGCCGCGCCCGCGACGCTCGCGAGCGCGCCCTGCTTTGGAAAGGCCGCAAAGAAGCTTTCGGCGCCGTCGGCCGCGTTTCGCCCTCCTATTACGTGCTCGATGGCGTCATTCCGCGCACCAAGCTCACGCCGACGCTGCTCCGCATTGACGAAATTGCCAAACGGTACAGCCTCGTCATCGGAAATATATTTCACGCCGGAGACGGCAACCTGCATCCGCTGATTCTTTTCGATCACCGCGATCCGGATCAGTTCCGTCGCGCTCGGGCCGCCGGCGCGGACATTATGCAGCTTTGCGTAGAGATGGGCGGCACGCTCACTGGCGAACATGGCGTGGGCATGGAAAAAAACGAACTCATGCCGCTCATGTTCAATGATGCTGATTTGGATTTAATGCGCAAAGTACGCGCGGCATTCAATCCTGTGGGCCGGCTCAATCCCGGAAAAGTCTTGCCACTCGGTAAAGGCTGCGGAGAAACGCGGCTGCA
>DATNKL010000105.1:0-21387 GCA_035603415.1 Candidatus Acidiferrales bacterium
CAAAATTTGCAAGTTCGATCGCCTGCTGGTGCTGTTCCAGCCGCATCGCTATTCGCGCACGCAGCATCTCTGGAATGAATTTTGCAGCGCCTTCAACCTGGCCGACGTTCTGGTACTGACCGATATTTATCCCGCCAGCGAGGCGCCCATCGACGGCATCACCAGCGAAGCGCTGGCCGATGCCATCGGCAAAGCCGGCCACAAACACATTTTTTATTACCCGTCCATGCAGACCAGCATCGAGCGCCTGCTCGCGGAAGCTCGGCCCGGCGACGCCATCCTCACTATCGGCGCAGGCAGCGTCAGCCGCGCCAGCAACGAAATTCTCGCGTTACTGCGAGCGGAGCGTCCAGCGCAACATGCGTATTGAACACAAAAAAGTACTCGCGACCTTGCGCGACCTTGGCGTCGAGCTGAAAAGCGCCGCTTCGCTCACGGACATCACCTACCTGGGCATCGGCGGCACCACCGATCTTCTGCGCCTCGCGCGTCACGAATCGATTCCCGAAGTGGTGAACCTGCTGGAGTCCAACGGCATCCCCTTCAAATTTCTGGGTGGCGGCTCGAACCTGCTGGTGGTCGACAACGAACTGCCTTGGGTAGTCATGCAGCTCGCGCAACCGGATCCCGACGTGGTCATCGAGGGGAACATCGCTACCGTGGATGCCGCTGCGGACCTCGGCAAGACCGTAACCTTGTGTGCCAAGCACGACCTTGGCGGGATGGAAGGGCTCATCGGAGTCCCCGGCACCGTCGGGGGCGCACTGCGGATGAACGCCGGAGCCTACGGAATCCAAATCGGGAACTACGTCCGGGAAGTAAAAGTCTATCGCGGCGGCGCGCGTATCATCGAAATTTTAAAGGGCGATCAAATCTCCTTCGAATACCGGCATACATCTTTTGCGCCCGATGATATGATGCTCGCGGTGAAGCTGGAACTTCCCTCCAAACCATTCCGCGAAATTCTCCAAGGGATTCGTATCTGTAACGAAAAACGCCGCGCAAGCCAGCCTCTCGGCCAGAAAAGCGCGGGCTGCATTTTCAAGAATCCCCCCGGAGCCTCTGCCGGACGCATGATCGATGAGCTCGGACTGAAAGGCCTCTCCGTTGGCGATGCGCGGGTCAGCGACCGGCACGCAAATTTCTTCGTGAACGCCGGAAAAGCCAGCGCGAAAGACATGCTTGCGCTCATTGCTGAGGTGCGCGAGCGGGTGCACCAAGCTTACGGGTTCGAACTGGAGAACGAGGTGGTCGTATGGAACGCGTAAAGACCATCTCCCGAAATAAATCGGGCCTCGCGGAAGCTGAGTCTTACCGCCCCGAGCTGCTTACCGATGAAGAGCCGCGTTATCTGCGGCGTCAAAAGCCGGTGGAGATTCGCAGAAAGAAATTTGCCGGGCGTGGCTGGTCTTTTTACCGCAAGGTCGCAATTTTGAGCGTCGCGGGAATTGCTACCATCACCGTGGTCATCGAGGGTGTGCGCTTTCTGTCGTATTCGCCGCAGTTCGCGCTAACAAAGCCCGACCAGATCGATCTCACCGGCAACAAAATCGTTTCGCGCGAATCGGTGCTCAAACAATTTTTGCGTGACCGCAATCGCAGCGTGCTGCAAATCCCGCTCGACAAGCGCCGCAGCGAGCTGGAGCAGTTGCCCTGGGTGGAGTCCGCCAGCGTGCAGCGCATTTTGCCGAATCGTATTCGCGTGGAGCTTTATGAGCGCACCCCCATCGCCTTTGCGCGCGCCGGCAACGCGCTTTATCTCATCGATGCGCACGGCGTAATCCTAGACCGGCCTGAGGGCGAAGACTGGCATTTCCCGATCGTCAGCGGAGTCCCCGAAGAACTTCCGCGTGACCAACGCGAAAAGCGCATGCAGATGTATCAGGATTTCATGAAAGCCATCGAGTTGGTGCGCTCTGGCTCATCCGATCAGGTTAGTGAGATCGATCTCAGCAGTTCGCGAGATTTTCGCGCGGTCATGGTCGGTCTTGCCGGGCCCACCGATCCCCAGGCGGTGACGATTCATTTTGGCAACGGTGATTTTGCCGCTAAATATCGCATGCTGGTCGAAAATTTTTCGCAGTGGCAAGCCAACGCAGGCCATGTGCGGTCCATCGATTTGCAGTATTCTCGGCAAGTGATCTTGAACCCCGACGCCAGCGCGGGGGTAGCGGTCGCGAAAGCCAGGTAGTGCAGGCAGGAGCATAGCGTTGAGCAAGAAAGATAGATACATCGTAGGGCTGGATATTGGCAGCACAAAAACCTGCGCGATGATCGCTGAAATCGATGATGAGCAGATAAATTTTCTGGCTCTGGGTGCCGCGGAATCCAAAGGCCTGCGCAAAGGCCTGATCGTTAATCTGGATTCGACGGTCAGTTCCATCCGGCGCGCCGTGGAAGAAGCCGAGAGTGTTGCCAACGTTCCGGTGGAGTCCGCGGTAATCGGCGTGGCCGGCAATCATGTGCGCGGTGTGAACAGCCGTGGCGGAATCACCTTGGGCACGCGCTCGCGCGATATCGAACGCGAAGATGTTCGCCGCGCCATCGACGCAGCTCGCAACATTTCGCTGCCCGATGACCGCGAAGTTCTTCACGTGCTTCCGCACGAATTTCGCGTGGACGCGCAGGAAGGCATCCGGGATGCGATTGGCATGATCGGCCATCGCTTGGAAGCCAACGTTCACGTAGTCACCTCCTCTGTCGCTGCCACTCAGAACCTTGTTACCGCCGCGAATAAAGCGGGCATTCTGATCAGCGACACCGTGCTCGAGCCGCTGGCTTCCGCGGAATCGTGCCTGACGCAGGATGAACGCGACCTGGGCTGCTGCCTGCTCGACATTGGCGGGGGCACCACCGAATTGATTGTTTATGGCGGCGGAGTGGTTCGCCACACCAGCGCTGTCCCCATTGGCGGCGACCATTTCACCAACGATCTCGCCGTGGGTTTGCGCACGCCGATTCCCGAGGCGGAAAAAATCAAGCGCCGCAATGGTTGCGCCACTTCCGAACTTTTGCGCCAGGACGGCGCCATTGAAATTGCCAGCGTGGGGGACCGGCCTCCGCGCACGATTTTCGCGCGCGCTCTGACGGACATCATCGAGCCTCGCGCCATGGAATTATTGGCCATGATTCGCGACGATCTGCGCCGCGCCGGCCTCGAAACGCAAATCCCCGCCGGATTTGTTCTGTGTGGCGGCGGCGCGCGGCTCTACGGTTTTGATGAGCTCATCGAGCAATCGCTGCACTTGCCAGTGCGCATTGCGGAGCCCAAGGGTTTGGCTGGTCTACCGGAGCAGGTAGCGCAGCCGGAATATGCAACCGTAATTGGTCTGGTGATGTACGGCGCGAAAGCGCGGCGCAACACGCCGCAACGTGCCGGAAATTTAGTATCTAAATTAAAAGCTATGTTTGCCGGAGCCTCGTGACCCTGCCCGAACGCTGCGCGGTAAATGTGGAGAATGTCGAGGGGAAAGCATGCCAATAAAGGAAGCGGGAATCCGGATGAGCTTTAGCGAGGAGCTTCAGCCGGCGAAAATAAAAGTGATCGGAGTGGGTGGCGGCGGGTGCAACGCTGTCAATCGCATGATCCGCGCCAAAGTGGAGGGCGTGGAATTCATTACCGCCAATACTGACCTGCAGGCGCTGAAGCTTTCGCAAGCTCCGGTGAAATTGCAGCTTGGCGCGAAGTTGACCAAGGGGCTGGGCGCTGGCGCCAATCCCGAAGTTGGCCGCAAAGCGGCGCTGGAAGACACCGAGAAAATTATCGAAGCGCTGGAAGGCTCCGACATGATTTTCATCACCTCGGGTCTCGGCGGAGGTACCGGCAGCGGCGCTGCGCCAGTGGTAGCGTCACTCGCCAGTGAATTGGGCGCGTTGAGCGTGGCGGTGGTTACCAAGCCGTTCGCATTTGAAGGTCGCCGCAGAATGCTGCAAGCCGAGCAGGCTTTGCAGGAATTGATTGGCGCGGTGGATACCGTGATTGTGATTCCCAACGAGCGCTTGATGGAAACCGTCGAGCGTGGCACCAGCTTTTTCGATGCGTTTCGAATTGCCGACGATATTTTGCGCCAGGCGGTGCAGGGAATTTCCGACATTATTACCGTGCCCGGCATCATCAATCGCGACTTTGCCGACGTGAAAGCCATCATGTCCGGCCAGGGTTATGCGGTGATGGGCACGGCAGTCGCTACCGGAACGAACCGCGCTGTGGACGCCGCCAATCGCGCCATCGCCAGCCCGCTGCTGGAAGATAATTCCATTCAGGGCGCGCAAGGCATTCTCATCAACATCAGCGGCAGCTCCAGCCTCACGCTGCATGAAGTTCACGAAGCTTCCAGCGTCATTCAAAAAGCTGCGCACGAAAACGCCAATATTATTTTTGGCGCAGTGCAGGATGACGCCATGAAAGACACCATCAAAATTACCGTTATCGCCGCGGGCTTCAAAGACGCCAACAAAAAGAATACCCATCAGAAGCCGTCCTTCCTGGCGAAAACCTGGAAGGCCGCGCCTGAAGCGCAGGAAGTGCAGATGGCGCAGCAAGTAAAGGAAGAGCCGCCGCCAGCGCCGCCGGCACCGGTAGTGCATCACGTTCAGGTACAACAACCATCTCGCGAAGTACACCAAGATGTCGACGATCTGGATGTGCCGACATTTCTGCGCCGTCAAGCCCAGAAGGCCTGAGCGGCCGGGCAATTTTTTAGACATTTTTTTGATTTGGTTTCGAAAAGGGGCGCATCCCAATGCGCCTTTTTTTTTGCTTGCATGCGCGTGATTTATCACTGACCGTGAAGGACATCATACCGCGCGATCACGAAACCCAGAGCCGACCCGACGAAAACATCGGAGGGAAAATGCGAGCCGGTGGTTACGCGCGCGAATGATATGGCGCTAGCGGCGGCGTAGGCCAGATACGGAACCCAGCGATGCTCGCGATAACGCCGCGCGAAAACTGTAGCTACTGAGAAGGCCATCATGGCGTGGCCGGAGGGGAAACTCGTGCCTTTGCCGAAGACGGATCCATTGCTGTGGAAGAAAGTGTCGCTATAGGGTCCCGCCACGGGAAGCTCCGTAGGACGCTGGCGCCGCGCGATCGCTTTCATGACCACCATAAGGATGGTGTCATCTGCTACTGCTTCGCCGGCAAACAGCGCGGAGCCCTGGTCATAAGAATCGTGCCGCAGCAGGCTCACGCCATAAAAAACCGCGGGCACCACGGCGATGGTTGCGCCTGTGACAGTTGTGCTGAACACGCGATTGAAACCGTGGAAATCGGTGGTTTGGCGGAAGTGCGGCATCAGTTGCGCGTCGGTAGCCAGAAAAACCGCCGTGCCTCCGGTAATAACTAACGCCGGGAGCCAGTAGTGTCCCTTGCCCAACTCTAACGGGAACAGCCACATGTCTTTTTGGTCGTGCAGAAAATTCATCGGCAATTTTCGCAGCGATACTTCGCGGTCTTCGCCGGGATTTTCTTTAGAGGGCCGCGGGAGTGGGAAGCTCGCGGGGCTTGCAGCGCTGGATGATGAGGATTTGGAGCGGGAATTTTCGGAAGACGGATAATCCGGCAGCGCATAGTCAGGGTTGATTCCGCTGCTGACATTTTCTGCGACGAGATTGGAAACAGGGATTGGCGCGGGAACAGAGCCGTGTTGCTCAGCGAATCCGACGACTGGCAGAAATAAAACAGATACCGTCGCCACAAGGCAACAGTTTTTGAAGCGGCCTGAATCGACCATCGAAACATCTCCTGCGATCGGGATGCGCGCTGGACGCGAAGAATAACGCGAGTAGTGAAGGGGGGCCCTACACAGATTACTTTAGCAGTTGAACTTATAATGCGGGGTTAATATTAACGATTTTTTAGGTTTAGGAGCGAACTTTATATCCACCCGAGCGATGCAAACGCAGTGATGGATGCGCAGCCCAGCGCCACCCCTAGTACGACCCCGGCAAGCACGTCGCTGAGGAAATGCATACCCAGCACGATGCGCGAAAAACCAATGCTGATAGCTAGAAAGAAAAGCGTGCCCTCCAGCGCGGGATAAAAATAACTGAGCACCAGCGCGATGGAAAACGCCGTCATGGTATGCCCCGAGGGAAAAGAAAATCTATCCGGCGGCAAAACTTTTGACCAGCAGTGCGGCTCGAATTGGCACGGCCGCATGCGATGGCTCAGATGTTTGAGCGCCTTGAAAATTAGCACGCCGACAAGAGCTGCTGATCCCGCCGCGCCGACCGCGGCCAGGCGTTGCGGCCCGCCCCAGGCCAGCAGCATGATTCCCAGTCCGTACCATAGCCAGCCGTCACCCAGCCGCGTCGAGAGAATCATCCAGATGCGAAACCAACGCGGCGCGCGCCAGCGGTTCATCTGCCGCATGACCCGATGGTCGCGGTTTTCGATGAATCCCCACAGCATACGCGTCACCGTCACGGCTTTACCTCATGCGGAAGTGCCTAACGAGGGCCCGAGAGAACATTCTAACGAAATACCAAACGAAAAATGTTCCGGAATTTCATCCGCGCGTGGCGCGACATCCCACAACCGTCGCGTGCGTTTTTCCGAACCTTCCAGGATTGCCGACCATTTTCGGCAGAAGTGAATTTCGTTCAGCCAATGTGCCGCGGTAAAAATCGGCACCAGCACCGCCAGCGGCGAAATTGCCAGTGTCCAGGGTTTCTCGTGCAGCAGGGAATTAACGATGCTGAACACGTCGGCGGTGAGCTTCGCGTAGCCGCCGTGCACCCCGTGTATGCGGCCGCGTCCTTGCATGAGCCCCGCAAAAAATTCGTCCACGGTGCGCGCGCCAGGCACCTCTGTATGCGTCAGCCCCACTCCGGCAATGGCGTGGGAGTCGCTGCCGGCAATGGCCACCTTTGCAAAGCGCGCCGCGAGCATTGCAGCGCCGTCATTGGCTTCCGCGCACATCTGACCGTTTCGCGCCTCGAACGCCGGAACATAAGAAGCGAACCAGTCAAAATCGTGTTCATCGCGGCGCCCGGTCAGCCCGGAAAAAACGTGATTCACGCTGAAGAAAAGTTTCCGCTCGGTCAGATACATCACTAGCGAGATGAAGTCATTCCGACGGCGCTGAATTTCCACATGATCGCGCTCGCGAATGTCGTAGACCCCCACATGCACCTCGGTCCCGGTCGGCATGCGCACGGTAACTTCCTCACTGAGAAAGAAATCCGGATACTTACACAAGACTTCCGCGGCGTCGATGGAGTCATGGTCCGTAATGGTCACGATAGCCATGCCCAGCTTTTTGAGGCGTTCGTACACCTCGGAGGCGTCGTTGTAGGATTCGCGGCAAATGCGGTTCAAAACCGGGGTACTGCACATCCCCGAAGCGAAAGAATGAACATGAAGGTCGCAGCGCATAGGAGTATGATTCCGCAACGATATGAACAGGCTGTGAAGAGGCTGCGAATTCTATATGAACGTTGCCTTAGAACTAATTGAACACAAACGGCTTACGAGGTTATCCACATGGCATGGTGAGTGCTCTTCCGCAATGGCAAGAAGTCCGTGTAACAATGTGTGCATGAATCTGGCAATATTCGCTAGATGAACGCGAAGCCCCGGAAAATTCACATCGTTTTTCATGATGCCGGCGGCGGCCATCGCAACGCCGCATTTTCCCTCAAAGCCATCATCGAGCAGCAAAATCGTCCCTGGCAAGTGGAACTGGTGCAATTCCAGGAACTGACCGACCGTCTGGATGTCTTGCGGCGCGTGACCGGGATCCGCATTCAGGAGCAGTACAACACCATACTGCGCAATGGCTGGACGCTGGGAGCCACCAGCTTGTTGCGCGCTTTGCAAACCATAGTACGGATCCTGCACCGGCCGGCGGTGCGGCTGCTTACAAAGTATTTTCGCGAGCACCCCGCCGATTTGCTGGTGTCCGTGATTCCGCATTTCAACCGCCAGCTGCATGAAAGCTGGAACGCCGCGTGTCCGGGCAAACCTTTCGCGACGCTGATTACCGACCTGGCGGATTTTCCGCCGCGTTTCTGGATCGAGCCGATCCCCGATCAATACATTATTGCCGGGACGGAAAAAGCCGCTGAACAAGCGCGCGCGATGGACCACGATGAGCAGCACATTTTCAAAACTTCTGGAATGATCGTGCGCCCGGAGTTTTACGCCCGCGAAAATGTCGACCCGCGCGAATTCAGACAGCAGATGGGGCTACGCCAGGACTTGCCCACCGCTATCGTCCTTTTTGGAGGATACGGCTCGGGAGTTATGCACCAAATCGCGCGGCGCCTGGATCGCGCCAACGTTCCGGTGCAGCTTATTTTGATTTGCGGGCGCAACGAAAAGTTGGCGGCAAAATTTCGCGCCGAATCCTGGAAATTCCCTGTGCATGTTGTGGGCTTCACCAAGGAAGTGCACCGCTTGATGTGTGCTGCGGATTTTATGATCGGCAAGCCCGGCCCAGGAAGCATAGCGGAAGCCATGGTGCGGCACTTACCAGTGTTGATCGAATGCAATGCCTGGACCTTGCCGCAGGAACGCTACAACGCGGAATGGGTCAAGGAAAAAGAAGTGGGCATCGTGCTGGAAAATTTCCGCAGCGTAGCAGAAGGAGTGAAGAAAATTGTCGAGCCCGCAACGCTGGCGCGTCTAAAAAATAATGTGAAGGCTCTCAGCAACCGGGCCCTGTTTGAAATCCCCGAAATACTGGCTGGCCTGATGCTGGAGTCCACGCAACAGAAAGATCACCAGTCAGTTCTCTCTACTCAAATTTAAATTAGTGAAGTAGCGCGTGTTCCGCGTGATCCGGATGCCGCAGGTGCGGGCCGGCATTTGATTTATCCGGCGGAGGCTGGAAGTGCGGTTTTATGCAGGACGTGGAAAGCCACCGGGCGGCGGCGCGCTTTTTTGCCTCGCACAATTTGATGCAGCCGCGGCGCGCGGACGCTTCATGGCAATGGCAGTAGCATGCCGGAGCGGGAATGTTTTGCAGCCGCGCGGGCACATCGCCATAGAGGGAGACCACCGGCAAGAAAGTCAGCACGAGTACAGCGGGCAAGCGAACATAGAACGACCGGTGAGTAACGACGGACAGAAACAACGTGTTCATGCTTCATGTTGCGGGTGTAGCGAAGAAAAACCCATAGCTCAGCGAGTCAGCAAAAATCATTACTAAGGTTCTAGAACCGGGTTTGAGGGGCAGGCGCACGCAATCGGCGAGGCGTAGCTGAGCGATTCCCGATTCAGTTTTGGACAGTTCCGATATGGGTTGCCGCCGCGGTTTTGGAACAAAGAGCCATTCGCCACGCCAAACGCAATGTGCACATAAGAATGGTCTTAACTTTCGATGCGGCAAACGGAGCGATGGCCGCCTTATTGCATTACCAAGGGTGAAGGCGCGTTTTACATGACGAAATGTAAAAGGCGGCGAGTGAGGGGGGAAGGGGCTTGCTCGCCATTTTTTGCAAATCGTTCCCACCTGCCTCTGAGAGGGAAGCTAGGATGGATGACCCCACGCGTCGGTGTGAAAACGACACTGACAATGGAACGCGCCTTCTCGGGGCTCCCGGTCCCAAGCGGGGCCCCACTTTTTTTTGGCCGGAGAGCCGTCCCCCTGATTAGTTTTTCCGCCAGCAGGTGAAATAAATCACACATTCACTGGGACCGTTGCGGCCTTAACCAAACTCAAAAAGAAGGGCAAGTTGCCGAAGCTGTGGCCGACAATGCTTGGCCACGTGCTTTTTGTACGTTGTGCAACAAAGGAAAGCGCGACACCTGTAATTGCCATCCGGACCGTGTCCCAGAGCGTCGGCTGCATGAATAGGTGAAAGATTGACCAAGAAATACCATGGACAATCCACGCAGTCCTGCCAAATGCGAGTTCCTGTCTGGGCAGCACATAACCGTGCGACCACAGTTCCTCCCCACCGATGTTGCACACTAGTATCACAACAGCATAATAGGCGGGAATCCACCAGGCCCCTTGCAAAGGAAGGCCCATGAAGTCGTGCGGACCGAAATGGCTGAAGAATTCGCTGTAGAACTCAGACGGATCGAAGAATCTTGGTGACTGTAAAGCGGGTTGAAGCAACGCAGCATTGCGCTTGACGAACACCGCGATCAAAGTCGCAACCAACATCCACTTTTTGTTTGTCTTCTCGTTCCATAGCGCAAACCAAGACGCTGCGACGGCAACCAAATCCGCCCAATTCCCCCCGTACATAAACCCGGACAGAGCTGCTGCCCAGAGCCAAACCGTGACACTGCGAAGTGAAAGCCGCAGCCGTTGTCGCAGGACCCTCCAGGAGACATGACGTAGATCGATAGCCGCGCCTATAAGCGCGGCGAGCAACATGAGGGCCAGCGGCAGAACGAGCAACAAGTGGAAAATATGTCACCAGGAAGTCCCCTGTCGCCAAAGATCCGGCCCCAGCCAATGAAACAGAAAAGCGAAAATCACGGCTGGAACGCCGAACAAAAGCGTTGTCGCGAGCCAACCCGCTGGCTTCATCGCCGGTGCTCTATGCACGTGGTGAGTCTAGCTGACTCGATGACGCAGGCAACGAAAAAATCTCTGATTAGCGCGAAGGCGCGAGAAACTCCGGCGGCAGTGGAGTTTGAGGTGTTTCTTCCGACCAGTAGATGGTGATAATCCACCAACGAGTGCCATCGAAGAACAGTTGGAAACTGTTAATCCCCCGCGCAAAGGGTGTCGGATCTTTAGGATCGTGCCGCGATTCGTAGGTGCTGAAAACGTGCATAATGCTGCCCCACCGTTCGCTGCGCCGCGCAATCTCACGTTCAAAAAAACTGTTCTTTTTAAAATAGCTTCCTGCGCGAACAATATAGTCTTCGGGAGTCAGGAAGGTTGCGGACAAGCCACCTTCCTTTTTTACCGCTGTTCTAATTAATTGCGCGCCGGGATAGAACAAGGAACGCATGCGATCCCAGTCACGCTCCTGCCCCGCGGGTCCAGAGATAACGTCGTAGGTCGCCGCCAGGATGGCGTCCGGCGAAGCCACATCCGCGGGTTTAGCATCATGCGGTTGTGTCGCTGCGGGCTGTTGCGAGGGAGTACTCAGCTTAGGCTGATTTTGCGCGAGCACCGGGGCAAAATTCACGCCTACCAGCAGTAGGACGGGAAACGCCAGTATCGGTCGGGCCATTCGATTCTCCTAGTGCACCTAATTTGGGGAAAGACGGGATGTTTCGCTGCCACGTCAGGCGGGAATTATCTCGGCTCCGGATTGCGGAACGATGCGCTTGACCGCGATATTCGCTCCGGCCAGCGCGTGCACGACCTGACTTTGACGCAGACGGGAAGCGTCGTATTCGAAGGTGATGAGGTTGTGCGCTTCATCATGGCGGAAACGGCGCAAGCCATAGGTGTTGGCGAACTCGGCTAGGTCGCTCAATTGCTTGGCGGTCAATGGGGATTGGAGCTCAAAAGTAATCTCGACGAGTGTCATAGGTGGAATTATAGCAGTGAGTGCAACTTCGCTCGCTGATGTCTCATTTTGTCCTTAGAACGGCCAACTACCGTCGCCCATTCAAAAATACAAGAACCATAATCACGCGGAGGGTGGGCCAGGCTCGATTTTCAGCCCGGGTCTTGGGTTTAACACTTTTTCGTTCTGGACCAACACGGATCAACTGCTGTTCGTCGCGCGCTCCTCAAGCGTAAATCCATTTCGTGAACGCGCACATTCGAATGCTATGGCCGTTCGAACGAATCTCCCATTCGAATAACACGGCCGTTCGAACGCAATCCGTTTCACGTGAAACAAGTTTCTTGTTAGATCAACCATGAATTTATTTTTCCATTTGGAACACTCCGATGACTCGGCGAGTGCAATTGTCGGCGCGCCGACATAACGCATTCGAATGCCCCGGCCCTTCGCGCCACTCAATGCGCGATTCGAATCGACGGACCTTGAGCCCGGGTCTTGGCCATCGCTTGCGATGCTAACGCAACGCGAGCGCGATTCATCTAACATAGTGTTATGTCCGATGCAGCGGATTCTTCAAACACAAAAAATGCGGGATTGCCCATTTTGAGCGGCGCAGTGCGCGAGAAGGATCCCGTCTGTGGCATGGCCGTGGATCCGAGTAAGGCGGTTGCGAAACAAGAGTTTCGAGGAAACACGTATTATTTTTGCTCCCAGCGTTGCGCGGAACGATTCGCGAACGAGCCTAATAGGTTTTTGTCGGCACCGGGCACTTCCGGAATGGAAACGGCGCAAAGGGGCGATTCTACGCACGTTAGCGATGCCGTTCGTCGTGGGCCTTCTGCGGCAGCCGTGTTCACCGGAAAAAATACGGGCGCGTTGCAGGCTGGCGCAGAAATTACTCAAACCGTAACCGCGAAGCCCGCGTTGTACACCTGTCCAATGCATCCGGAGATTGTGCAACCCGGACCGGGCTCTTGCCCGATTTGTGGCATGGCGCTGGAGCCCATGGAAGTGTCTGCGGTAGCGGAAGCCGATCCCGAATACGACAGCATGTCTCGCAGGTTGTGGATTAGCGCGGCTCTTTCCCTCCCCTTGCTGGTAATTGCCATGGGCGGGGACTTGTTCAAGCTGCCGTTCTCACCCGCAGCGCGCAACTGGATTGAATTGGCGCTGGCGACGCCGGTGGTGTTGTGGGGCGGGTGGCCATTTTTTGAGCGCTTCTGGATGTCGCTGGTAAATCGCAGCCCCAATATGTTTACGCTGATCGGCTTGGGCACGGGCGCGGCATATCTGGACAGTCTGGCGGCGACAATTTTCCCGCAGATTTTTCCGCCGTCATTTCGCGATGCCAGCGGCGCCCCTCCAGTTTATTTTGAAGCAGCCGCGATCATTACCACATTGGTGTTGTTAGGGCAGGTGTTGGAATTGCGCGCGCGGCAAAAAACCAGCGGCGCGATTCGCGCGCTACTGCATCTCGCGCCGCAGCAGGCTCATTTAATTGCAGCCGACAACAGCGAGCGGGATGTGGCGTTGAATGAAGTGCAACGGGGCGACCGATTGAGAGTGCGGCCTGGCGAGCGCGTGCCCACCGATGGCGTAGTGCTCGAAGGGCAAAGCGCCGTTGATGAAAGCATGTTAACCGGCGAGCCTATACCAGTGGAGAAAGCTCCAGGAGACGCGGTAACCGGCGGAACGCTGAACACCAGCGGCAGCTTCGTGATGGAAGCGCGGCGGGTCGGCAGCGAAACGATGTTGGCTCAGATTGTGAAGTTGGTCAGCGAAGCGCAACGCAGCCGCGCTCCTATGCAGCGGCTGGCGGATCAGGTGGCGGCATATTTCGTGCCCGCAGTGGTTGCTGCGGCAGTGCTGGCTTTTGTGGGCTGGGCGGTAATCGGGCCGCAGCCGCGATTCGCGCACGCGCTGGTCAGCGCGATCTCGGTGGTGATTATTGCCTGCCCTTGCGCGCTCGGATTGGCTACGCCGATGTCCGTCATGGTGGCCGTAGGACGCGGAGCGCACGCGGGCGTATTGATACGCAGCGCCGAAGCCCTGGAGACGCTGGCGAAGGTCGATACGCTGGTGATCGACAAAACGGGCACGCTGACGGAAGGGAAACCCCAAGTCAGCGCGGTGGAGTTTGCGTTGGGCAGCGCGTATACGAAGGATGCGCTGCTGTCGCTGGCAGCTAGCCTGGAGCGCGGGAGCGAGCATCCTCTGGCACGCGCCATTGTGCTGGCTGCCGCCGAGAAAAAATTGCCATTTACAGAAGCCAACAATTTTTTGGCCACCCCAGGCGGAGGCATCGAAGGAGAAGTATTAAATAAGCGCATCGTTGTGGGAACAGAACGATTTTTGCGGGCCCGCTGCGTGGAATTTTCTGCGGCAGCCTTTTCCAAGATAAAAAATGATGAGTCCGCGACCGCCGTCTACGTTGGCATCAATGGACGCACCGAAGGCGTATTTTTACTGACCGACCGGATTAAGCCCACCGCTCCCGAAGCACTGAACGAATTGCGCGCCGAGGGCCTGCGCATTGTGATGCTGACCGGCGACCGGCGAGAGACGGCCATGAGCGTCGCGAGCCAATTGGGAATTACGCAAGTGGAAGCCGGAGTCCAACCGCAACAAAAAGTTGAAATCGTGAAACGCTTGCGCGACGAAGGCCGCATCGTGGCCATGGCCGGCGATGGAATCAATGACGCTCCCGCGCTGGCCGCCGCTCACGTGGGCATCGCCATGGGAACTGGCACAGATGTGGCGATGGATACTGCGGGAATTACTCTGGTGAAAGGCGATCTGCGAGGCATGGTACGCGCGCGCCGGTTGAGCCGTGCCACCATAGGCAATATTAAGCAGAACCTTGCGTTTGCTTTTGTGTACAACGCCTTGGGAGTGCCGGTTGCTGCGGGAGTTTTTTATCCGGTGTTTGGGTGGTTGTTGAGCCCCATGTTGGCAAGCGCGGCAATGAGTTTTAGCTCCGTTTCGGTGATTGCGAACGCCCTGCGCTTGCGGAAGGCCTCGCTGTAATCACAGCTAGCGCAAAGCGATGACTCCTCGTTAGAATCTTGGAAATGTTCGATTCCGCCACCGTGTATCCCATTATCGGTCCGGTGCCCCTCCCGAACACCAAATAACGTTCATGGCAAGCAACAGATAACAGTAGACTTACGCTAAGTCACGCCCGGGAACACCACTTGCATCGCTTCCCGCAGACGGTAGTGTGTCAGCGGAGGCTCGGCCCAATGCGAAATTTCTGGCAAGACATGCGCTATGCGGCGCGAACACTGCGCAACGCGCCAGGTTTTACCATTATCGCAGTCATCGCCTTAGGGCTCGGAATGGCGGTGAACACCGCTATCTTCAGCGTAATCAATGGCATGTTGCTCCGGCCATTGCCCGTGCCGCACGCCGAACAACTTGCCGTTCTGGCCATGGAGCAGCCAGGCATGTCTGGATTCCAGAGGTTTTCTTATCCGGACTATCGAGATATCAGCGATAAAAGCAATGTTTTTAGCGATGTGCTGGCGTATCGCGTCACACTCGCGTCGCTGACTGCCGACCGCAAGGCCGACCAGTGCATTCTGACGCGCGTTTCCGGCAATTATTTTTCGGCGCTCGGCATTCACGCGACGGCCGGCCGTTTGATTTTACCCAGCGAAGGACAAACTCCCGGCGCAGATCCCATCCTGGTACTCGGGTATTCGTACTGGAAGAAACGATTCGCCAGTGATCCCCAGGTAATCGGAAAGCACGTGGAGGTGAATGGACACGCCGTCACCGTTGTGGGTGTGACGCCGAAGGGCTTTCACGGTACATACGCCATCCTCGATTCGGATGGCTACGTTCCGCTGAGCGCTGCTCTAGGTTCAAAGGGGCTGGCCGAGAATTCTGTTGAACAGCTATGGACGGAACGGGGAGACCGTAGTTTGACGTTATTGGGAAGGTTGAAGAGCGGCGTCAGTCTTACACAAGCGCAAGCATCGTTAGCTGTCACCGCGCGGCAGATCGCCGAGCGATATACGGCTACAGACAAGGGTATGAAGATCGCGGCATTTCCGGAGAAGCTCGCGCGGCCGGAACCCGACCCAGACGATACTTTGCCCAAGGTGGCTGTTGCGTTCACCATCCTGGCTGCTCTGGTGCTGCTGGTAGCGTGTTTCAATATTGCCAACGTATTGTTGGTGCGTGCTACCGTGCGCCAGCGGGAAATGGGAATCCGCGCGGCGCTGGGCGCCGGCCGCTGGAGACTGGTGCGCCAACATTTGACGGAGAGCATGCTTCTCGCGCTGTTGGGCGGTGGCGCCGGCTTGCTGCTGGCCAACTGGGCGGCGGGATTTTTGAGTGCCCTGCCTCTCGGAACGAATCTGCCCATAACCTTGAATTTTCAGCCCGACCTGCGGGTCTATATCTATGCTCTTGGCAGCGTGCTGGTGAGCACCGTTTTCGTTGGCCTGATTCCGGCGCTTCGGGTAGCACGCTATGACGTTAACTCTGTGTTGCGCGAGGGTGGCCGCAGCGCCTCGGAAGGCCGGCGCCGCCATATCGCCAGGAACACGCTGGTGGTAGCCCAGCTGGCAGGCTCCTTATTGCTCTTGATTGTTGCCGGGCTTTTCGTGCGCAGCCTGAACAAAACCCAACAACTATACTTAGGTTTCGATCCGCATCACGTCCTCGATTTCTCGCTGGACGTTCAACAAGTGGGCTTCGACAAAATTCACGGGCAAGAATTCTTCCGTCAAGTTGACGAGCGCGTACGAGCGCTTCCCGGCGTGGTCTCAGTGACGCAAACTTTTGTAGTCCCGATGGGAGTTGTCAGCGTGAATGATCCAGTGACGGTGGAAGGCCGGCCCGTCGAACCCGGTGAGCACGTTCCCCCCATCATGTATAACGACGTGACACCAAGTTATTTCGCTACTTTGCGCATGCCGATTTTAAGCGGGCGGGCCTTCACCGACGCTGATAACGAAAAAGCGCCGCCAGTGGCGATCATAAATCAAACGATGGCGAATCGGTTTTGGTCAAATCAGAACGCATTGGGAAAGCGCTTCAGTCTTAAAGGGCCAACGGGACCGTTTATCGAAGTCGTGGGCGTAGTTCAGGATGCCAAATATCGGAGTGTCGTCGAGGAACCGACGCCCTTTTTCTATTTACCGCTCAACCAGGTTTATGTGGATTTTCGCACTTTCCACGTGCGAACGTCATTGCCACCCGAAAGATTGCAGCGCGATATCGAAGCGACCCTCCATTCGCTCGCTCCGGATATTCCGGTGAGAGAGATGCAAACGATGACGCAGGCGCTGCAGGGCATCAACGGATTTTTCCTTTTCCGCTTCGGCGCGCAATTGACGTCAACAATGGGGCTATTGGGACTGATTTTGGCGGTGGTGGGAGTCTACAGCGTGGTGTCGTATGCAGCCGTGCAGCGAACCCATGAGATCGGCATTCGCATGGCCCTCGGAGCGGCGCCCCAGGATATTCTGCTGATGGTATTGAGGCAAAGCGTGGTTGTGGTAGCAATTGGACTGACCGTAGGGTTAGCAGCGGCGTTAGCCGGTACCCGTGCTATTGCCAACTTCATCGTGGGAGTGCGCCCTACCGACGCGGCTACTTTCGTAACCGTCGTAGTTCTGCTGGCGGTGATCGCTCTGATAGCGTGCTGGATACCTGCGCGGCGTGCCACCCGCGTCAATCCATTGGTGGCGCTACGCTACGAATAAGCATTGCACCGCATCGTCAAACTCATCCCGCATTGAAGTCGTAAGCCGCCGGCATTAAGCAGCAATTCAACAATTCCTTCCTGCTATGTTTCGCAACGGGCTGTCCGAACAGCGGCCAAATCGTCTAACTCGGCAGGAATTGGAACTTTTCGTCCTGTAACACGTATTCATGTACAGGTTGCGCGTGTCGAGCTTTGTGCGAGGGGTTTATGTCCATTAACGGGAATAACTTAACCAACGGGAAAAACGGGAAGAAGCGCCGTCGCCACATTATCTGGCTGGTGGCGATTCTGGTGGTGCTGGGTGCCGGCGGATATGGAGTCATGGCCGCGCTGAGGCCGAGCCACGAGATTGATCCTTCCAAGTTGGCCACCGTGGAGCGCGGCGACCTCGCCCGCGTGGTGGTCGCTACCGGAAAAATTCAGCCGTTATCCAAAGCGGAGATCAAGTCCAAAGCCAGCGGCATTGTGAAAAAGATTTATGTCGATTATGGCGACCGCGTGAAGACCGGGCAAATTTTGGCGGAATTGGACAAAGTTCAACTGGAAGCGGCGCAGCGCGCCGCGAAAGCAAATTTGCAGGCGGCTGAAGCCGCGCACCATTCGTCAATGGCAGCGCTGGAGCGCAATAAAGTTGATGCGGAAGGGCCGGATGTGCCGTTCCTGAAGCTGACCCAGGAACGCGCGGAGCACGAGTTCAACGAAGGCGTGGTGTCGAAGTCCGTGGTGGAGGACGCAGAAAAAAATTATCGCATGGCGTTGAATAAGCAAGCCAGCGCGCAGGCGGCGCTTGCGGTAGCGCATGCCGATATCGCCAAGGCTGAAGCGCAAGTGGCGCAATCGCGTGCCGCCTTGGATAACGCGGAAGAGGACCTGCGCAACTCCACGATTGTGAGCCCCATTGACGGCCTGGTTCTTTCGAGGGACGTGAACGTCGGCGACGCGGTGAGCTCCATTTTAATTTTGGGTTCGCAGGCCACACCCATCATGACGCTGGGCGATGTGAGTGAAGTGTACGTGCAGGGCAAAGTGGACGAAGCGGACATTGGCAAGGTCTATTTGAACCAGCCTGCGCGCATCGTGGTGGAGTCCTTCAAAGATAAAAAATTTAACGGCAAGGTCACCAAGATTTCTCCTTTGGGCAAGGAGAAAGACAACGTCACTACTTTTGAGGTGCGCGTCTCCATTCAGAATTCGACGCTGGAGCTCAAAGCCAATATGAGCGCCAACGCGGAAATCATGCTGGAAGAAAAAAAGAACGTGCTGATGGTTCCGGAAGCGGCGCTGATTTATGACAAAGAGCGCAAAGCCCAAGCCGAAATCCCCGACGTCAAAGGTGAAAAGGGAAAGAAAAAAGTAAACGTGAAACTGGGTATTTCCAACGGCGTGAAGACCGAAATTCTTGAAGGACTAAACGAAAAGCAGCAGGTGATTCTGCAGTAGCGATGCATAAAGGCGGCCCGCTTTGTCATTCCAGGATTTGCTGAAGGATACGTTCAGCACGCTGTGGGCGCACAAACGCAGAACACTGCTGACCATGTTCGGCATCGCGTGGGGAATTATTTCCATCACCGTGATGGTGGCCGCCGGTGAAGGTCTCGGCAAAGGAATCCAGGCAAATCAGGAGACGTTTGGAAAAGACGTGATGATCGTCTTTGCCGGACGCACCAGCATGCAAGCCGGTGGGACGCGCTCCGGCCGCGCAGTGCACTGGGGTGAAGACGATTACGTGCAGGTGGCCGCGGAATCCCCTGCGTGTAAATACGTGATGCCGGAACTGGGCAACGATGTGCAGGTGCACAGCCTGCATAACAGCGGGAGCATTAAAACCGTGGGATCGATGCCGGAATTCTCGGAGATTCGCAGCATCGCGGTCGCGCAAGGGCGCTTCTACAACCACCAGGATAATTCCGAAGCGCGCAACGTTGCTTTTCTGGGCAGTGACACCAAGAAACAACTCTTTTCCGATCACGAAGCGGTCGGCCAGCAAGTGTGGATGAACGAAATTCCCTACTCCGTGATTGGCGTAATGAAATCCAAAGACCAAAACTCCAGCTACGATGGCATGGACACTCGCAAAATTTTCATTCCCTACAACAGCATGCGCCGGGATTTTCCCACTAAGCCCCCGGGAATTGAACACACCGTTGACCGCCTGTTGGTCGCTCCGAAATCGCTCGTGACCCATCCCGAATGTGTGCGGCAAATCCGGCGTTCGTTAGGACGTTTGCACAATTTTGATCCTCGGGACAAAGAAGCCGCGGGAATCTGGGACACGGTGAAAAATGCGGAAGCCAACCGCATGATCATTGTGGGCATGGAATTGTTCATGGGCGCGGTAGGCATTGCCACACTATGTCTGGGCGGCTTGGGCGTGATGAATGTCATGCTCGTGTCCGTGCGGGAACGCACTCGGGAAATTGGCGTGCGCATGGCCTTGGGCGCGACTCGCAAATCGATACTGCGGCAATTTTTTATGGAAACGGTGATTGTCGTCGCATTGAGCGGAGGAACAGGACTGGTGGTCTCGTACGGATTTTGCGCGCTCGTCAACTTGATCCCCATGCCGCCATTTTTCGCCGGCCTGCTGGCAAGTTGGAAGCTTGGAGCGTTATCGGTGGGCTTGCTGGGCCTGATTTCCGTTTTGTCGGCGCTGTACCCCGCGAATCGCGCCGCATCCGTCGATCCCATCGAAGCGCTGCGATTTGAGGCGGGTGGTTAAATTATGTTCCTCGAAATATTTCGCGAAGCGTGGGCCGCGCTAGGACGGAATCCAGTGCGCAGCCTGCTGACCATGACCGGAATTTCTTGGGGCATCGTCGCGGTGACGCTGCTCCTGAGTTACGGTTCAGGATTTCGCAACGTGCTGATGTACACCTTTGAAGTGTTTGGCAAAGGCGCGGTGGTCTGCTGGCCGGGCACCACCAGCGAGCAGGCTGGCGGCGAGCGCGCCGGGAAAGCGGTGCGCTTCGAACAGGAAGACGCCGACTGGGTGAAAGCGCAATCGCCGCTAGTGAAGCGCGTGACGCTGGAGACCGTAAAGTTTAAGGGCATTTCGCACGAGGAGCGATTGTCAGATACCGCGATTCGCGGCGTTTATCCCGAATATGGCGACATGCGCAACGAGGTGCCGCTCGAAGGGCGCTGGATTTCTCAAGAAGACATCGCGGAGCGTAGGCGCGTGGCGTTCCTAGGCGCGCTTCTGCGCAAAAAGCTGTTCAGCGGCACGCCTGCAATCGGGGAAGCGGTGCGCATCAACGGCGTGAAATTTACCGTGATCGGCACGATGGACACGAAATTTTCCGACAGCAATTATTTTACGAGCGATGATGAGTCCGCGTTCATACCGTACACAGCAGCATCGGACTTGTGGGATGCGCGTTACGCCAGCGTGATGTTATTTGAGCCGATCGCGCCGAACTTTGAAGCCGATGCCATGCAGCAGGTGCGAGCAGCAGTGGCCAGCCGCCAACGCTTTTCCGCCGGCGACAAACGCGCCATTCAAATGTTCGGGCGCATGGAATTCAAACCAATTTATGACGGCATCACCATCGGGATTCAGGCGTTGTTGTTTTTTGTAGGGGCGTTGACCCTGGGCATTGGCGGCATCGGCGTGATGAATATCATGCTGGTCTCCGTGGAGGAACGCGTCAAAGAAATTGGTTTGCGTCGCGCTCTCGGAGCGAAAAAATCCCATATTCGCGGCCAATTTTTGCTGGAAGCACTGGTAATGACCTTGGCGGCGGGTGTGATCGGAATGCTGTTGTCAGGCGTCATTACAGCCGCCATCGGCACCCTGCCCTTTCTGGGACCCGCTTACGAAGACGACTCCGGTAAGGTCGATATTCATCTGACCCTGTCGGTGGTCACCATGATGTTATCGGCCGGAATTTTGATTGTGGTGGGAATAATCAGCGGCTGGCTGCCCGCGATGCAGGCTGCGAAGCTCGATCCCGTAGAAGCGTTGCGCTACGAGTAACCTCGCACAGATTAGGGAAAGTTAACGGTTAAGTCTGGCCCAGCAGGGCGTCGAAGAAGGCCAGCATTTCGGCGCTGTCCCATTGCTGTTGGCCGATGAATTTGCGGGCGATTTTTCCGTGGCGATCAATAATGTACGTTTCAGGATATATAGATGTACCGTAATCGGCGGCCGATTTTTTCGTAGCGTCGCGGTAGGTAGGAAACACCACAGATTGATCCTTCAGGAATTTCTCGTATGCGGCGCCATCGTCGTCGAC
>DATNKL010000114.1:0-2753 GCA_035603415.1 Candidatus Acidiferrales bacterium
GACTTGCGGAACGAACACCGAAACCCAAAAACCAAAGCAAACCCAAATACCATGTGCCTGCAGAGCACCCTTGGAGGAGACCATGGAAGCGGACAATTCTATCTGGCGGAAAACCGGACATTTCTACTTTGCGTTGACACCCGGAATTATTACTGCTTCGCGGTTGCCGGAGCCGGCCCCATCAAAGTAGCGGTCTTTATCGAGTCCAGCTTGGGCCAGCCTTTATCGAGATAGGGTTTACCTAGCTTGGAGATTTGATCCTGGTCGGGACCAGCGCTGTCCCCGTATTGGTCGTAGAACATGTCTACTACCTTCATCCCCGGAGCCTCGACGTAGCCGAAAGGTGAGAAGCCTTGCCGGTCGAGCCCCACGTTGTCACTCAAATTGATAAAGATTTGCGTCGAGCGGGTATTTGGCAGGCTCGTTTTCGCGTACGTCAGGTAGCCACGCTTGTTGGACTGCGTGACGGGTTCATCCTGGATATTGGCCTTCTCCCACGCGGCCGCAACAGGCGGATAGGCGCTGATGCCAAATTGAACGACGAAGCTAGGCACCACGCGGAAGAAGCTGGCGTTGTCATAGAAGTGGTGCTTCACCAGATTGTAAAAGCGGTCGGCGCCGATGGGAGCCCAGGCGCGATTCACAGTTACAACAAAATCTCCGCGCGTGGTGGTGAACTTCACCTTAAATGTGTCCGGCGCTTTGTCCTTGAGGAGAGCAGCGCGAAGAAGTGCGCGGTCGTAACCTGAGTGTGGCGCGGGCGCCGGTGCGCTGGCGGTTGCCTCCGGCTGCGCCGCGGCGGTCGGTGGCGTTTCTGCCTTTGGAGCAGCCGTAGCCTCGGCCTTGGGTTGTTCCGGCGGGGGTGCTTCCGCAGTCTGCTCTTTCGCCTTACAGCCGAAAAACAGCGTGCCTATTGCCACAGCCGTGACAAACCACTTTATGCGTTTCATTTTCTAACATTCCCCTATGCTTACTTGTCAAATTTTTTGGTTGCTCTTACTTCCTGGCATTCGGCTCGCGGCTGACGCGTTCGACTTCCGTCATGACGCGAAGAGTATTCTCGCCGAGAATTTTCTTTACGTCACCCTCGGAGTAGCCTTTTTGCAACAGGGCTTCGGTGATCTTCGGAAGTTTCGTAGCGTCTTCCATGCCGTAAGGCATATTGGCGCCGTCGAAGTCCGAGCCCAGGCCCACGTGATCGATACCGGCAACCTTCACGGCGTGGTCGATATGCTCGATGATTTTGCCGAATTCCACGCGCGGGAGTTTGCCCTGTTCGACGTACTCGCGGGTGATGCGGTCGCCCTCGATAAGCTGGCAGCCTTCGTTATCCGCGCACCTTTTCATGACCTCGGCGCTGATGGCCTTGTTCAGTTCCGGATCGGCTTTTTCCGCGTTGCGGAATTCCTGGCTGAGAAAGCCCACGTGGTAATTGATCTGCACGACGCCGCCTTTCGCGGCGAGATCCTTCATCATCTGGTCGGTCATGTTTCGGGGTGCATCGCAAATGGCGCGGCAGGAAGAATGCGAAGCGATGAGCGGGGCTTTGCTGGTTTCCAGAGCGTCGTAAAATGTTTTATCGCTCACGTGGGAGATGTCCACCATAACTCCGAGGCGGTTCATTTCGCGGACCACGTCCTTGCCGAAATCCGTGAGGCCATTGTGCACGGCCTTGTCCGTGGAAGAATCCGCCCATTCGTCATTGCCGCTGTGGGTAAGCGTCATGTACCGGACGCCCAGAGCCGCGAAGCTGCGCAGCACACCCAGATCGCTGTTGATCATGTGGCCGCCCTCGACTCCGAGGAGTGCTGCAATCTTTCCTTGTTTGTGGGCGTCGCGGATTTCGGCCGCAGTCGTCGCCAGAATGAGATCGTTCGAATGCTTGCGAACCTGCTCGCGCACCGCGTCGATTTGAATCAGTGCACGGTCAACGGCCTCAGGCCCGGTAATTTTGCTGGGCATCCAAATGGAAAAGAAAATCGCCCCAAGATTCCCTTCCCGCATGCGGGGAATATCGATGCTCCCGGTGGTGCCGCGCGGACCAAGGTCGAACTTTCCGTCAAGAAAGCGCTGCGTCGTGTCGTCGTGCGTGTCCACGACGATCGAGGAGAAGTGCAGCTTGCGCGCTTTTTCAGAAATGGAATCGGCGGACACGGAAAGAATCGCAAGACCCATAGCGGAAATCCACACAACGCCTAACAGCACGGCACGCACCATTTTTCCCCCAGAGCACGAAGCATAGATTGTAAACGGAATTGAGCGGAGAAAAGGCGCGAAATTTAAGATCTGGATCGTGCGGCCCAGGCCACGGTTCCTGCTGCCTCAGGACCAGCATCCGAGGGCGCAGTCCCAGGGCGACTCCAAATGCGCCATTCGGGGATAGCACCACAAGAAAACGATTGCCGCCACAACCAGCACAACCAAGCTGACGCGGACGCCGAAGATGCTGCGCGGCAGGCTACGCAGGGCGGCGGCGACGGCCACACCCAGGATCATCACAGCCGGGTAGTAGTAATAATAAAAAAGACCCTTCTCGGGAGTCACGGCCCATTGAAGATAGTTTGCCGCGAAAAGGAGAAGAAGCAATCCCTCGGGCAAGGCTGTGGTTTTCCAAAAGCGCCACAGACAGAAGATTAGTGCTGCCAAGCCGCCCCACGTGACAACGGGATTGCCGACTAAATAGGAAAGCGCGCGCTGCGGGCTCGTATTTAGCGGCCATGTGTACCAAGCAGAAGTAATGAACGGGTTGGAGA
>DATNKL010000052.1:0-6747 GCA_035603415.1 Candidatus Acidiferrales bacterium
TGCTGTGCAGGTGTGCATTTGCGTACCGTCCGACTCCACGCCGCGAATTCAGGAAGCGCATACTTTGATCGTGCACATGCTATGCGGCATGGTGGAGCAAGCGTTTGTGAGCGACCGGCAACCGGAACATGGCATCAAATCGGCGATGAGCGAGGGGCGGTAATTGACGGATCTTGCTGGCCTGATAAACCAATTTCCGCGCAACCGCATCGCCGTTATCGGCGACCTGATGTTGGACGAATATTTGTGGGGCCACATCGAGCGCATCTCGCCGGAAGCGCCGGTTCCTATCTTGAATGTAATTCGCCGCTCTTCCACGCTGGGTGGCGCCGGCAACGTGGCGGAAAATCTTCGCAGTTTTGAAGTGCAGGTAAGCGTTTTTGGAGTAGTGGGCGAGGATCAGACCGGGCAACAAGTACTCGATTTATTGCGCTCGCATGGAGCCGACATTGCCGGCGTCATCAGCGATCCACCGCGAAAATCGACACGCAAAGCGCGCTTGATGTCTCTCGAACACGGCCAGCAGGTATTCCGGCTGGACGAGGAATCGACCGCCGCGCTGGACCAAGAAATCGAAGAGAAATTAATTGGTATGATCCACGCGATGAATAACGGCGTCCAAGCCATAGTGTGCTCCGACTACCTCAAAGGGGTTTTGTCGGAACGGGTATTGGCATCGGCGTTCGCGGTGGCCCGGAAACGCGGGATTCGGAGTATCGTTGCTCCTAAGGATTCGCTGCCGGAAAAATATAACGGCGCACATGTGTTGATGCCGAATTCGCGCGAACTGATGCAGTTGTCGGCAAGCAAAATGGATCGCAACAGCTCAATGGAAGGGGCTGCCGCCGGGTTGATGGAAAAGCTGTCACTGGAGGGACTGGTGGTTACCAGGGGCAGCGAGGGAATGTCGCTCTTCGAAAAAAAAGGCAGCGAGTTGCGCAGAGTTGATATTGCTACCACGGCGCGCAGCGTGTATGACGTTACCGGGGCCGGCGATACCGCGATTGCGGCGTTCGCGGCAGCGGTTGCTTCCGGATCGGATCTGGAGAGCGCTGCGCACCTCGCGAATATTACGGCGGGAATTAAAGTTGGGAAGCGCGGAACGGCTAGCGTCAGTCTCGAAGAGATTCGCCTGTCGCTAAAAGCCGAACAGCAGCAGTAAAGGTGTGAGGACCAGCGTTTGATTCAAATCAAGAAATCCACGGCGGCAATCAACGCGGAAGCGGCCAGCGCTGACGCAGCGGCCCTCGGAGCGCTGGTAAAATTCGGTCCTCGCAAACGGCAGGTCATGCGCTTGGTCGAAGCCATTGCGGGCCCAATGGTTACCGCCATCGACCGCGGGAAACCGGCTGGCACTTCGCAACCCTCGACAGACATTCGCAGCATCTTGGTGGTCGAATATTGGAACCTCGGGGACATGGTGATGGAATCACCATTCCTTATGAATCTGCGCATCCAGTATCCGAACGCGCGCATCACGTTGTTGACCAGTCCCAAGGTGGCTCCACTGATTGCCAAGCAGCAATTGGTGGACGAAATCGTCGAGGTGCAGGTGCCTTGGGCACAGCACTACTCGCGCTGGCGCAAGTACAATCCCTTTTCGCCGCTGTGGTGGCGACTGCACCGCACATTGCGAACGTTGAGGACGCGGCACTTCGATTTGGCTTTTTCGGCGCGCGCGGATCTGCGCGATAATTTCACGCTCTGGTTTGTAAACGTGCGACAACGTGTAGGCTATGCCTTTGGCGGCGGCGGCATGTTTCTCACCGATCGGGTAATCCCGGATCTGCGCAATCCGCATTTTTCAAATCGCTGGAATCGATTGCTGGAACATCTGGGCAAGCCGGTGCTGCACCGCCAGCCGCGGCTGCGACCGGCTACGCAAGAAGTTCAGGGTGCCAAAAAATTACTGCAAGAGCACGGTGTGCGCAGCGAAGATTTTTTAATCGCGGTGCATCCCGGCGCCCGCAGCGTCAATCGCCAATGGGGAGAAGAGAATTTTAGGGAAGTTGCCGAACGTTTGCTGGCCAAATTTCCGGTAAAAATTATCTGGTTTCAGGAACCGGGGCAGCAAGCGGCTGCTCCTGAAGGAAGCCGGGTCATTAAGTTATCGCTGCCGCTGCCGCAATTCATGGCCGTGCTCAGTCAATGCGCCCTGTTCATTTGCAATGACAGCGGCCCGATGCACATCTCGACCGCGCTGGACGTGCCGGTAGTGGCGGTGTTTGGCCCGACCGAGCCCGCCTGGTTCGGACCGCTGGGAGCAAATCACAAAATTGTTATTCGCGCGGGTTTCTGGTGCCGCCCGTGTTTCGATTATTGTATTTTGGACCAGCCCTATTGCCTGCGGACCATCGATGTTCAAGACGTTTATCAACCCGCGGAGAATACCGTTACGGAACTGCTCGCTAAGCGCAGCGTTGAGCTAAGGTCCGAGCTGAGGAAAGAAGTTCCTTTAGCGCAAAACGCGTAAGGGCTCGAGAAGTTTATCGGCAAGTGACCATGATCATTCCCAACTATATTTATTCTTCGAGCCGGTCATGAAGCAAAAACTTAAAATTGCTATGATCGGGATCAAAGCAATCCCCGCGCGAGACGGAGGCTTTGAGACAGCTGTCGATGAAATGTCGCGGGGAATGGTGAATTGCGGACATGACGTGGTGGTGTACAACCGCTCGGGGATGAGCATCCTTCCAGGAAACGACTACGAGGGTGTACAGTTAGTTACATTGCCGACCATCAAGTCCAAAAATCTGAGTACTATCGTGCATGCGTTTCTGGCTTCCATGCACGTAGCTTTTCATCACGTCGACGTGGTGCATTATTTTATAGCCGGCACAACTCTGTTCGCGCCCATCCCGCGGTTGCTGGGCATGAAAGTAGTTTGCTCCGTGGATGGCACCGATTGGCAGCGTGGAAAATGGGGAAAATTTGCGCGGTGGTATTTAAAGCTCTCGGAATCGCTGGCGGTACGTTTTTCAAACGCGTTGGTTTCCGACTCCAAAGAAGTGAAGCGTTATTACCGCGACGTGTACCACGCCGACTCGTCGTTGATCACCTATGGTACTCGCGACATCCCGGTGACTGGCCGCGAATGGCTGGATCGCTTTTCATTGCAGTCCCGGGAATACGTTTTGTTTGTCGGCCGGCTGGTGCCAGAGAATAATATTCATCATCTGATTCGCGCCTTTGAGCAAACCACCACTAACAAGAAATTGGTGATTGTGGGTGCCGACCCCTGGGAAATGGAATATGTACGTTCGCTTAAATCCACCAAAGACCCGCGGGTCATCTTCACTGGCGGAGTGTACGGGCAGGGCTACGCGCAATTGCAGAAAAACGCTTATCTATTTGTTTTGCCGGATGAAGTGGGAGGCACGCATCCCGCGCTGGTGGAGGCCATGGGATTCGGGAACTGCGTGCTGGTTAACGATACGGCATCCAATGTGGAAGTGATCGCAGACGCCGGGTTCAGCTATAAGGGCAGTGAGCAGGCTCAAGATTTGAGTCGGCAGCTGCAAATGTTGCTGAACAATCCCGCGCTGGTCGCGGAGTTTCGGGCCAAGGCCGAAGAGCGTGCGCTCGCGAATTATCGTTGGGAAGCGGTAGTGCGCGAGCATCTGGCGCTTTATTTCCGAGTACTGGGTGTACCCGAAGTGCAGTTATCCAAAGCCGTAGATACTTAGCTTCGACGAAGCGGCCAGACGGACAAAGAAAGGACGGAATCTGTTACCGATATCTCCGGAAGGAGATTACCAGAATTTACGGATGGAGTTGTGGAACGATGGTGTTGGAATTAAGTCTGTTGTCATTGTCGGCGATAGCCGGCGCGGTGCGTGGCCCCAGGGTGCGGTTGCTTTTCAACTTGTTAAACAGTTACTTTGATTAGGAGACTAATGTCGACTGCTACCCTCGCGCCCGAACCAACCGTAGAACACATGGAGGATCGTCCCCGGCCGCATCAGCAGCGGTTCGCCGCGCGGCACCGCAACGCAATTTGCGTATGTACGCTGATGCTCACAGACGTTCTGGCCATTGCTGTATCGCTGCGCCTGGCGGTATTTTTGAGAATCGAGCTGGTGCCCCGTGTTCATGCCGGGGTGCTGCCGCTGGTCTATCCATTCCGGCATTATTTGGGTTTCACATGGCTATGGCTGCTGCTGATTGTATTGCTTGCCATGGAAGGCTTGTACACCCAGCGCCGCACGCTGTGGAATGAAATCGCCCACCTCACCAAAGCTACGGTTTTAGGTTTGATTGTGATTTTCGCGGCCATTGCGGTGGTGCAGCAAGGCGCAGATCTCTCGCGAGCTACGGTGGTGATGACCGGGCTGATGCTGCTGATGGTGTTGCCTACCTCGCGTTATTGGACCAAGCGGGGCCTGGGCGCAGTGGGTTTGTGGAAAAAACGCATCCTGATTATCGGCACCACCGACACCGCTCAGCTGGCTATGCGTGGATTATCTTCCGATCCGGTGTTGGGCTACGAAGTGGTCGGTTTACTCGATGAAGATCCCAACCGCCGAGGGGCCTGCATCGCGGTGTGTGGAGACAAGAAAGTTTTTGTTCTCGGGCATTTAAATGACGCTCTCAAGCATATTAAGAAAACCAAAGCGAAGGACGTGCTGATCGCTTTGCCCAATCTGGAAGAAGGCAAATTATTGAATCTGGTCCATCAGCTGCAGCAGCGCTGTGAAAGCATTTACGTAGTTCCGCAGTTGTGGGGCTTGCCGATGATGAATCTGCGCGTGGATGGCTTCCTGCGCGAGCGGCTGATGATGCTGAAGCTTTCCAATAATCTGGCCAAGCCCTGGAACAGTTGGCTGAAGCGCATTTTCGATTTGGTGCTGGGGCTGGCCATTGCCGTGGTGGTGTTGCCGCTTTGCCTGATCGTCGCGCTGCTGATTCAGAGCGACTCCGGTGGCCCGGTGCTATTTATCCAGGAGCGGCTGGGGTACAAGGGTGCCAATTTCCGCTGCATTAAGTTCAGAACCATGCACGTCCGATCGGACGAGATGTTGATGAACCACTTGGCGGGCAATCCCGCCGCCGCGGATGAGTGGTATAGGTACGCCAAGCTCCGCGATCACGATCCGCGGCTGACTCGTTTCGGGCGGTTCCTGAGGCGCTGGAGCATTGACGAACTTCCGCAACTTTTAAACGTTTTGAAGGGCGAAATGAGCCTGGTAGGCCCACGTCCATATCTGCCTCAGGAGCGCGAAAGAATTGGTGTGGATCTTTTCACCATACTTTCTTCACGGCCGGGCATGACCGGTTTTTGGCAGGTCAGCGGAAGAAATCAGCTGACGCTCGAAGATCGCGTGCAGCTGGAAGCCTGGTATGTTCGGAACTGGACGGTGTGGTTCGATTGCATCATCCTGACAAAAACCTTCAGAACAGTTTTATTCCCGCAGAACGGACGGGAGCTTGGCGGCTTCACGGTACTTGATGGCAAGGTCGATGCCGCTCCGCACGTGCCACCCTCGAAGGTCCGCAGCCACTCGGCATAAACTGAATCTTGCAAGAACAGCAGCCAAGCGTCGGCCGCATGCCAGTTCAGTTTTTATCTTCTCTAATTCACAATGAGCGTTAATTTCTGGGTCTGGCTCGTGCTTCCCGAAGTTGCAGTTACCGTTACGGTATAAGTTCCGGCCTGGGTGCCATTCGAATTTTGCGTCGTGGTGGATCCTCCGCCGCATCCGTAAATCAGAACCGCCGCTAGCGGCACAAAACGCAGGCGCGCCCAACACAACTGGCGGGACATCCTGCTATTCAACAAAGCAAGGGCAGCGATCAAAGTAAAGGCCCATAGCCAAGGCACGGATTTGAAACCGCGAGGAAATAACCAGCTTGAGCGAGCAGTGGTGCTCACACTCACCATAAAACTGGTGGGTGCGGTGCTGTTAAACGCAACCGTTCCGGGCACCGAGCAGATCGCACCGGTTGGCGCGCCGCTACAACTCACCGTGGCGGTCCCACTAATTTCTGCTCCGCCAATGGCTAGGGGTATACGTCGCACTCTGCCCCGCCGAAACCGAGGCAGACGCTGATCCTCCGGTAGGCACGGCCAGCCCAATATTGGGGGCCACCGCGGTGCCCGTAAGCGTCACGGTTCGCCATTCGAATCCACACCGATGCCAGTCGCATAGTCCTCGATATCCAGGGTGGCGACGTTAATCAGTGAAGAAAAAAGCAGCGCGGGCGTCCGCGAATCCAGTTCGGCGACAAACAAGTCGGCACTAGTGCCACTAGTACCAACACTATTACCAAGATGCGATTGAATCGGGTTGACCAGGCCGGCTGCCCCCGCCGCTGCCGATCACGTACACGTTCCCCGAAAGGACCCAAAACCAAGTCCGAGATGCCCGCCTGAAACATGGGTAGAGTGCCTTGACCTAAGCAGGTTGAAAACGTCAGTGTCCCCGCGGCATTGATCTCGGATAGGAATCCGTTGCCCACGCCTGTGAGGTTGCAGGGCTGCAAGGAATTGACTTTCGGGAAGTATGGGTCGTGATTTTCTCCTCCGATATAGGCATTTTGCGAAGCGTCTATCGCTGCAGCTTCAGCAATCCCCTCCGACGTACCAATATATGTGGCATAGGAAAGCGCAGAGCCCGCGGCATTTAATTTGGCTAAGAAGGCGCAGTTGTTGTAGCAGGTGTTCTGAAATGCTCCGGAGGTAGTCGGGAAGCCAGGTGAAGCTGCGCCAACGATATAAACGTTCCCTGCGCTGTCCACGGCAATGCC
>DATNKL010000158.1:0-52996 GCA_035603415.1 Candidatus Acidiferrales bacterium
GTTTTTCGATCAGCTCACGGCGCGGCGTAAAACCGATGCCCGGCCCCTGTGGCACAGTGATCGTGCCTCGCGACGAAACAGTCACTTCCGGATCGATGATGTCTTCATGCCAGTATCGCTTGCTGGCGCTGACGTCACCCGGCAGTGTGAAATTCGGCAGCGTAGACAAAGCGATGTTGTGCGCTCGCCCGATGCCGGTCTCTAGCATTCCACCGCACCACACCGGCACCCCGGCGCGCGCGCAAATATCGTGAATCCGCTTGGCCACGGTAAACCCGCCCACACGGCCAAGTTTAATATTAATGATCTTGCAGGCGCCCAGGCTTACGGCGGCATGCGCTTGATCCTCGTTGTGAATGCACTCGTCGAGGCAGATCGGCGTGTCCAACTTCTTTTGCAATTCGATGTGACTATACAGATCGTCCCATCCGAGCGGCTGCTCGATCATCATCAAGTAAAAGCCTTCGAGTTGTTTCAACATCGGCCAGTCGTCCAAGGTATAAGCGGAGTTGGCATCCACCATTAATTTAATGCGCGGAAAATCCTGGCGCAGCCTGCGAACCAATTCCAGATCTTTGCCGGGCTTGATTTTAATCTTGATGCGTTGATAGCCCCCCTCGATTTCTTTCTTTACCGTTGCAACCAACTCTTCAAGTGATTCTTTAAGTCCGATCGACACACCGGAACTGATCTCCTGTTGCGTCCCACTAAGCAATTTCCAAAGCGGAATATTTTTTAGCTGCGCTTCAGCATCCCACACCGCAGCTTCAAGTGATGCTTTAGCCATGTTGTGGCCGCGCACACGCGAAAGCAAAGACCAAACTTCGGCCGCCGAGCTGAACTGGCTCCCTTTGATAAGCGGCCACAGATAATCGCGTAAAGCGATCCAAGCGGTCTGTGTCGTCTCGGGACTGTAATAAGGAGCCTCACCGGCTACGCATTCACCCCAACCGGTCACACCGTCGACATTCGCTTCGACTAATAAAACCCGGCGAGAACCTACGCGGTCCATGCTGGTTTCAAAAGGAGCGACCAGCTTCATGGGCAGTTCTCGAAGAGTGATTTCCTTGATTTTCATGCCGGGCCTTGAGTCCTCTCTCGTTCCCTAAAAGTCGCTCCAAGGACATAACAAATATCCACGGCCTGCTGTATCCTTGCGGACCGCAACCGCCGCGTACTTCCGCTGGAAATATTTTGTAAATTCATTTCGCAGCCGCCACTGTATTTCTGCAAGTTGTTCTGGTGACTGTCCCGGAATCGGGGATGCACCGTCACCCGGCGCTGCGGGCATTTCGATTACTGCGGCTAATTCAGGACTTTGGGCAGGCGCGCCGGCGATGACGGCCATAACGCGCGGCGAATCGAGATGCCATTCGGCTAGAAGACGATCAGTGGCTAGGCCGCGATGCAAAGGGCTGCTGGTGACGCCATAGAAATTAGGCAAATATGTTCTGCTGATCGCGCCGAGGCGATTGAGGTTGAAATACGCATTGCGAAATTCCAGCGGGTCGAAAGTCCAGCAGATGAGGCGAATATTCCGGCTGAGGGCTTCGTCGCGCTGGAAAAGTTTAAGCATTCTGCCAATGCCGCGGTCGCGAAAGGCGGCGTGGATGCCGGTCATGTGCGAATGCAGATACGGAACGCCATCACGGATGGCGGCGACCGCTAAAGTAAAGCCTGCCAGGCGTTCGCCGTCGAAGGCTCCAAGAACCTGGCCGCCGGTGTTGGCCGCTACCACAAAGGTCGTGAGCGGCTCAATTTCAAGGTCCGCTTCTTGCCAGATTTCGCGCTGCAGCGCTACGCAAAGCTGAAATTCCTCGAGCGATTGGCATTTGCGAATGACGATGTTACCGGTCATCGTCCGTTGGACGCGCTCATACGCGAAGCTTGCGGCTTCACGCTTTGCGATTCGCCATTGCCCGATTTTCGCGCATCGACGATCTTTTTCTCGCCGTGTTTCACCGCGTCCCACAACGATTCTTTCTCTTCACGAGGCAAGCCGTCGAAGGTGCGGTCGCTCTGCAACGCGGCTTTCTCCATCTCCATGAAGCGGCGCTGAAATTTCACGTTGGCTTTCTTCAGCGCAATTTCTGGATCGACTTGCACAAACCTCGAGAGATTTACCACCGCGAAAAGCAGATCGCCGAGTTCCTCTTCGGTTTTTTTGGAATCCTTTTCGGCCAGCGCGTGGCGAACCTCGGCCATTTCTTCTCGCAATTTTTCGAAGATGCCGTCGGCGTCGTGCCAGTCGAAGCCTACACGGGCCGCTTTGCGTGTTAGTTGCAGGCCTTGCAGCATGGCCGGTAGTCCGCGAGAAACGCCGTCGAGCAGAGATGCAGGCTTCTGCTGCCTGGGCTGGGCATTTTCAGAGGAAGTGTCTTTTTCGAGGCGTTCCGTGGCTTTGATGCGCTCCCAATTTTGTAAAACTTCAGCGGAATTTTTGGCGCGAACGTCGCCGAAGACGTGGGGGTGACGCCGCACCATCTTGTCGTGAATTTCCCGCAGCACATCCGCGACACTGAAGCGCTCTTGTTCGCGGGCAATTTCGGAATGAAAAACTACCTGGAGCAAAAGATCGCCCATCTCCTCGGCAAATTTGGCGTCGTCACCGGAATCGAGGGCGTCAATAACTTCATACGCTTCTTCGATCAAGTAGGGGCGCAACGTGGCGTGGGTTTGCTCGCGGTCCCAGGGACAGCCCTGTGGCGCGCGTAGACGCTTTTGCACGGCGACGAGCTTCTCGAACCATTCTCCGGCGGAGATGGTGGCGGCGCGCGCCGGTTTCCGTGCGATGGTGCTTCGTGCTGAAGTTTTCTTTTTCGACTTGGCTGATTTTTTTTGTGGGGAGCGCATCGGCTGTCCGCAGAAATTTATTTTGGCGCGGGGTGACCACTTTACGGCGACCGGCAAGTTTTGACAAGAGTACTCATCACTCTATCCACAAGATCGAAAGCTTGAACCCGCAGCCGCAACGATGGCTAAACAGAACTGGCATGATAAACTAGAAGCGACATTAACGATTGAGGGACTACTTTGCCTGAAGACAAGCAAGAAGAATCTTTTCGCGTAATTGACCGACGGCCTTTTACGGCCGAGGGCGATATTCGCAAAGACGTAGTTGAAGCGGAAGAGCGTAAAGCGGAACGCGAGGCGCAACTGGAAGCGGCGCGCCAACCTGCCACGCCCGTGGCGCAAGGAACGCCAGACAACGCCCAGCAGCCTCCCGCGGATGCACCACAAGCTTCAGCCGCGTTTGAAAATTTGATTCGCATGATTGGCAGCAACGCCGCGATGGTGCTGGGCGCCTACGCCGACCCGCGAACGGGCCAACCGGTGATCGATCCCGAAGCGGCGCGCGAGTTGATCGACATGCTGGATGTGCTGCAGGAAAAAACCAAGGGGCGTCTGGCGCCGGAAGAAGAGAATTTGCTGATCGATCTGCTCGGCAAATTGAAGATGACCTATCTGGAAGTGAACCAGGCACTGGCTGCGCAGGCCGCCAAAGTTGCGCAACAAGCGAAGGTCGGCAGCAAGCATTAATTCCCTTGTCGGCTTGGTTTCAGCCCGAAGCTCGAGAATGTTTCTAAAATATTTTTCAGGGCGCGCTTGACAGTACGGGTTCGCTATACAACTCCGTTCTTCCCTATGTCCGCTGAATCGAAACAACAGCCAATAAAACTTACCGTGCTGGGCTCGGGCACCTCCATGGGAGTTCCTTCGCCGGGCTGTCACTGCCGCGTATGTGCTTCGCGCGATTCTCACGACAAACGATTGCGCCCTTCCCTGTTGCTGTCGCGGGGCGGGCAAAACGTGGTGATCGATACCACGCCCGATTTTCGCCAGCAGGCTTTGCGCGCCCGCATGGATCGGCTTGATGCGATTTTGCTGACGCACGGGCATGCCGATCACATCATGGGCTTCGATGATATTCGCCCGTTCAACATTCGCCAGCGCGCGGCCCTGCCGGTGTACGGCAATGAAGAAACTTTTGCAATCTTGCGGCAAGCTTTTGCGTATGTCTTTACCGGCAAGCCCACGGTGAGCACGGTTCCTATCGTAGATTTGCACGTGGTGACGGGCCCGTTTGAATTGCTCGGCGTGCCGATTATTCCTGTACCACTCGCGCATGGCGACCTAGAAGTTTTGGGCTACCGCTTTGGTAAAGCAGCATATCTGACGGATTTTAGTTCGCTGCCGGAAACGTCCATGGCGCTGCTGCAGGATCTGGACGATTTAATTATTGATGCGCTGCGCGATATTCCTCACCCGATGCATCAGACCGTGGAGCAGGCGCTGGCGCTGGTGAAGAGGCTGGCGCCGAAGCGGGCGTGGTTCACGCATATCGCGCACGATTTGTCGCACGCTGAAACAAATCAGAGATTACGCGACACAGGATTTCCCAACGTGCAACTGGCCTACGATGGATTGCAATTCGATGTCAGTGTTAACGTGCCCGACGAGAAGCAACATGAGAATCGAGATGCTGCATGCAAACCGGCGCCGAAGCGCGCAGCCGGCGTGAGTACGTTTGCTTCGCCCGCGGCGTGGAATGCGTACTACTCTTCTCCCAAACGATCCAGCGTGCTGGCGGTGGGAAATTTTGACGGTCTGCATTTGGGGCATCAAGCGATTTTGCGGGCTACGGTTGAACGAGCGCTGGAAACGAACGCGGTGTCAACGGCGCTGACTTTTGACCCACCGCCGTTAAAAGTTTTGCGGCCGGAGTCGGCGCCTCCGCGAATCTCCACCAACACGCAACGCATCGAGTGGTGCAGCATTCTGGGTCTGGAAGCAGCAGTGGTAATGCCGTTCACCATGGAGCTGTCGCGACTGGCTCCTGAAGATTTTGTCGAACAGATATTGGTTGACGAGTTGCGCGTGGCTACAATTCTGGTGGGAGAGAATTTTCGCTTCGGGCATCGCCAGGCCGGCAACGTAAAATTATTACGCGACCTTGGAGAGCGATTGGGATTTGAAGTGGTGATCGTTCCGCCGGTCGTTTTTCGCGGAGAAATTGTTTCCAGCACCATTATTCGGCGAGAGATTGCGGAAGGCGACGTAAGCCACGCGGGCCGGCTACTCGGGCGGCCGTTCGTTTTGACCGGAGACGTGGTCAGCGGCACGGGAACTGGAAGCAAGTTTACTTTCCCGACGCTGAACCTTGCTTCCGAGCAGGAATTGCTGCCGGCGCGCGGGGTATACATCACGCGCACCTGTTTTCCCGGCGATTCGCGCAGTCACCGCTCGGTGACGAATATTGGCATGCGGCCCACGTTTAATGGAAATGCGCTTACGGTGGAGACGCATCTGTTGGATTTTCGCGGCGAGATTCCAGCGAAGCGCATGGAAGTGCGCTTCTGGAAACGCTTGCGGCCAGAAAAGAAATTCAGCGGCGCCGCGGAGTTGCGCGAGCAGATCGCGCGGGATATCGACAACGCGAACCGCTTCTTCAACCGGTTGCGAAGGTTGCGTTCGGCGCAGTTGGTCTAGCTATTGTTTTTGGATAAGCGAAATATCGCTTCTTCTTCGGTAGCGCGCATTTTAGAGTTGCAACTTTGCCGATCGACTCGGACAGTGTGTCCCTGCTTCAGGGGTTAAAGCCCACGTGTTTACCGCTTCATTGATGTCGCGGCTAAAGCCGCGACCTACAAAGCGCTGATTAATGCGAACGGGTGTGCTCGCGGTCGTCCGCGGAAGCAGGCTGCGCCGCGGTTTTCGACGGTGTGGCGAGGGACGGATCGGCTGCCAGGCAGGCGCCGCAGTAGCCGCCTACTTCCGTGCGCGAAATCGTTACTTTCATGTCGAAATCACGGGCGATCTGCTCTTTCAATTGTTCGTAGAGGCGGCTCTCAAATTCGCGGACTTTGCCGCAACGCAGGCAGGCCACATGAATATGGTCGCGCGGACCGTGGCTTTCGTAGTAGTGGCGATCGCCTCGCAGATGCAGCAAGTCCAGCTCATCGATGAGTCCCTGTTTTTTTAACAGGTCAATGGTGCGGTACACAGTGACAAGGTGTACGCCGGGATCGATCTTCTGCGCGCGCGCCAGGATCTGATCGACGTCGAGATGCTGCTCGGCGGTGTCCATGACCTGCAGAATGACGCGCCGCTGCTTGGTCATGCGCAAACCGCGCTGGGCTAAAATCTGCTGAAGTTTACCGGTAGTTTCGGCGGTGTTGAGGCGTTCCCCGGTGGAGACGCGGCGGGACGGCGATGCTGCCATGCTAGGCCCTCCGGAGAACGGTACCGCGGATTTACGAGTGCCGGGGAGCATTCGTATCAGCTCATTGTACCTAAACGCTGCGCATCACAGCAAAGATGCGAAATGATCGGTAGCGTCCTAATTTGAAGAATCAGGACACTACCAAATGATCTGCGAGTCTGGCGTTAGGGCTCTCTATTGAATCAGCCGAGCGCATCAGACCGGGCCGGGATTGGTCGAGGCACACGTCCAGTTTGTCTCTTTCTTGATCCCAGGAGCAGTCCTTTTCAGCAGAATTACTACTTAGCCGAGGCAGCTTTTGCCGTGATCGGCTTGTAGCCGCTCGTGCCAGCTTTGCGCATGGCATCGAGCGCCTCGCTGTTAGTCATCAGCGCCGTCGTCTGGCAAGTTCGCAACGCACCGCCCGCGGAGAATGCCAATGCGATGGCGGCGGCTGCCACATTGTCGGGCATCTCGGTGATGAGTACGGCATCATACGGGCCGAAGGCGAAGTATGAGTCCTTGATCTTGCCACCGAGCTTTTCTATCGGACCGCGGACAGCTTCAAAGCGATCCTGCGGATTGCCAATGAGCTTTGCAAGTGCTTCCGGTGTGTAGCTGATCTGATGAAGATAGAACGGCATGAGGGGACCTCCCTAACCGCATTTTCGATTTTGGGGCCCAGGTCGCCCACTATACACCCATCCGCTTCATTTTTCCTTTCATGGAAAGGAGCGATCTGATCCAACGACGGTCTGCTCTTCCAGCGAGACCAAATGTTGGTGGTTTGCGTCGCGAGAGTTACGTCACTCTACGCGCCCTGCTTGGGAGGATTGGGGCCCGCCAGTAAGCCGCCATCGAGAACGAGGGACTGTCCAGTTATGAAGGACGCGCGGTCAGAGCACATCCACACCACTGCTTCTGCGATTTCCTCGGGCTTTCCAAAACGGCCGATAGGATGAAGACCGAGAACAAACTTGTGAATAGCCGGGTCCTCATAGGCACGGTCCGCCATGGGCGTCTCGATCACTGCCGGACACACGACGTTTACCCGGATGCCGCTTCGAGCGTTTTCCAGCGCGGCGGACTTTGTGAGCCCCATCACGCCGTGCTTGCTGGCGCTATACGTCGCCGCCCCCGCTAAACCCATCAAGCCCGCTACAGACGCCATGTTGACGACAGCTCCGCCATCGCCCTGCTTGAGCATCTGTCGAATTTCGTACTTGAGGCATAGCCAAACGCCTTTGAGATTGATGTCGATCGTATGATCCCAGTCTTCTTCAGATTGTTCGGTGATGGGTACCCAGTGGCCTTCGATGCCGGCATTATTGAACGCGACGTCCAAGCGGCCAAACTTTTCGACCGCCCTTTGAATAAGAGCATCAACTTCGGCGGCTTTCGACACGTCGGCCTTCACGAACAGCGCATCGCTGCCGGTGGCACGGCGGATCAACTCCACGGTTTCTTCTCCTTCCACTTCGCGGCGGCCCGCGACCACCACTTTGGCTCCTGCCTTCGCGAAAAGTACAGCGGTATCACGACCGATACCCGATGTGCCGCCGGTCACGAGCCCAACTTTGCCTTGCAATTCTGCTGTCATAATTTCCCTTCAGCAACCCGGTCATTCACGAGTGAACGGCAGAGTGTAGGCTGGGCATGAAGCTCGCGTCAAACGAGTACGCTCAAGTTCTGGCAGATGTCTGTGTAATGCGAATTGTCAAGACATAGCGCGTGGTCCGGCCATACTTCCGAGTAGCTGGCTGATCGGGAGTTAACGGAGTGAGTCACTATTTCGGTGCTGTTTTTGTTGCCGGTGTTGAACTATGGGCTCATACTTCGGCGCTAATGGAGGCGCTCATGGCGAACGGGGAGCCTGGGACTGCAGAAGGTCCAAGTCACGCCGCGCATTGGCCTACAGCCCTCGCGTCTCTGGCCGCGGGCGCTGCATTCCTTGCGCTGTGGTTCTGGTTGCTGCCGCCCTTGCTGGGCTTTCAAGTTGACATGGCTGGCGTGGCGCGCTGGCGCTGGATTGCGGCGGTGCCGGCTGTGCTGGGTTTCGCGGTGGCCCTAAGGTGCATCTGGGATTTCGGATGGACGGGACACGGAACACCTGTGCCGATTGCTCCACCGCAGAGGCTGGTGGTGGTGGGATTCTACCGCCATGTCCGCAACCCAATGTATGTAGGGTTCTGCGTGGGCTGGCTGGGTTTGTGGGTGCTCTTTGGGCGGGCGAACTGGGCGGCTATCGTGGTGGTGTTCGCGGTGGCGGTGGGAGTAGCTTTTTTTGTGCGGCTGTATGAGGAACCCACGCTGCAAAAAATGTTCGGCGCGGAATACGCAGAATACTGCAAGAACATTCCGCGCTGGATCCCGCGAATGCGCGCCTGGCACCAGTAATTAGATTTTCAGCGAATACAGTGTTTACGAGCGCCGCCTGGAGAACGGTACCGCGAATTTGCGAGTGCTGGGGAAGCGTTCGTATCTGCTCGTTGTACCCAATCGCTGCGCATCCCAGCAAAAATCAGAAATGAATGTATTGGCTAGCTTCCGATATATGCGAAGGCCCTGGCCTTAGTCCTTTCATGCTGGCTACCTGCCTGCAAATACGGCATTGAGCACATTTTGTCCCTTTAGTACAAGCGGTCTATCGTTATATGAACCTCCGCATGGCAGGCTACTGGAAGATGGCAGTTGATGGGATGCCGTCGTGCGGATTGCTGCGAGGGGCTGCGGTTGCATAGGTAAGAGAAGCCATTTCCAGTTGCATCCTTCCCGGTTATTTTCGAAGATTCGCGAAGGGGAGATCTCCATGAGCTTTCGAGCTAGGGCCCCGATTGCAGCTTTCTTTATGTTCACTCTGCTTTCCGCAGCGCGACCGCAGGGACCGATCCCGACGCCAACCCAGGCGACGACGGCGGCACCGCCGCAGGACAACGACTTCTACTCTCTTCGCGAGCCCGCCGCTGCGGGAGATGCGCAGGCGCAGTTCGCCCTCGGGAACCATTATTTTAGCGGCGTCGGCGTTCCTCAAGACTACGGTCAGGCACTCCTCTGGTTTACGAAGTCCGCGAACCAGGGCTTTCCTCCGGCTCAAAATCAACTGGGCTACATGTACCAACATAAGTTCGGCGTGCCGCGGGATTACCAGCGAGCCGTAGCCTACTATCGTTCCGCAGCGAAGCAGGGCTATGCGCTGGGACAATATAATGTGGGCGGCATGTTCGAGGATGGGGTTGGCGTCAAGCGTGATTACAAACAAGCCCTTGATTGGTACCGCAAAGCGGCCGACCAGAATCTCTCGCAGGCCGAAAAGCAAGTTGGCTACTTTTACCAGTGCGGATACAAGGTAAAGCAGGACTTTGCTCAAGCCCATACCTGGTATCTTCGCGCGGCGGGACACGGCAACTCCGACGCCGAAAACCAGTTGGGCTTTATGGCCGAGGAAGGATGGGGCCAGTCGAAGGATTACGCCGAGGCTCTTTCCTGGTTTTACAAAGCCGCGGAACATGGCAGCAACGACGCCGAGGAAAATATCGGATATATGTTTCAGAAGGGCCTCGGCGGGCCAACCGATTATGCCAAGGCCATGTCTTGGTTCGTCGAAGCTGCGGCGCACGGCAACAGCAACGCAGAAAATCAGCTTGGTTGGATGTATCAGTTCGGCCAAGGCGTAAAGCCCGACGACGCCAGGGCCGTGACTTGGTACCGCATGTCTGCCGATCTTGGCAATCGACGCGGCGCCATCAATCTCGACGCTTTCAAAAATGTTCTGGAGATTCGCGGCCCGGGAAATTGGGACGCCGCCAACACCACGGTCACCGATGCTGCCATCGCCCGCGCTCAGCGCTGGGCGACAATCCAGGATCTTCAGCGCCGCATTGCCGGATTGGAGGGCGACGCACAAGACCAAGACGATCTTGCCAACCAACTAGAACATACCGGCAAAGGCAAAAACGATGCCATCACCAAGCTTTTCAATGCGATCGGCAGCGTTCCCGCTGTGAGGTACCACGTCGAGGCGGCAAAATATCGCGCCGAAGCGGCACGCCTGCGTAATGAGCTGGCTCAAATCGAAAACCAATCCATCGCCAGCGTCCCTGCTCCCTAACGTCTTCCATACTCGGAAGTCGTAACTGCGTTCGGTCGTTGATGGGCAAGCGAGATTTGTAAATTTTTGCAAAAGCTAAAATCATTACTCGACGTCGTTTATCCAGCGCTGCGCCCATTTCGCTGAGTAATAAAATAGTCTCAGCCGATAGATACAGGCCTTCGGGTGCGTCGCCTTCCTGATACTGAGTCGCCACTTCCAAGTAAATATCAGTCTCCGGTCCGTCATGCCGTTTGATTATTGGGAAAATCGATTTGTGAGCGAGCAAGAGTTCTCGCAGTCCGTCATCTGGACTATTAATGTCGATGGGAACCCTCTGCGTTTGCCAATTCCACCACACAGCGTTGTCAACCGTACCTCCCCCAGCCTTTGTTGCCCTGATGCTTGAATCGGCAATCTTAGTCTCGCTGTGAAGCGAGCGAATTGTAGCCTCAGTGCTGACGACTCGGAGGTATGCGTAGATACGAATTTGGCCTTGTACCTTTTCGAGTTTGCGCGTGTTTTAAACCAAGAGCTGCCTGAAATTTAGGAGTGGATGGGGAGCATGCGCATTACGTCGTTGTAGACGGCGTAAGCCATGATTGCGAGCAGGAAGACGAAGCCCACCTGCACGAAGCGCTCTTTGAAGGCCATGCTCAGGTCCCGGCGCATTATCCCTTCGATGGCCAGCAACAGAATGTTGCCGCCGTCGAGTATTGGGATGGGCAAAAGGTTGAGGATGCCGAGATTGACGCTGATCAAAACCATCAGCGAGAGAACCGCTAGCGCGCCCTTGCGCACTGCTTCTCCGGCGGCGCGAGAAATGCCCACTACGCCCTGAAGCTGCTTCACGGAAACGCGGCCGCTGAATAATTTGGCCACCACGCTCACGGTTTCTGATATGCGTTCGCCGGTCATGACCACCGCGTCATGCAGCCCTTCGCCGAGTCCTTCGCGACGGTAAGAAGTCTGATCGCGGACAGCGACGCCCACCTGATAAATTTTTTCGCCGGATTCGGTGGCGCCCTGCGCCGGAGTTACCTGGGTGTGAACAGTTTGGCCATTGCGCAGCAAATCGAGCTGCACGGGCTTCCCTTCCGAACCGCGCACGCGATCGACGAATTGTCCCCAGTACTGAATTTTCTGGCCGTTAACAGATTGGATGGCGTCGCCTTCCTTCAAATCGGCGTGGTCGGCGGGGCTGCCTGAAGCTACCTCGTCAAGCACAGGAAGGAGCGGCGGATAACCAAGCATGCGGTCGGAGCTAGCGGAATCGCCGAGAGTGGTTTGCACCGTGCGCCGCACGCCGCCATTTTCTACTTCCGCGGAAAGAGAGCTGCCTGGCGTTTCTTCCCTGATGGCTTTCGCGGCTTGCTCCCAGGTTGGGTTTTTGACGCCGTTCAGGCTAAGGATTTTGTCGCCGGGATGAAATGGGCTGGTTTGCGCGTCGGACTTCGAGGTTAACGCTACGACCTGCACGGGTTGGTCGAGGTAAGCGGAATGGGGTACGCCCACGGCAATAAACAAAATGGCCAGCGCGAGTATCGGGAAAATCAAATTTACGGCCGGCCCGGCGAAAGAAATAAGGGCACGCTGCCAACGCGGCTTGCTCATCAATTCATCGGAAGATCCGGTGGGAGGTTTTTCGCCGGCGTCCACGTCGGACATATCCTGACCGGCCATGCGCACGTAGCCGCCAAATGGCAGGGCGCTAACGCGCCAATCCGTGTCGCCGCTTTTCCATCCAAAGAGGCGCGGACCAAAGCCGATGGAGAAAACGTCCACGCGAACTTTGAAGAGCCGGGCCACAATGAAATGGCCCCACTCGTGAATCATGATCATCAAACCGAGTACCAGCGCGACGCCTAGCAGCAAATTCATGCGAATCTTCTCTCCCGACTTTTTATCCTACAGTGTTCTTATTCTACGACGGCAGATTTTATTGGCGTAATTAAATTCGGCCTAAGATGCCACCGCGGTAACTGATGACAACCGGGCTACTTCTTCCTTGGCCATGTGACGGGCTTCCGCGTCGGCAGCCAGCACGTCGGTAATATTTTCAAACTTCACGCGCGGCGTGCGGGCCAGCACGCGTTCGATTACTCCAGCGATGCCAGGGAATGAAAGCCGGCGCTCCAGAAAAGCGGCGACGGCTACTTCATCGGCGGCATTCAAAGCGCAGGGCAAAGCGCCGCCTTTTTTCATGGCTTCCCGCGCTAATTTCAAACAAGGGAAACGCCGGGTGCTGGCCGAGGCGAAATCCAGACGCTTTAATTTCTTCCAGTCCAGCGCTATTTGTTTAGATGCGAGTCTTTCGGGATAGGTTAACGCGTACTGGATAGGCATACGCATGTCGGTTGGACCTAACTGGGCCAGAACGCTGCCGTCAATAAATTCAACGAAGGAGTGCACCGTGGATTGCGGATGGATGACCACATCGATCTGGTCAGGGCGCATACCGAAAAGCCAGCGAGCTTCGATAATCTCGAAGCCTTTATTCATCATGGTCGCGGAATCGATGGTGATGCGGTTACCCATGCGCCAGTTGGGATGGGCCAAAGCCTGCTCTGGCGTGATGGAATCGAAAGCGGAAAGCGGCGTCTTGCGGAACGGTCCACCAGATGCAGTGAGCACCAGGCGGCGAACTTCGGTGGATTTACCGCCGCGAAGGCATTGATGCACCGCGTTGTGTTCGCTATCGACGGGAAGGAGTTCGCGGCCAGCTTTTTTGGCGGCGGCCATGACCAATTCGCCGGCAGCAACCAAAACTTCCTTGTTGGAAAGCGCCACGGTCTTGCCGAGTCTTACAGCTTCGTAAGTGGCTTCGAGGCCGACGATGCCAACGGCCGCGGAGACAACAATTTCAGCGCGCGAGAGCGTCGCGATGGTCAGCATGCCTTCGCGGCCGTGATGAATGCTGGGAAGCGGCGCGACTTTGTGGACGCGCAAGCGTTCGGCAAGCTCATCGGCTTTTTGCGCGTTGGCTACGGACACAACGTTAGGGCGGTGACGCTCAATTTGTTTGACGAGTTCGTCGAGGTTCGAGCCGGCGGCTAGCCCACAGACCACGAATTGATCGGGAAGCGACTCCTCCACGACGGAGAGACACTGACGTCCGATGGAGCCGGTGGAACCCAGGATAGCTAAATGATTCACGCAGTCTCTTTCTGGCAATGTGCTAACTTCACGTGCGGCTCATTTCAAGCTTAAGGCCGTAGGATGCTTCGGCTGATAAAAGCCGACGTCACCCCCACCTGGAAGCCGCATTTTCGCAATTGAACCCCATCGTGCTTCCTGAACTTCTGGGCAATTGACGCCCTTCTTCGCGAGCGACGCCATCTCGGTCTGCAAATCGTCGCACATGAAATAGAGTTCGTGGGCACCATTCTCATCGGATGGGTGGAAAGCGGCTTCGGCCGGCGGAAGGGCGAAGATCAACCAGCTGTGACCCGCATCCACGAATTTGAACCCGAGAACGTCGCGGAAAAATGCGCGGTCTGCTTCCGCGTCTTTACTGTAGACAATCACGTGAGCCCCAAAAATCATTTGTCCCTCCTGAAGAAATACACGGAACAGTTAAGGCTGCATGTTCGATGGAATCTCGAAAACTTCATCCAGATCAGATTAGGACATTGCCCTCTTTCTGCATTACGGGCGTCGAGCATACCCACCGCAACGCGCATTGCGGGGGTACGCGCCTAGACGCTGGGCGGGTAAACCAAAACAAAATAGTACCAGACTACGGGGATGGCCAGAATAAGGGCATCGATGCGATCGAGCATGCCGCCGTGGCCGGGCAAGAGCGCGCCAGAGTCTTTGACACCTGCGCTGCGTTTGTAGGCGGACTCGAGCAAATCGCCGATTTGACCGGCGATGTTGCCCGCGGCGGCAGCGCCAAGCAAAATCACGATGGGCACGGAGAGCCAGCGCATAAATGCAAAGGCTACAAGAATAGAGCTGGCGAAACCGGCGATGGAGCCTTCCCAGGTTTTCTTGGGGCTCAGGTGCGGCGCAAAGGGATGTTTGCCGAGTGCACGGCCTGCGAAGTACGCGGCGGAATCGCTGGCCCAAATCAGCACCAGCACGAAAAGCAAAAGACGCGGGCCTTCCCTGCCGAGTGCATGGAGGCGAATTGCGTACGTAAGCGGAAAGGCTACGAGCAACAGGCCGCTTGAGCTGATGCCGGCGGAAGGCAGCGCTTCGACGATGGGGCGCCGAGTGGCCAGCGTGATGAGCGCGATTCCAAGTACGAAGAGAAAGATGGCGTCTTCCGCGCGAGGAAAAAAACTGTGAAGAAGCCAGGCCAGCCGGGCTGGGTAGATAATGCCGCCGAACTCGCCCCAGCGGACTGCGGTGGTCAGCCACTGCAGATACAAAATAATGAGCGCGCAGGTGGCGGTCCAGAAACGGTAGGCGCGATGGCCCATGGCGTCGCCCAGCGCAAAATATTCAAAGAGGGCGAGCAGCATCACTAGCGCCAAGACGAGCGTCACGATGATGGTCGAACCCCAAAGTACCAGGGCAACTACCACGGGGATTAATACCGCGGCGGTAGCCACTCTTTTCCAGGTCATGAAAGGCTGAGTCCCCTGATTGGTGCGGGGAACATTACATCACATTGCGCGTAGAAAATAATGGAGCGCGCATCTTGGTTTCAAAAAAAAAGCAAAAATTCCTGGTTCAGATTTGAGCGCTCGGGCATAAAAAATCGCCGCGGGGAAAAACTACAAAACAAAATGGGAAACAAAATCCTAAGACCCACCCTGAAAATCGAGGGTGAGGCACCCTTCGCGTTTTTGAGGTCTGCAACAACATCCAGCAAATGCAATAGGCGAGATTGACGGAGAGTACGACGGGTGATAGATTCTCGGCCTCTCACGTAATTGGAAACGGGGCCCCAGGACCAAAATCCTACATTTTGATTGTGAGGAAATATCGATGCGAAGAGTAATTTCGATGGTTGTTTTAACGGCGACATTGTTGATGGCTAGCGCGCTGCTGGCGCAAAGCCCGAACTACGAGGTAGGACCAGTATGGCGGGTGACGTATTATTCGCTCAAACCCGGGCAAGGAGATGCATTCTGGAAGGACTTCCGCGAGAACATTAAACCGGTCTATGACGAATTCAAGAAAGCAGGATTCATCCTGGAGTACAAAGCCTTCGTGAACCCGGTGGCGGATCATCCGCACGATTGGGATGTGGCGGTTGGCATCTTGTATCCAAATTGGGCGGCACTCGATCAGCTGGACACGAAGGGCGCATCAATTGCGACCAAGCACTATGGCAGCCGTGAGGCAATGATCGAATCCGGGAAAAAACGTAACGATCTCCGCGAGGTCGTTGCGAGCCACCTGGCGCGTGAAGTTACGGTGAAGTAAGCGATCGCGGATTTTTTTCACATGGCCTACCTTTGCAATTCGTTGCGGGGTAGGCCTTTTCTTTTTATTACTTCGAGAGAGCGCCGCTAGGGGAAACGCTTATTTGCCTGCGGCGTGGGGGGCGTCGTCCAAGGAGGCGACTTCGGAGCTGTCGGAGGAATTTGGCTGATGCAGACCGCCGTAGCGGCGTTCGCGTTTTTGAAATTCCACGAGCGCTTCGAGCAGGCGGGCGCGGTTGAAGTCGGGCCACAGTGTTTCGCTGACATACATTTCGGCGTAGGCTATTTGCCACAGCAGGAAGTTGCTCACTCGCATTTCTCCACTGGTGCGAATGAGCAGATCGGGATCCGGCAAGCCTTCGGTATATAGATAACTCGAAACTTCATCCTCGGTGATGCGCTGGAAGTGGCCATTGCCAGCGGCGTGCGCATGTTGTTCTGCCGTGTCGCTGTGTATCGCGTTTCTGTGACTGGCAGATACATGACCGTTGCGCTTCGCAACTGCATGGCCGTTCGCTGCGTGGCTATTACTGCCGTTGCCGGAGCGCTGCGCGAGAATGGCGTTCATGGCATCGACAATTTCGGCGCGGCCGCCGTAGTTGAACGCGATGCACAGGCACATGCCAGTGTTCCCGGCGGTCTGCTCGGTAGCCTGGCGTACATCTTTTTGCACTCCCGGAGGAAGCTCATCGATGCGTCCGAGAAAACGCATGCGGATGTTATTGCGCTGGATGAGCGGCATTTCTTTGCGGATATACTCGCGCAGGAGCTGCATCAAGAAATCGGTTTCAACTTTGGGGCGGCGCCAATTCTCGACGGAAAAAGCGTAGAGGGTGAGAGCTTCGATGTTCAGCCGCGCGCAAGTTTCAATGGTGGTGCGGGCCGTCTTGGTGCCGTAGCGATGGCCGGCGATGCGCGGAAGATGACGGCGCTGCGCCCAGCGGCCGTTGCCGTCCATGATGACCGCCACGTGGCGAGGCATGCGGGAAAGATCGAGTTGTTTGAGCAGCTCGGACTCCTCCACGCTCAAGGGACCGAGGGTCTTGGGAGCGGCGATAGGCGATGGCGAGATTTGTTTTGTGTGTGGCACAGCACGTGTCGTGAGATTCTCGGGCGATTTCCCTTTACCGCGCAAAGTTAACATACGCATCGTAGGGATGCAAACGATGTGTCGCGAGAGTATCGGGTCAGTTTCCGATTACGCGACTGTTAGCTCGCTCGCGAGCGAGACCGACGATAGACAAAGCGAAAGGCGACCCCCACCACGCCGTATACGGCCACATTCGTCGCTGCGGAAATCAGAAAGGCAATGGCTTGACCGGTCGTACCGCCTCCCGCCTCTGCTGACATCATCAGCGCAAACGTTGGCCAGGGGAGTAGCAGCATCCAAATCCACCATCCTTGGATGCGTAAGTCTCCGACCACAATAACGAGATAAAGCAGACACGGAACAAGGAATCCTGCGGCAAGAAAATAACGAACGATTTTCAGCTCCGATTTCGCCGTTGTGACCACCTTCTGCTCCCTCAACTAAACCTGGCTTCCCATTGTAGTGGCTCGAAACTGGAATCGGTCCAGCGATAACAACTGTCATTACCTGGATTTATAAGAAGGCCGTCAGTGCCTGGCAAACACGGTAATCGGAGAACTGGAACTGGAACAGGAATCAGGCTGGGCATGAGTTATCACGTGACTGGGGTGTTCGGGAGCGACGAATTGTTTCAACGTTGCTTTATTGCCATTATTGGGACCTGTCAGGTCGCATCAAGGGTGCAAAAATGCCGAACGGCCGCTCGGGCGGTTTCGTGATCAATACAGCAGATTTGAAGGAACTGGTCAAAACCATTCCGGATGAGACAGTGGTTGGACAGATGGTCGTTCTTACTTCGCCAATTCGTGCAGCCAGCGCCGCAGAGGTAATTCGCTTTGTCGAGGAATGCCCACATGATGGTGTAGCGGTTGAAGAACAGGACAACAAGTTTTACATCGTCCATCTAAGCAATGAGCCGAAACTCTCATGGCTTGTTATAGGTTCAGAATCGCCAATATTCCTGGAGTTCCAGCGACGGCACGCGCAGCCGAAGACTGAGCACCCGGGTTGGACCGGATGGGTTGCGTTTTGACCTGTTTATCTACGAGAGCGGCTCCTGTGGCGTCGACCGTCGAAATTGAAAACTTAGGTCCCGACTACCGCGGTTAGCAACGATAAAAGGCAACGTTGTTGGCGGTCGAAAGCCAACAGATCTGAATGTCGCGACTGCATTTTTTCTGGTGTAACAAAAACCCCACGCGGATTCCGCGTGTGGGTTGATCCAATCCAAAAACAGAGAACTTTAAACAACGTCAGGCAAGCTAGACGACAGTTACTGGTTGCCGAGATACTGCACGTGGACATAGGTTCCGAGCCGGGTGTTGTAAGCCAGATACCAGCCGGGGTGATCTGGATCGTCGTATATCACGATGTCGTCGCTGTTCCATAGCCAATCGTTGGTGTAGTCGTAGTCGTACGGCGCGACGTCCCAGTAAAAGCCGCCGAACCAGAAACGGTCGCGGCCTCCGCCTTCAAGGCGATAGATGTGGTTGCGGCCGATTTCACCGCCGAAGCGTCCGTGTTCCCATACATGGTCCTGATGATAACGAGCATCGTTGCGGCCCCCCTCATGACCGACCCAGCGATCGCCGTCCGCATGAACGTGGGGAGCCTCGGGATGGCCTTGCTGGTCGCGATACGTTGGACGGCCTTCGCCGCCACCGGGACGGCCACCGCCACCAGCGTTGCCGCGTTGTGCCTGAACTGAGCCTCGAGACGGCGCAGGACCCCTCTCAGGAATGTGGCCGCCGCCAACCTGCGGGCGGGCACCACCGCCGCCGCCGCCGCGTTGCCCTCCGCCACCACCTCCGTGCTGGCCGCCGCCTCCACCTCCGTGTTGGGCAAACGCCGCAAGCGACAAAATCAAGGCGACTGCAAGCAGACCTGTTAGTTTTTTCATGTCCGCCTCCGAGTAAAAATTAGCCGACGATGTTTGGATGCTGCGGGATTATTTTTTGGTTCGGGATTAAAGTGCCGGCATAGCAATCTACTTGCCGGAGTTAGCGCAGGCCTCGCAAATTCGGAAATTCAAAATAAAACCCCACGCGCAACTGCGGCGCGTGGGGATGACGTTACAAGCCTAGTGTGGACACGCTTTAGTCAACGACCACAACGAGCAAGCGGACCCCCGAATGGCGCGGATTAATCAAGTAATAGTTACCGTCGATGTAGTCGATATAGACGTCATCGTTGTTGTAATCCCAATCCGACGGCCACGGCTCGGAGTATTGGAAATAATAGCCGCCATAATTAAAACGGCGATCATCGCTGCGCCGCACGTGGAAATGATGTTCGCGGCCGAAACTGGCGCGAAACTGCTCGTCGGGAACACGCCGGCCGCTTCCGCGCTCAGTGGCGTTGCCGCGGTCGCTGTGCTGTTCGGTTTGCTGCGCGCGCTGCTGCTCTTGGGCACGATCCTGCTGCTGCGCGGGCTTGGACTGATCATTGCGATTGCGGTCATTCTGTTGCGCCCGATCATTTTGTTGGCGCGAGTCTTGCTGCGCAGGCTTGGCGCGCTCTCGATCCTGTTGTTGTTTGTCAGGTTCCTGCTTGGATTTGGCGGCGGGCTTTTCCTGGTCCTGCTTGCCTTTATTTGGTTGTTCGCCCTTCTTGGGCTCTTCCTGTCTTTTTGGTTCTTCTTGAGGCTTATCTTTATCGGGTTCTTGCCGCGCATAGCTAGGGGCGCCGAGAAGGAGCATCATCACCGCTGTACCAAGGACGAGCTTCATTTTAATTCCTCCGTTTTCTGCTTCGCGAACGATCGAGCGTACGTCGTAGGTAATACAACTAAATCCGGCCTGGCGGGGATGGTCACTTTTTAGCACACCGGTTCACTAAGGTTCGATAGGGCGATGCAGGTAGGAATATGCCGATTTGGCTGTATAAGGCGTGCTGTCGGTCGGTCCTAGGGCGCTGGTGGAGAGGACTGGAAAAGCGAGGCGTAGGACAAAAAGATGGTTAGGCCGATCATGAAGATAGCGGTGACCCAGGCGATGATATTGAAGGTCAGAGTGTTGACGTAGTCGCCCATGAGGTCGCGCCGGTTCACGAGCAAGAGGATGAAAATCACGACCACTGGAAGCCAAATGCCGTTGCCAACCTGCGAAAAGATAAGAATTTTCCAAAGCGGAGCATGCGGGAGGAGGACCACTCCCGCACCGACGGCGATGAGAACGGTGTACAAGCCATAAAAAATGCGCGCGTCTTCAAATTTATGATCGATGCCCGCTTCAAAGCCGAGGCCCTCGCAGATCACATGCGCGGTAGAGAGCGGCAAAATGGATGCGGCGAAAACCGACGCGTTCAGCAAACCGAATGCAAACAGGTATCCCGCCCACTTGCCTGCGAGCGGAATCAAGGCGCGGGCCGCGTCTTTGGCTTCGGTGATGTCGCGATGGCCGGTGGCGTAAAGAGTGGCCGCGGTACAGACGATGATGAAGAAAACGATGACCATGCAACTGATGCTTCCGACGAGCACATCGGCGCGGGCTTGCGGGTATTGGCGCGGCCCGACTTTTTTCTCCACAAAGCCGGCTTGCAGGTAGAAAAACTGCCAGGGAGCGATGGTGGTGCCGATCAAACCGGTAAGCATGAGCAAATAATCGGAGCTGTAGTGAATGCTGGGAATGACGGTCGCGCGCGCGGCTAAGAGCCAGTCAGGCTTGGCCATGGCCGCCGAAATTATGTAGGTGACATAAAAGCCGCAGGCGAAGAAAAAGATTATTTCCACCTGGCGGTACGTGCCTTTCAATACCAAGGCCCAGACCAGGATTGCGGCGATAGGCACGGCGACATATTTGCTCACGTGGAAAATTTCCATGGCGGCCGCAACGCCGGCAAATTCGGCGACCACGTTAGCCAAGTCCACAAAAAAACCGGTGACCATCACGAAGAAGGTGGGGCGGAAGCCGAACTCTTCGCGGATTAAATCGGAAAGGCCTTTGCCGGTGATGACGCCCAGGCGCGCGCACATTTCTTCGGTGACGTACAGCGCGATGGTCATGGGGATCAATGACCACAACAAGGCATAACCGTAGTGCGCGCCTGCCTGCGTATAGGTCGAAATGCCGCCGGCGTCGTTGTCCACGTTGGAGGTAATCAGGCCGGGACCTACCACCGCGAGCAGCAGTGTGAGGCGCCGCCGCAGGCTGCGGATGCGTTTCTGCAGGTCCGTGCCGCCGGAGCGGACGGTGGCAAACCTTTCGGAGATGGCGCTCCAGTCCATTGAGTCTGAGCAATTCCCTTTCGTTAAAACTTTTTAGTGCGCGAGCGAGGGGTTAAAAGATTTTTACTGACTTTTGACCAGGCGCGAGACTACGTCATCGACAGTAATTACACCGATGGGATGCTTGTGCTCGTCGATCACCGTCAAACTGCGCAAATTATATTTGTCGAATAGCTCGAAGACTTCATCGCCCTTGGCGTCGGGTTCTAGATTTAACAAAGGCTCCATCTTGAGTTCCGACACACTCTGGTCTGGCGAAGCCAATAGCAGGCGCGAAACGGTCACGGTTCCCGCGAACGAGGCGGCCTTGTCGACCAGCACGATGGTGTCGAGCTGCTCAAGATTCAGATCCTGGTTGCGCATCCATTGAATGACTTCGTCGCGGGTGGTGTCTTCGCCCACGAACGCGAAATCGGGATTCATCATGCCGCCCGCGGTGCTGGGATCGAACTGCAGCAATTCGCGAACTTCCCGGGCTTCCTGGCCGGGCATCTCTTCGAGGACTTCGTCGAAAGTTTCTTTGGGGAGGTCGGCAAGCAAGTCAGCGGCGGCGTCAGGAGCCATTTCTTCGAGAATGTCGGCGGCCTTGCTGGGATCGAGTTTCTCCACGATTTGCGTGGTGAGGCGTTCGTCCAGTTCTGCAAGCACGGCGCCAGCGGTTTGCTCATCGAGAGATGCGATGATGCCCTGGCGCTCAGCGGCGGAGAGATCTTCCATGATGGCGGCGAGGTCGGCGGGGTGCAGGTCTTCCAGTTTTTCGTGGGTGATACGCAGCTTGACGCGGCGCAGCGGGTCGGGCTCAACCAAATTGACGAACTCCCAGCGAATGGTGCTTTGCGGGAGGCCGCCTTGCAGTCTGCGAATCATCGCGGGGGAAACCACGCCGTGGAGGAGGCGGCGGACCGCGCCCGGGAGGCCGACGTCGACTTGCGTGAGGCGCAGTTCGGTGTTGCCGTTGGAGCGCAATTCAAGGAGGTCGACGTCATTCACGCGCACGACTTTGCGGCCGCGGATGTCGATGATTTGCTGGTCGAGCAAGTCCTTTTGCACCGCAAGCCAGGATTCATTGGGCTCGTAAAGGTGGAGGGCGCGTTCGCTGACATTGAGGCGAATTTCGCCCACGGAAACGGAGGCGATCTGGTCGTGGCGGGCTACAAGCGGAGGAAAGTGGCCGCGCGCCAACAGAAAGTGGGAGATGCGATTGGGTTGGTCCGCGGGCTCAATGAAGAATTCGCGGACACGCCCAACGTAATTACCTTGCAGATCGTAGGCTTTTGAGCCCATGAGTTCCGTTGCGTAGAGTTCCATAACGTATTCCTTGCGCGGCGTGCTGCGGCCGTGCATTCCACAACAAAAAGCCCGCAAACCTGGTGGCAGGCCGCGGGCAAGTTCCTAGGCGAAATGGACTTGCCTTTAGCCTCGGGCGGCCCTCCCGCGAGGCGAATTTTCTCCGGCACCATTGGTAGCGGCGGCTTGCACCGGGGCAGAAGGGACGCCCGATAAACTCACGAAGATGTGGTTACCGCTGCACCTTCGTATTTGGCCGGCGGGGGCGCCGCCAGGCTCAGGTTCGAGTTCGCCGCTTAAGTGCATCGAGAGAGAATTTGCTCCGTACTTACTTTACCGACGACCCGGAAATTGCAAGGTCAGGCATGCGGCGGGGCTTATAACGTTTTAGAAAAAACGCGCGCAAACGCCTGGTGCAGTGATAAGCCGACGAGGCCTCCAAGTCAAGCAAAGAATGACGTTTGCGGCAGGAAATTTTAAGAATGTGAAGTTTTTGGAAAGAGCATCAGCGAAATTTATTGGCAAAGAGCATATTTTGCGGCTGCTGACCCTTGCGGCGGCAGTCTTCGGCATAGAGCGCCAGGTAGTTGGTGAGGATGTAGTCCCTTTTGGAATAACCCAGCTCGGTGGCGGCACGATCGATGGCGGCGGGAGGGCCTTCGAGTTCGACAAAAGTGCCGATGGGGGTCTCGTCGACCTCGATGAGCAAGCCGCGCGCCCATGATTTAGTGGCCGGCAGTTGATAGGTGGTGCGGTATTTCTCGTAGCGGAACCAGCCGCGCATGCCCAGGCCTTCGAAGATTTTTACCAGATTGGCTGAGTCGGTGACGTGCGCCTCGATTTCTTCGCGGACTTTGTGGGAGCCGAACGAGGGATACCTGCTGGTGGGGGCGGCTGCTTGTTGCGCGGTGGGGCGCTTGAAGGTGAGGATTTGGCGGGATGGGATTGGGGATTTTGCTGAGGTGGCTGAGGCGGCTTTGCGCGATTTTGTGGTCCTTTTGGTTTTAGAGGATTTTTTGCCGGCGGGCGCTGGGTCTGTTTCAGTGCGGAGCCTTAGAAGTTGGCCATGTTTGGCGAGGCCACCGTCAGGCGTATCGAAAATTAGATTTTCTTCATGAACCCGGCCGGTGGCGGAGCCGACAGGCTTGGCGCCCAGGCGTTTCAAGATGCGCTGGAAGGCTTTGAGGTCGCGAATTTTAAGTTTAATTTCGGTTTCGTCCGGCATGAGCTATTCTCCCAATCACGGGCTCTAAACACATCCATCATGTTAAGATGCGCCGTTAATAAGGCGCGCATTTTACCCGAGTTCGGGACGGCACCGCAGATCGCAGAAGGAAGCGAACAAACATCGGCGTTTGCAGACCCAAAAACGTTTACATCATAGCTCGCGTTTCTTGGCTTAAGGGGGAAATTGGAGACGAAGACAAGATCCATCGCGCGAAAGGTGAAAGGTTGAGGTCACGGGACGAGCAAAAACGGTTAGTCGCATTGGCTCGAAAGAGCGGGATGTCAGACGTAGATATTTTAAAGGCAGTGCTAATGAACGTACCGAGCGGGAATCAATCGCGAAGTGGTCTTATGGGGGTCCATTCTAGGACTTACCCAGGATGAGGCTTTGAAGATCGCGCGCGGCGCGAACTTGATCCCCTCGACGCACCCGCCGCAGAAACCGAAGAGCGAAAAACTTCCCGGTAAAGATCGGGGAAGTATTCCCAAATAATTTCTTTATTTGCTGATGCTTCCGACACAAACTCCCTGACTTTTCGCCTTCTCTCAGCCGGCCGCATTCTTTGGAAGCGCGAAGCAATCGCTGATATCAAGTGTTTTTCTGACAATAGAGTCCCACCAGAATTGATTAGACCAGTATCGATTAGCGTAGTCAACGCTAGCGTTGTCAATGTTGCGTCGTTGTGAACTTAATTCCCGCGGATGGCGGCTTTCTACGAGTGCGAAGTTCCGTTAGTATAACGAAAGAAGCATATTTTTATCTGTATGACAGATTTGAACGCGTTGCGCTTTGCCGTTCGAGCTTAGACTGCGCGAAATTACAATTGGGGCTCATGAATAACGATTCAAAAGGGACATCTACAATACTTCCAGTCACCGCGTCGAACGGCGAAACGACGGCTCAGAAATATGCAGCGAGTGTTTACGGAGTCGGCGGAAGGGTAGCTGACGCGGTAAAACCGCCGATTGCGCGACGAGAACCGGTGGAGATGGTGCTGTACGATGACCGGCGCGTGGACCATTACGCGTGGCTGCGGAATAAGGAGAGCGTGGAGGTCATTGATTATTTGAAGGCGGAGAACGCCTACACCGACGCGGTCCTGGTGCCGACCGAAGCGCTGCAAGAAAAACTCTATCAGGAGATGTTGGGGCGGATTCTGCAGACGGATTTGTCGGTGCCATACCGGTTGCGGGGCTATTCTTACTTTACGCGCACGGAAGAAGGCAAGCAGTATCCGGTACGCTGCCGGCGGCGTGATGTTGCGGGCGCGCCGGAGGAATTGTTGTTGGATTTAAATGCGCTGGCGGAAGGCCACTCCTTTTTGGGGCTGGGTGCTTTCGAGGTGAGCGACGATAACGACCTGCTGGCGTATTCGACGGATACCACCGGATTCCGGCAGTACACGCTGCAGATAAAGAAATTGTCGAGTGGTGAAACGCTGGGCGATCGATTTGGGCGGGTGACAAGCGTGGCGTGGGCGGCGGACAATCGTACGTTGTTTTTTACCGAGGAAGATGACACTACCAAGCGGTCGCATCGGTTGTACCGGCATGTCCTGGGTTCAGGCGAAGCGCCGATTTTGCTATATGAAGAAAAAGATGAGCGGTTCCGCATCGGCGTGGAACGCACGCGGAGCGGAAGCTTTCTGCTGTTGACGAGCGCGAGTCACACGGCTAGCGAAACGCGGTTTCTATCCGCGAAGCACGCAGGTGGGAATTTTTCATTGATCGCGCCGCGCGAAGATGACCACGAATATTATGTCGACCATCATCCGGGCGAGGGGGATTCCACGGACGGTGGAGTGTTTTATATCCGCACGAATTCGGACGGGCGGACATTCCGGGTGGTGGAAGTTTCGACGAAAGAGCCGGCGCGGGAATTGTGGCGTGAGGTTATTCCTAACCGGCCAAACGTGATGCTGGCAGGCGCAGATGCGTTTGAAAATCATTTGGTGCTTTTTGAGCGCCAGGATGGGTTGCCTTATTTGCGGGTTGTGGATCTTCCGGGCGGTATTGGCGACAAGGGCGAACGACGAGAAAGTGATTTGCTGGAAAATTCGCACCGCATTGAATTTACGGAGCCGGCTTACAACGCTTCGCTGGGCAACAATCCTGAATTTGTGAGCGACTTCGTGAGGTTTCAGTACGAATCGTTTGTGACGCCGCGTTCGGTGTTTGATTACGACGTGCGCACGCGGAATCGTGTTTTGCTGAAGCAGCAGCCGGTGCTTGGCGGCTACGATGCGCGACGATACGTTACCGAGCGGCTGCACACTTCGGCTGCAGACGGAACAAAGATACCAATTTCAATCGTGTACCGGCGAGACACTTTTGCTGCCGAGCCTCGATGGCCCGAAGATCGCAACACTGGGGCGCCGCTGTTGCTGTATGGATATGGCAGCTACGGCATCTCCGTTCCGGTGACGTTCAGCTCGAATCGATTGAGCTTGCTGGATCGCGGCGTGGTTTTTGCCATCGCGCATATTCGCGGCGGCGGTGAACTCGGCAAGCCCTGGCACGATGCTGGGCGCATGCGCCAGAAGATGAACACCTTCACGGATTTTATCGCCACGGCGGAATTTTTGGTCGCGAAACGCTATACGTCACCGGAGAAATTAATTATTGAAGGCGGAAGCGCGGGCGGACTGCTGATCGGGGCGGTCGTAAATCTGCGACCTTATTTATTTCACGCGGCAATTTCACATGTGCCGTTCGTCGATGTGTTGAACACCATGCTGGACGCTTCCCTGCCGCTGACCGTGGGTGAATATGAAGAGTGGGGCAATCCGCAGGTGGCCGAAGATTATTGGGTCATGAAATCGTATTGTCCGTATACAAATGTGACGCGCTGTGCCTACCCGGCGATGCTGGTGAAAACAGGATTTAATGACAGCCAAGTGATGTACTGGGAGCCCGCGAAGTATGTGGCGAAGTTGCGTGCCATGAAGACGGACACAAATGCGCTGCTGTTCAAGGTGAATATGGGTGCGGGACATGGCGGCGCTTCGGGGCGATACGATTATTTGCGCGAAGTGGCGCTGGACTATGCGTTCGTGCTGACGCAATCGGGAATTCGCGAGTGAACGACGGCGAGGGATTTGCGCGTAGTTTGTCTGCGCCTGCGCGCGATCGGCTACGAACGCCTGCAACACGAGCGTGGCGCGCAAGATGCTTACGGCCATGATCGAAGCTACCACTCCGCTCATGCAGCAGTATCAGGGGATTAAGTCGCGGTATCCGCACGCGCTGCTGCTATTCCGCCTAGGCGATTTCTACGAACTGTTTTATGAAGACGCGATCATCGCCGCGCGCGAATTGCAAATCACGCTTACGTCCAGAAACCGGGAAAAGGGCCAGCCCATTCCGATGTGTGGTGTTCCTTACCACGCGGCGGACGGGTATATCGCACGGCTGATTCGCGCCGGATTCAAAATTGCCATTTGCGACCAGATGGAGTTGCCGGGTCCGGGCAAGAAAATTGTGCGACGCGAAGTGGTGCGCGTCATCACCCCAGGCACCGCGACAGATGGCGCGGTGTTGGAAGGGCGCGAAAATAATTTTTTAGCGGCGGTAGCGAAAGATGTCGCAGGCACGTTGGGAATGGCGTATGTGGATTTGTCCACCGGCGAATTCCAGGCAACCGAGTTTAGCGGGGCCGACGCCGCCGAAGCGCTGCGTGATGAATTGCAATTGCTGAGACCGCGCGAAACGTTGCTGCCTCGTCCACAACAATTATTTGAAACCGCGAAGACTTCCCTGCTGGATGGGACCGGGGGCGTTGAGTCGCGGCTTGATGAATGGATTTTCCAGCACGACTACGCGGACCGAATTCTGCGGGAGCAATTTGGCGTGGCGGAGTTGACCGGTTTTGGACTGGACGGGCACCCGCAATCGCTGGCGGCCGCTGGCGCGATCATTCATTACCTACGCGAAAACGCCGCGCGCGGAGACGATGCGCACAGCGTGGAGGCGTTGCGTCATTTGGATGGCGTGCGTTATTACGAGCAACAGAATGCGCTGGTGCTGGATCCGGTTTCGGTGCGAAACCTGGAATTAATAAATCCACTTTTTACCGAAGAGAGCGGGCGCGTGGGGCCTACGACGCTGATCGCGGCGCTGGATGTGACGGTGACGGGAATGGGCGCGCGGTTGCTACGGTCATGGATGATGCGGCCGCTGATCGACCCTGTGGCGATTGAAGCGCGATTAACTGCGGTGGCGCAGTTGGCGCAGCAGACCATGGTGCGCGGCGAGATTCGCAAGGAATTAAAAGGGATTCTTGATCTGGAAAGAATTACGAGCCGCGTTGCGCTGGGGCTGACAACTCCCCGCGAATTGGTGGCGTTGCGCAAGTCGCTGGCGCGGATTCCCCTGCTGAAGAATTTTTTGACTCCGCCACCGGCAGGCAGCAGTGAATTATTGCGGCGAGTCTTTACGGAGATCGACGAGCTGAGCGATGTGCGCGAGCGGTTGGAGCGCGGGATTGCCGACGAGCCGCCGGCGCTGGCGACTACGCCGGGAATGATTCGCAGCGGGTTTGATGGCGAGCTGGACGAACTGCGCAATCTGAGCCAGCACAGCAAACAAATTATTGCTGCGATGGAAGAGCGGGAGAGAAAGCGCACTGGTATCGCATCGCTGAAGATTCGGTTTAATTCGATTTTTGGGTACTACATCGAAATTTCCAAAGTGAATCTGCATCTTGCGCCGGCGGATTATGAGCGCAAGCAGACGCTGGTGAACGCCGAGCGCTTCACTTCCGCGGAACTGAAAGAGTACGAACGGAAGATTCTGGCGGCAGACGAACGCATCGCGGAGATTGAGAACCGGCTATTTGTGGAATTGCGTTCGGGAGTCGCGGCGCATGCGGCTCGCCTGCGCGTGACGGCAAGTGCCATTGCGCGATTAGATGCGCTGACTTCTTTTGCGAAGCTGGCCGCGGAGCGCGGCTATTGCCGGCCGGAATTTAACGCAACCGGAGAGTTGCTGATTGTCGACGGGCGCCACCCGGTGATTGAGGAATTGCTGCGTCAACGTGGCGAGCGGTTTGTGCCGAACGATTTGTACCTGGAATCGCAGCGGCAACAATTGTTGTTGATCACCGGGCCAAATATGGGAGGCAAGTCGACTTACTTGCGGCAGGCGGCGCTGATTGTGTTGATGGCGCAGATGGGGTGTTTCGTGCCGGCGCGACAGGCAAAGCTGCCGGTCACGGACAGAATTTTCACGAGGATTGGAGCCAGCGATAATCTGGCGCGCGGCCGGTCAACATTTTTGGTGGAGATGAGCGAGGTGGCGGCGATTTTGCATCACGCTACGCCATCGAGCCTCGTGCTGCTCGATGAAGTTGGGCGCGGGACTTCGACGTTTGACGGATTGTCCATCGCCTGGGCGGTGGTGGAGCATTTACAGAAGCACACTGGAGCGCGGACGTTGTTCGCTACGCATTATCACGAGTTGACGGAATTGGCGGAATTGCTTTCGGCGGTGAAAAACGTGCACGTATCGGTGAAAGAAACGCCGAACGAAATTGTGTTTTTGCGGCGCGTGGAACCTGGATGCGCGGATAAGAGTTATGGAATCGAAGTGGCGCGGCTTGCGGGGCTGCCGCGCAGCGTGATTGAACGCGCGCGCGAAGTGCTTTTGAGGCATGAACAGAGTGAACATGAGTTGAGCGAGACGCTGTCGCCGGGCGTGAACGGGAATGGCAGTCACAACGGGGACCAGGCAGTTTTGTTTACGGCGTTGGATCGAGAAGTGATTGATAAATTGCGCGAGGCCGACCTGGATCAACTGAAGCCGCTGGACGCGTTGAATCTTCTAGCGGAATTGAAGAAGCAAATTTCATGAGCGCCCGCGCGACGAAGCGCGGGATGCTCGTGCTGGGACTCATGTCCGGAACTTCGGCGGATGGAATTGATATTGCGCTCGCGAACATTTCGGGGGCGCCGCCGCGGGTGAAGGCGCGGCTGGTGAATCACACCGCGGTGAAATTTCCTGCGCAAGTACGCGCGGAGATTCTGCGCGTGGCGGAACAGCGGGCGATTACAGCCCGGGAATTGAGTCAGCTCAATTTTCGGCTGGGACAATTGTTTGCGGAGGCGGCGAAGGCTGCTTGTGAGCGCTTTGGCGTGCGCATGGCGTCGGTCGATTTAATTGGCAGCCACGGGCAGACGATTTTCCACCAAGGTAGCGCGGTGCCTTATTTAGGGGGGCGGGTGGCTTCGACTTTGCAGATTGGCGAAGCCGCGGTGATTGCTGCGCAGACCGGAGTCACTGCGGTAGCGGATTTTCGTCCGGCAGATATGGCCGCGGGGGGACAAGGCGCGCCGTTGGTGCCTTATGCTGACTATCTTTTATATAGCGATGGGAAACTGGGGCGTGCTTCGTTGAATCTCGGCGGGATTGCCAATGTTACGGTTATTCCTGCGGGGGCGGCGCGAGAACGGGTATTTGCGCTCGATACCGGGCCGGCAAATATGTTGATTGATGCGCTAGTGGCGCATTTCACGCGCGGAAGAAAAAAGTTTGATGCGGGCGCGAAAATGGCGCTCGCGGGGCGGGCGATTCCGGCGCTGCTGGATGAATTAATGCGAGATCCATATTTGAAAAAGGCGCCGCCGAGATCGACGGGGCGCGAATATTATGGCGGCGCTTATGTGAAGCGCGTGCTGGCGCTGGGACGAAGATTTAGGGCAAAGCCTAATGATTTGATTCGCAGCGTGACAATTTTTACGGCGCTGTCAGTGGTCGATGCGCTGAACCGCTTCGTCACGCCCAAAACAAAGTTGGATCAACTGATTGTTTCGGGCGGGGGGGCGCGCAATCCGTTGATCATGGCGCAATTGGCCGCGGCGTTGGCGGGGGTCGAGGTACTTCCCTCTTCGCGGTTGGGCGTGCCGGAGGAAGCGAAGGAAGCTTTTGCGTTTGCGCTGCTGGCTTATGAAACTTTTCACCAGCGGGCTGGGAATGTTTCTCCCGCTACTGGGGCTAGCGGGCCGGTGATTTTGGGGAAAGTCTCTTATGCGGGCGCACGATGATGCGTCGGCTGCTTACGAAGCTGATGAGGGGCTTGCGCGATAGATCGAAGAGAGATCCCTCCGCTCCGCGGGCCGACTTCTTCGCAGGAGCGAAGAAGAAGAAAAGACATCGGCCCACTTCGGCCGGGATGACAGGTGGTTGCTTAATGGCCGAGTGCTGCGGCCTGTCATACGTGGCGTTCGTTAGGTGCGGGTGCGTGTTGATTGGCGGTTTCGTGTTGATTGCGCTAGGCGGTTGTTCGCACACGGCGAGGGCTGATCGATCATCGGTTACCCTGCTGATTGAATCGAATCCTACCAATCTGGATCCGCGTTTTGCCACCGACGGGCAGTCGCAGCATTTGGATGGACTGATTTTTAGTAGCCTGGTAGAGCGCGACGAGCAGATGAATTTGCGCGGGGATTTGGCGGAGTCGTGGGATGCGCCGGACCCGTTGACTTATGTTTTTCATTTGCGGCCGGGCGTGCGCTTTCACGATGGCAGCGCACTTACGGCCGCCGATGTGAAAGCTACGTTTGATTTTATTTTGAACACCGCGAACCGCTCGCCAAAGCGCGGGGCTTTTCGCATGATTGCGAATATAGCAGCGCCGGATTCGCGGACGGTGATTTTTCATTTGAAGGAGCCGTACGCGTCGTTTCTGTGGAGCGTGTCGCGGCCAGCGGTCGGGATTGTGCCCGCGAGTGCCGGGGCGGATTTTTCGCAAGGGTTGATCGGGTCGGGGCCGTTCCGCTTTGTGAGCCAGGCCCAGGATGACGAAGTAGTGTTGAGCGCGAATGCGGATTATTTTGGCGGCGCGCCGGGCATTTCACGATTGCGAGCGCGCGTGGTGCCCGATGCGATTGTGCGTGCGTTGGAATTACGCAAAGGGTCGGCGGACCTCGAGATTAGTTCCCTGTCGCCGGATCTCGTGCCGGTGTTTGCGCGTTGGCCGGAGCTCGGCGTGTCCGAGCGTGCGGGTACGAACCTCGCGTACCTGGGATTCAACATGGACAATGCCATTGTGGGGCGGCGCGAAGTGCGGCAGGCGCTGGCGTATGCCACGGATCGCGAAACGCTGATTCGCTATTTGCTGCACGGGCAGGCACGCATCGCGAACGGGGTTATGCCGCCGAACCACTGGGCATACGAGCCCAACATGAGGACCTACTCGCTGGACACTGCGCGTGCCGAAGCGTTGTTGGACGCGGCGGGATTTCCGCGAAAAGAAAATGGCGTGCGCATGCACCTGATGCTGAAGACGTCGACGGACGAGCAGGCGCGGTTGATTGGCGCGGCGCTACAGGAGCAATGGCGGCATATTGGAGTTGCGTTGGAGGTTCGTTCGCTGGAGGCGGCGACGCTGCTTTCGGATTTGGTGAAGGGCAATTTTGAGATCAATTTGTTTCGCTGGGTGGGGGCGAATAACGATCCGGACGTTTTTGAATATTTGTTTTCGTCGAAGCGGTTTCCACCGGACGGCGCGAATCGTGGGCACTACCGAAATGCGCGCATGGACACGTTGACAGATCAAATTCGCGTGGAGATGGATCGAGAAAAGCGCAAAGCGCTGTGCAGCGAAGCGCAGAAAATTCTGGCCACGGATTTGCCCTATTTGCCGCTGTGGTTTGTGGATGCAGTGTCGGTGCATCAGCAGGAATTGGGAGATTTGCCGCTGTCGCCCAGCGGAGACTTTGATTTTTTGGCTAATTTGAAAACCAAAAATTGATATACGCTCTAAAATCGACGTGAGTAAAAACGGTTTGTGTGCGCCCCGCATCCTACTCCTCGGAACTGCTACACTGTGGCGATTCTTGTAAATCATATCTAGACAAAATTCTGCGGCATAAGAAATAAGGAGAATTGACGATGGCGGATGTGGTGACGGGAACGGAGTTTAAGAAGGAAATGCGCGAGGGGAAGCCGAAGCTGGGACTGTTTTTGAATTCGCACAGCCCTACGGTGGCGGAGCAATTGGCGCACAGCGGGTATGACTGGCTGCTGGTGGATACGCAGCATGGGCCGATGGGGTATGAGAAATTGTCGGCGATGCTGACGGCGATCGCCAGTGGCGGCGCGAAATCTATGGTGCGCGTGGGCGGCTACAACGACCGGCCGGGGATTCAACAAGCATTGGATTTGGGCGCCGACGGCGTGCTGGTTCCGTACATCAATACGGCGGAGGAGGCGCGGCAGGCGGTGAGCTGTACAAAATACCCGACCGCCGGGACGCGGTCTGTTTATTTTCCGCAGCGCAGCATGAACAAAGCGGGGCTGCTGGGCTATGCGGGCAACGCCAACGATAATTTGATTGTGGCGCTGCAAGTGGAGACTGCTTCGTGCATTGAAAATATGAAAGAGATCGCGGCGGTGTCGGGCGTGGATATTCTTTTCCTGGGACAGAACGATTTGTGCATGTCCATGGGCTTGTATGAAAAGTATGAATTTCCGCTGATGTATACTTCGCCGGAACTGGGTGCGGCGACCGAGAAGCTGATCGCGGAAGCGCGCAAGAACAAAATAATTTTGGGGGTATTTTTGTTTGGTACCGCGCGCGTGGGGGAATTTTTGGAGAAGGGATTTACATTTATCAGCCTGGGGAACGATCTGCATCACGTTTTGACTCAGGCGGGGGCCTACGTGAAGGATGTCGAAGGGATCGCTAAAGAGAAGAGCAAAAGGTGGGAGCGGCGGCCTACCGCATTATTTTAGGCGCGAGCTTTCTTTTACCGTTTGCGATTAGGTGAACAGTTCGCACAATCGCAGTCGCATCAGTAGCGGCGACGCACCCGACACATATCTGCAAAATCTCTACTTTGGAGCTGCGGAGTTGCGCTCGGAGATGACGCGGCCGTACGGCGAGGAGCGGGCCAGACGCTCGAAGAGACGGTACGCGGCCGCGGAGATTTTGGCGATGGCTCTCCCCCGTCGCGCTCGCGAGTCAGATAGGTAGTCATGACGCAGATGATGTACGGACGATTCTGCAGGAAGACGACGCCGGAGTCGGAGCGCACGGCTTCAAGCTCGCCTGATTTGTTGGAGATTTGCAAGCCATCGGGCAGGTCGCGCGGAATGAAACTAGCCTTGTGAGTGCTGAGCATTTTGCAAAAGTCCGCGGTCATTTCCTTGTTCAACACTTTGCCCTGATAAATTTTTTCCAGCAGCGTGAGCATTTCCTCTGGCGTGGAGATATTTTCGCGGCCTTCGGCTGCGGCTTTGATGTCCATCATTTGGCGGCGTAGCCGGGTGTTGTACAGACCGAGGCTGTCAAGCAGCGCGTTGACATCCTCGATGCCGAGGCGATCGATGAGGACATTGGTGGCCGCATTGTCGCTGACGGCCACCATCATGGTGGCGAGATCGCGATTGGTGAGCTGCGTGACGCCGGGCGTAAGACCGCCCATGATGTCGCTGTCCGCAACGAGATCAGCGGTGCGTATGGTGTAGAGGTCTGTCAGTTTTGCCTTGCCGGATGTGCCCTGGGCGGATAGCTGCGCCTGGTGATAAAGCTCGGCGAGCACAGCGATCTTAATGGAACTGGCCTGAGGAAAAACGGAATCTGCGCGGAGCAGGAATTTCTGGCCGGTGCTCAGGTCTTCAATGGCGGCCCCAAGGACGCCGTCTAGGTCGCGATCGATTTCGTTAATGGTGAATTCGAGAATGGTGAATTCGAGTTTAGTCCATAGGGACTTTTGCTTTTCGCCGTCCGCGTTGGGGGAGTTTGAGCTGGTTTGCGCCAAAGTGGTGGTCGCAAATAGCAGACATAGCAGGGCCCGCGAAGCGATTGTGCGATTCACGTATGATTCCTTTTTGAAGCGCGAAGTCAATTGCCGCCAGCATGCGGCCAGTCAGGTCCGCGCCATTCTTGCACAACGCTCCGGCTCGCACGAGTAGCTTCGACCAACTTCAGGGGCTGAAGCCCAAAGGATAAACCGACTTTGGATGTCGCGGCTAGAGCCGCGACCTACAATACTGCGGCGGCCTACAATTCGCCCGCGACCCACAATACAACCGCCGACCTACAATACGGCCGCGACACACAATACAATCGAAGATTCACCCGTGTACCGGGTGTAGAATCGGCGCAATGAACAGGTGAATGACCTCGATTCGGTTTAAGTTTTTGTGCGAGGAGGAAAAAGCATGGCGGAATGCACTCATCTCGATCAGATACGACCGGTAAAGCCGAAAACGCCGCAGGGCTGCGAAGAGTGTTTGAAAATGGGCGACACCTGGGTGCATTTGCGGTTGTGCCTGGAGTGTGGCCACGTGGGCTGTTGCGATAGTTCTAAAAACAAGCACGCCACGAAACACTTTCACAAAACCACGCACCCGATCATAAAATCGTTTGAGCCAGGGGAAGACTGGGGCTGGTGCTACGTGGATGAAATCGAATTAGATTTCACTTGAGTGCGACTCGGTGCGATGCTTGCAGTTATGCGGCGGCAAGCAAACTATTCACGTGACTTTGCAGCGCGGAGGGATTCGTTTTAGAAATTACCGCATTGATCCCGGCTTCCTCTATATCCTCAGGCTGGACAGCGTCGGCATACCAGGTAAACAAAATGATAGGCATCCGGTGCATTCTGGCACGCAGCTCACGAGCAGTCTGCAGGCCGTTCATGCGTGGGATAGCGATATCGAGAATAATCAGGTCGGGATGGAGGTGGCTGGCTTTTTCGAGGGCGTCGATTCCGTCGACAGCTTCGACACAAACCTTGAACCCCGTTTGACTCTCGAGGAAATGGCGGGTTGCCGAGCGAATTAATTCACTGTCGTCCACGAGAAGAATGTACTTTGTCACCGTCATCCGCCAAATTAGGTGACAGCCAGTAAGCTGGAGAGCACCGGTTAGTTTCTGTACGGTACCGTACCATGTGTCACGATTGATGACAATGAGGTCTTGTCGGTACGCGATCCGAAGCGGGCAGCCTGAACTGAATCAAAAAAAATAATTCGAGAGAACAATTTCTCTACCGGCCGTTAGTCGAATATATCGGCGATCTGAACGCCCACCCTTTGAGAACCGCGGCGTGGGCGTTCAGCTTTAGAAGCGAAGCAATTCCCTACCCGCAATTCTGATTATAGCGAGTTCAAGAAAACGTTCAGGAGCTGTTTCTGAGCTGGGCTCAGCTGGCTGAATTTCTGCGCTTCGGTCGCGGCTTCGTGCGTGTGCTTTTGAATGGCTTGCTCGAGGGTCATGGCGGAGGCATCGTGCAACAGCTGCGTTCGCGTACGGAGTCCCCAGAGCGGCGCGGTGCGAATTTTGTAGGCGGTATCGGCTGGGCCATTTTGCTGAATGCCGTCGCCCGTGCCGATGTCGTGAAGTAAAAAATCTCCAAAGGGATGAAACTGTTTGCTGCCGAGCGCTGCAGGGACGAGGTATGCGCCACCGTGCATTGTGGTGCCGGCCGGGGCGGTGACCAAGGTGCTGACGTGGCACGTCGCGCAGCCGATGGATTCAAAGATAGCCTGACCTTGATTCACCTGGGCAGTGATGGGGCCGCGCGGAGGAACTTTTGTGGCGCGCATGAAGAGAGTCAAATTGACGAGATCGTGGTCGACATCATTGGGATGAGGGACGCCAGCGGGTTCGCATGCGGTGGTCGCTTCTTCGGGGAATAGTTCGTTGGTGATGCCCATTTCATTGAAATAAGCGTCCCCGGCAAAACTGAAAAGACTGGCGTGTTGATTTTTCCAGCCGAAGCGGCCGACTTCAGAAGTGTTGGGCGATTCGAGGACCGGAACCATGATCGCCTCGCCACCGTTTTGTTTTGCCAGTGCTAGGAATGTGGCGTCGGGAACGGCTTCGACGAAGGCATCGCCGAGCACACTGAGGGAAAGGCGCGGCGTGCTGATATTTTCAGCGGCAGTGACGTGCGCTTGCGCGTCGGCGCAGATGGCACGTTGGTTAATGAGCGAGCGGTCAGGAATGGTGTCGCCGTTAGTTAGCACGGCGGTCGCGGCGGTGAATGTTCCGGAACTGCCGTTGGTATCGCTGCGGCGTTTGGAATCGTGGAGATAATTGTCGCGCGAATGTTCGCCGCGGGAAACGTGGCCAGCGCGCAGAACGGTGGTCTGTGCGCCGCCACCCACGGCCATGTTCTGGTGGCAGTCAGCGCAAGAGGTGGCGTTGAAAATGGGGCCTAAACCTCTTTCGGGTGTTTCTATCTCGCTGAAAACGGCGGCGGCGGTATCCATGGCGCTCTGCGATGCAGTGCCGTTGGTTTGGGCGTCAAATCCCGCGGGAGCTTCGGAGGCGGATTGAGCGCCAAGGTGCATAGTTATCGCAAGCAATGTGGCAGTGAGCAAAGCAGTGGCAAGGAAAATAGTGCGAGGCATTTTTGTCCCTCGTGTCGAATAGAAAAGGAACGGTCGCGCAGCGATGACGTTGTAACTTTTCTATTTGCGTTCGATACTCTCGGGGACCGGTGGCCAAGAGGGCGACGATAGGTTCTGAGATACGGTGTCGACTGAGTCGAGCTTATGATTTCGAGGATGAGGCCGATACTGGACGCGGTTACAGAAGTAGTACAGGGGCAGAGGGAAAGTTTTGTGCAGTTTTTGTTGGCGCACAAATCACGCCGTGCTCGCTGAAACACGGTGGACGCTGAAGAAACTAAGTGTGAAAAATAAAACAGTGAAGCGACGAACAGGGTCAGCGTCGGCAAGTTTTTTTATGGATGCAATGGCAAGCATAGGACGGATTGTCAGTGCCGCGGCGCTTATCGGTTCAGCATTCGCGACCGCGGCGGGCGCGCAGTCGTGGGGAGAACCGATGTGGAGCGACGAATTCAACTCTACAGAAATTGGCGCTGCACCTGATGCGACCAAATGGACTTTTGATGTTGGCGGAACCGGGTGGGGCAATCACGAGTTGGAAGTTTATTGTGCGCCAGGGAGTTCAACGCCGGTGCCCTGTGATGCGAAACATCCCAATGTGTTTCAGGACGGTCATGGGCATTTAATTATTCGCGCTTCGAAAGTGAGCGAAGAGCCCGCTCCGACCGGGTCGTGGACTTCGGCGCGGCTCAAGACGCTGGGGCTGAAAGATTTTCAATATGGGCGCATGGAATCGTGCGTAAAACTTCCTGTCGGCGCTGGATTGTGGCCGGCATTCTGGATGTTGGGGACTGCCGGGAACTGGCCGGCTGGCGGCGAGATCGACATCATGGAAAATATTCCGGAGTCTGGCGGCTCGGGACCGGTGGGACTGGGGCCAACTAAAGTTGAATCGACGATTCATGGGCCGAGCACTTCGAAGAAAGGGCGCTTTAGTCTTACCGAGATCTTTACGTTTCCGGGCGGGCAGCGCATCGATGATTCGACGCCGCTCTGTCATCTGTATGGCGCGATATGGTCGCCGTTTATGGTGCAGATGTACGTGGACGATTGGCGCAAACCATTTTTCATTCACACTGCGGCGGATGTGCCCGCGGGCGGGCGATGGGTGTTCAATGCGCCGTTTTATTTCCTGCTGAATTTGGCTGTCGGAGGCGACTGGCCGGGACCGCCGAATGGCACAACGCCGAGTCCTGCAGAGATGGTTGTGGATTACGTGCGGGTTTACAAAGCGAGCCACGTGGACGCGCCGAAAATGAGCGCGGCGCCGCTGAAAGCAAGTGGCAGCGGCGCGGGCAGCAGCACCATGCTTGAGCTGCGTTCCGCTGGCGAAATGGGATTTGTATTTCTCGCTTGCGCGGTGGAAATTCCGGGCTGCACATGCTCCGTGGATACTGGCAATGCGAAGAATGTCTCCGTAGTAGATTTTACGTCTGGCGGTTCGCAGACGGTGAAAATCACAGTGACGCCGCGCAATCCTTCGCGTCCGAGTGATGCTGCCACAGTAAAAGACCAGGTCACGGTCACTGCCTACACTGTTGGCGGCGACCAATCGAGCATCGCGATTCCGATGGAGTGACTCCTATAGCTGATTGCACACGATTGGGGGTGTAAGGACATCCAACTGACAGCGGGTAGCGGCACGTCCCGCCGCTCGGAAAGTATTCAGATTTCCACGAGGGGGAAATGATGAACGGACAGATTTCTGCGGCATTCGTAGTGATGGGCGCAATGGTTCTGTTTGCAGGCAACGCGGCGGACCGGCCTGATGCGCAAAGTCCGCGGCGGAGCGAATTGCACGCGGCGATCGCGCAGGACAATAGTAGGCAGGATAGCGGGCAGCAAGGCGGTCAGCCGCAAAGCTCCGACTATCCGCGGCGCGACGATGCCCGGCGAGACGACACCCGAAGACCGGATGACGATCGAGCGCGCAGAGACGACCGCAGATCAGAGGCTCCCGCGGAAGGCGAACGCGTCACGCTGCCGCCAGACACGATAATTTCGGTGCGCATCGCGGACGAGATTAATTCCAGCAAAAATCATACCGGAGATATTTTTACCGGCATCGTGGATCCTTCGGTGCTGATTCACGATCAGGTGGTGATTCCGCGCGGAACGGAAGCGCATGTGCGCATGGCCGAAGATAAGAAGGGCGGGCACATACATGGCAAGGCGGAGGTTCGACTTGAGCTGATCAGCCTGGTGGTAAATGGCCGCAGGCTGGGCGTTGAGAGCGACCCGGAAGTGCGGGGCCAAGGTGCCGGTGCCGCTAAAGCTAAAGCCGAAGCGAAATCCGGCGAACATCTCGGCGGCAGTGCGACAGGCGTCGCGGGTCCGGCAGGATCTGCCGCGGGGCCAGTGATCGCTGCGTTTTCCGCGGCCAAAGTGGAGATGAAACCGAACAGCAGGGTGGAGTTCATATTGGCGGAGCCGTTCACATTTGCGAGGCCGCCCGTGACGGACACGCCGCAAAATCAATAATAATTTGAGTGCTTTTTATTTGTTGATGCAGATTTTTTCGCTGGATTGCAACACTGGAAGTGGGTCCACGGAGATATGCGGAAATGGTTGCGCGGCCTGAATCGTTGCGGGCTGCGAGGGTTCGTGTGCTGGCGTAGGCTTTGCGAGATTTGAAAATCCAGTTGGCATGACAGCGGTTGATTTCGATCGGGCACGCCATTGGCCAACGGCGATGGAGGCTTTGAAAATTGCGCCGACGGGGAGAATGCCTCCCAACTTGTGGGCGGCGATGGACGCCAGGCCCATGGAGGCGACGCAACCGCACGCGGCGCAATCGGGATTTCCGCCGAATTGGCAAGGGGTGATTTTTGTTTGCAGATCGGCTGAGAGTGTTTGGGTGGTAAGCGCGAACACACAGTCTTCGGGATTTTGTGGCGGCGCGGCGAACTGACGAATCACGCCCTCGGGCATATCCAACTTGGCAAATTGTTTTCGCAACAGCGTCATTTCCCGGATCGCGCGGGAGCGCTCTTCTTTACTGAGCATTTCCGGGAGCTGGTCGCCGATTTGCGGAGTGAACAAGCTGAACCAAACTTTTTTAATTTCCAGGCGAGGAGTCCAAAAATTCAGGAATTCTTCGAGATAGCCGGGGCGCTTCATCATCTGTGCCGTGATGGTGCTGTGAATGGTGACGTTTTGGCCGGCAATATTTTTTAAAATGCGCTCATAGGTTGCAGGAGCGCGTCGTTTGTCATGCTCGGGCTGTAGCCCGTCAATGGATACGACGATGTTCAGTCTGTCGAGATGCGCCCAGTCGGGGCTCATTTTTCGGAAAGCGCTGGTGACAATCTGCACGTGGATGCCGCGCGCTAGCAATAGCGGAACGAGAGATTCGAGTTCACGATAACGGACCAGCGGGTCGCCACCCACAATAGAAAGATGCAGCGGCTTCAAATCATCTACGACTTCCAGAACGCCATCGATTAAAAATTGTCCTTTGCGATCGTTCAGATCACGGAGGGTCTGGCCGCCGCCGAGATGCGCGTCATCGAAAGCGTAACAACCTGGGCAGCGCAGCGGGCATTCGCGTGTGATTTCAATGGAAAGCGCGGGGCGTTCGCCTTTAAGGATTTTTCCCCAAGCTTGAAGAATTTGAGAAGTGTGCACGTCTATTACGATGCGTGAACTCTGGCAGGAGTCACTTGGGGCAAAAGAAATAGATGGGCTCACCACTGATGCCGTTTCGCTGAAAGTAAAACGACACAAGCCGAATGACGTAACGGGTTTGGAATCTGCGGCAGAAAAATAGTGGAGCGTGGCTGTGGCGGATGAAAGAATGGTTAGGCGACTGCGATGGCATGTCTTCCTGGGCGGCCTTGCTGCCGTTGCTCACTGAACTGAAATTTTAAATTGAAGATGCTGACGGATAACGATGTTTGAATTGAAAGACTGGGCGCCTAAGTCCTTCCTGGTATTGCGACATTATTCCTGGAGACAGTTTGCCGCGGACCTGCTCGCGGGCGTGACCGTGGGCCTGGTGGCGCTGCCGCTGGCGATGGCGTTCGCCATTGCTTCGGGCGTTCCGCCGCAACTGGGACTGTATTGCGCGGTGATCGCGGGATTTTTAATTTCAGCGCTGGGCGGATCGGCGACGCAAATCGGTGGTCCCACTGGAGCGTTCGTTGTCGTGGTGTTCGGCATCGTGACGCGCTACGGGATTGAAGGACTTTATTTGTGCACGTTGATGGCCGGCGTTTTTTTGGTGGTACTGGGCGTGACGGGCCTGGGAACGGCAGTTAAATTTATTCCGCGGCCGGTGGTGGTGGGCTTTACCAACGGCATCGCGGTGATTATCGCCAGCACGCAAATCAAGGATTTCTTTGGACTGAAAATCGATCACGTACCGGGAGAATTCTGGGCGCGCCTGGAAACGCTGGCGAGAAACTTCGGCACCATTTCTTATACCGAAACATTGTTGGGAATCTGGGCGCTGATCGTTATTCTTTTTTGTGTGCGCCGGCTGCCGAAAGTACCCGGATATATCGTGGCGTTATTTGTGGGCGCCGCTCTGGTGTGGGTCCTGAAGCTGCCGGTGGAGACCATCGGGACCCGATTCGGCGGGATACCTTCGGGGTTGCCCACGCTGAATATTCCGTCATTCCATTTCAGTCATCTGCGGCCGCTGATTGGACCGGCGATTACCGTGGCGATGCTGGGCGCGATCGAATCGCTGATGTCGGCGGTGGTTTCCGATCGGATGAGCGGGGAGAAACACAATCCCAACGTGGAGCTGGTGGCGCAAGGGATCGCGAACATTGTGTCGCCACTGTTTGGGGGATTGCCGGCGACGGGAGCAATCGCGCGGACCGCGACGAACATTCGCTCTGGCGCACGGACTCCGGTGGCGGGAATGACCCACGCGCTGACGTTGCTGGCGATTCTGTTGTTCGCTGCCCCGCTGGCGAAATTCATACCGCTGGCGGTGTTGTCGGCGATTTTATTTGTAGTGGCCTATAACATGGGCGAGTGGCGCGAGATTCCGGAACTGTTGAAACTTTCAAAACTGGAAGTGGGAACTTGGCTCCTGACATTTTTGTTGACGGTATTCGCGGACCTGACCGTGGCGGTGGAAGCGGGAATGATCATGGGCGCGCTGGTGTTCATCAGCAAGGTGACCAGCACAACGAAGATTTCGCGCGTGACTGAGGATTACGTGGAGCATGGACGGCAGCACATTTTGCAGGACAAAGAGATTCCGCCGTACGTGGCGATATTCCGGATTCATGGGCCCTTCTTATTTGGCGCGGCGGACAAAATGGAAACAGTCATCCAGAAATTGCCGGAACTTCCGCCGGTTATTATTTTGCGGCTGCGAAACATGACCGCTATTGATGCGACCGGTCTGCAGGTGCTGGAGCAATTCGCGGACACGGTTCATGAAGCGCATAAAGCGCTGTTGCTTTGCGGCGCGCTCGAGCAGCCTGCGCAGCTCATGCAGCAGTCGGAATTTGAAGAGCACGTGGGGAAGAATAATATTTGCGGAAGTATCGCGGAAGCTTTGGAGCGGGCGCGCGAAGTTTATGAGGGAATGTGCGCCACACTATTGGCGGAGCCGGCCCATGGCGAGAACGCAGAGGAGCTTGTGGGGCAGGTCGGCGATAAGCAGCGCTTCTAAATGTCGAGTGGCGGCTGTGATGCAGCGCGGCGTCACGCTGATTACCAGAAGGGTTGCGCGGTGGGCACAAAATTTACTGGCACTTCAGAGACAAAAGTTTTAAGCCAACGGGTGCACTCTTCCATTCCGGCCTGTTCAGAGGGGATGTGTCCCAGAACAATCAGCGCCTTGTTTTTCTTTTCGCTCACGGCGTCCGCGGCGTACTCCACGGTTTCCCATTCGCGAGATTCGCCGGTGATCAGCAACTGAATGTTGGGATTTTCGAGCGCGCCAATTTCCCGCTGCATACCAGCAGCGCCGGGCGAAAGCGCTATGCGGGTTATCTTCATTTGGGGATCACCGACGACGCGCATGGTGTGCAGTTCAAGGCGCGCTTTCAGGACGCCGGCTAATTTCCCGAGCGTCGTTTCCGGAATGGTGAAGAAATATTGATTTTGTTTGTCCTGGTACGGTTCCCAACCGAGGACGTGGGTCATGCCTGCTTCGATGCCGTCTGGCGTGCGCCGGTGCCAGTGATCGTGAAATCTCAGGACCACCAGATGGTGTTCCTTGATGAAAGTTAACTTCTCGGCGAAGACGGGGTCGTTCTCTTTTTGCGGGATTTCGGTGAACTGGTCGAGATGATTATAGAAAGTGGGCTCGTGGGTGATGATCAGATTGGCACCTGAAGCGGCAGCGCGTTGCAACACGTCGAAGGTGGCCATCATGGTGACCGCGATGCCGGTGACTTTGGTATCGGGATCGCCGGCTTTAAAGGTGTCGACGGTTTCTTTCTGCCAGGGAACGCCGACGTGTTCCTGGATGCGTTGAACAACTTCACGCGCGGTGGGCGGGCGCTCTTGAGCAGAAGCAGAGGAGAATGCGTTCAGGAAAAAAGAGAGAGAAAACAGGTAAACGAGCCACAGCTTTTTACGCATTGGAAGTGTCCTTCGCTCCATGGTTAGCACGCAAGATGGAAAGTGCGAGGCGCCACGTCAGAGCTTGAATAATTCGCGGAGGCGTTTGGTCTGGGCGCGGCTCACGGGGATTTCGGATTGTTTTCTGTCGTTCATTTTCAGCATGTAGCTGGACTTAAACCACGGAACTACTTCCTTGATGTGGTGAATGTTGACCAGGAAGGAGCGGTGCGGGCGCCAGAAAGCGTCGGAGTCCAAACTAGCGTTTAATTCTTCCAGAGTGCGGTAATTTGAAGTGCCCTCGACATCGCGCGCGGTAACGGAAATCAATCCATCCTGAATGGATGCGAAAATAAAATCCTCGGCGTCAACCAGCAGCAAACGCTGTTGCGATTTCACAAGCAGCTTGGCGGGGGGCGAGGAATTCTGGCGGTTCGATTCCAGTTGATTTACAAGCTGCTCGAGACGGTCGGTTGCGGAAGTTTGTGTTTCCAGCATTTTGCGAGCACGGTTAATGGCCTTGGCGAGTCGGCCTTTGTCGAAAGGCTTCAGGACGTAGTCGACGGCGCTGACATCGAAAGCCTGAACGGCGTACTGATCGAAGGCGGTGGCGAAGACCACGTGCGGCATTTTCATTTTGCGTTCGACCAATTTTTTCAGGACGCCGAAACCATCGAGGCCAGGCATTTTTACGTCGAGAAAGACCAGGTCCGGAAGATGCTCCTTGATCAAGGCTACGGCTTCGACGCCATTTTTTCCCTGACCGATCAAGTTAATTTCGGGGAAACTCTTTAGCAGGAAAGCGAGCTCGTCGCGCGCCGGTTTCTCGTCATCGACAATGATGGTGTTGATAGTCATCGAGGCAACGTCACAGCGAGATTTAAAGAGTGAAACGAAGCAAAATGTTCGGTCATGAAACTGCGCTTAAGTATAGGCGGGGGCTGCGGGAGGCGCAATTGTGCGTGTGATGCGCTGAAGTTTAAGAAATTTTGTTGAAGGATGCGAGCTTGGCGATATTCGAGGGTCGGTTATGATGGTCAGCGCAAAATGGAGAAACCATGACAAAACGCAGGGCCCAGAAGGCACGGATCATTCGCAGCAAAATTATTTATACGGGACCGGTGTTTGGAATCCGCCGCGATGAACTGATCGAACCTGGCGGAGTGCGGACAACCAGAGAAATGATCACCCATTCGGGATCGGTGGTGGTGCTGCCCGTTCTGCCCGATGGGCGAGTGCTGTTAATTCGGCAGTACCGCCATGCAGCGAGGCAATTTCTTTGGGAGCTGGTTGCCGGACGTGTTGATGAAGGGGAGAGCCCGCGCAAAGCGGCGGCGCGCGAATTGATCGAAGAAACGGGATATCGGGCGAAACGCTTCCGGATTTTTATGGATTTTTTCCCTTCGCCGGGATTTCTGGAAGAGAAAATGTTCATTTTGCTGGCTGAGGGCTTAAGTGAAGGAATAGCGCAACCTGAAGAGGATGAGAAAATCGAGAGCCGCGCGTACGAACGCGAAGAATTGGAACAAATGATTCAGAAAAGAATCATCCGGGACGGCAAGACCATCGCTGGTTTGTTGTACTACTTTCGATTCATCTCGACGTCAGATTAATAAGTATTAATCTGAAATTCATTGGCAATTTAGCTTTTCGAGCACAGCAGACCCCAGTCTCCTCTTGACGCATCGACTCATTCTGATAGACTCCGCGCAAATTATTTTATTGCGCCGCTGTACCTGCTTGCACCTGGCGGCGCAAAAAGAAACATTTGGGTCTCTCCAGGAGGGCGTCCTAGTGCAAGGTATAGTGAAATGGTTTAACAATTCGAAAGGATATGGTTTTATCGGACGGGATGACGGTCCCGATGTTTTTGTGCATTATTCAGCGATCAGCGGTGACGGCTATCGCACCTTGCAAGAAGGAGACGCGGTGGAATTTGAAATTGTTCAGGGGCCGAAAGGGCCGCAGGCTGCCAACGTATCGAAGACCAGCGCTTAGTTAAATTCGTGTAGATACAATTCAAGACTGTTTTGGCTGGGTGTCGACGCCTAGCTGAAGACTCATTCGTGCCACTGTACGCGCGGGGCCTACTTGATACTTGGCTTGCGGCTAAGAATTAGTCTTTCAGGATATTCTGCAGAACAGCCTGAATTTGCGCAACGATCCGGCCAGATTGCACCAGTTTGCTGAATTGTTCGTAAACGTCTTGCACGTCGCCGCTTTCGCGCGGCCCGACCGCGCAAATCACTACAAGATTTCTAGCGGGGTAAACACGATAGATGATTGGATCAGTTGCGAATTCGTGTTTGTAGTAGTTGACGAGTGGAGCGCGGAGAGGTGTGCCGCAACTTAGGGGATTCGTTGATAATTTTTTGTTGAGAGCGTTTTTGAGCTTGCGCTTAATCCTTCCGTCGAGACGTTGAACGTCTTTCAGACTGTCCGGTGTGAATTTTTATTTCGAAGGGCAAAGATTATTCCTTGGCGTAGATCCATGATCTTGGTCGAAATGAACTGTTTGGCTTCGATCGACTTCAGGGGCTCAAGCCCAAAGAGTGAGGCAACTTTGATGTCGCGGCTGAAGCCGCGACGTACAAGGCTGAGAGCACGACCTACGAAGCTAGAGAACGATCCATAAACTTAAAGCGCGCGAGGATTTGGATGCATGACCGGCGATGACGACGAGGTGGTGATGCACACGGTGGGGCAGACTCCGTGTTTCGTTGGGGTGTGTTGGGCGCGGTAATGGATTTACAATGTGGGGATGGACAACAAGACGGTGGCGCGGATTTTGCGCGAGACGGCGGAGCTGCTGCAGATTGATGGGGCGATTATCGGGCGCTACCGCAGTTATGAGAAGACGGCGGAATTGATTGGGGGGATGCACGACTCCATCGAGCAGATTGCGCACGACCCGGAAAAATTGACGGAATTGCCGGGGATTGGCGAGCGGATGGCGGAGCACATTCTGGAGATTCTGAAGACCGGGGATTATTCGCTGCGCGCGAAGCTGCTAAAGAAGTTCCCTCCTACCCTTCTGGAAGTCATTCAATTGCAATCGCTGGGGCCGAAGAAAGTGGCGTTCTTGTGGTCCACCTTTCGAGCGGCGACGGTCGCGGATGTGGAACGGCTGGCGAAAGAGGGCAAGCTGCGGGATTTGCCCGGTTTCGGCGAAAAGACGGAACAAAACATTTTGAAAGCCGTGGAAGTGCACAAGCGCGCCGCCGGAAGATTCAGAACCGACCAGGCTGAGCCGGTCGCGGCGGAAATTGCTGCTTATATACAAAAGCTGGGCGCGGGAATTGAGTCCATCACGTCGGCGGGCTCATTGCGGCGGTGCAAAGAAACTATCGGGGATCTGGATTTTCTGCTGATTCTCGCGGAGGGACACACCTCGCAGGAAAAGATCGACGTGATTGCGGAACACATTTTGAAATATCCGCGAATCGATCAGGTGCTGGCCAAGGGCGGAAACAAGGTTAGCTTCACGCTGGATAGTGGGCTGCAGGTGGATGTGCGACTGATCGAGAAGGATAGCTACGGCGCGGCGCTGATTTATTTCACGGGCTCGAAAGAACATAACGTGAAGTTGCGCGGCAGGGCTATCGATATGGGCTACACGTTGAATGAATATGCGATGACCACGCTGAAATCGGGGAGACGCGTGGCGGGGCGCACGGAAGAAGAGATTTACGCCAAGTTGAAGCTGGACTTTATCGCGCCGGAGTTGCGGGAAAATTGCGGAGAGATCGAGGCCGCCGCGGAACATCGGCTGCCAAAACTTGTCGAGCTGAAAGACATCAAAGGCGACTTGCAGATGCACACTACCGCCAGCGATGGGCGGCACACTATTGAGGCCATGGCCGAAGCGGCGCGCGCGTTGGGGCATGAATACATCGCGATCACAGACCACTCCAAATCTTTGACGATCACCAATGGGCTGGACGAAAAGCGGCTGGTGGAGCACCTGAAAACATTGCGCGATGTGAATAAGAAGAAGCTGGGAATACGGGTGTTCGCCGGGTCGGAAGTGGATATTTTGAAAGATGGAATGCTGGATTACGCCGACGAATTTCTGGCGCAGATAGAAGTGGTGGTTTGCTCCATACACTCGTTTTTTAATCTGGAGCGCGCGGCGATGACGGAGCGGATGCTGGTGGCCATTGAAAATCCGTACACACAGATCATCGCGCATCCGACGGGGCGGATGATTTTGCGGCGCGACGAGTTGGACTACGACATGGAGAAGATTCTGGATGCTTGCGCAAAGTATGGCGTCGCGATGGAGTGCAATTCGTATCCCGACCGGCTGGATTTGAAAGATGTGTATCTGCGGATGTGCAAACAGCGCGGCGTCAAGGTGGTGATTTCCACGGACTCGCACAATGCGCTGCACCTGCCATTTATTCGCCACGGGGTGGCCACGGCGCGGCGCGGCTGGCTTGAGAAGGCAGACGTCATCAATACACTGCCGGCAGAGCAGTTTTTGGCGGCATTGCGACCAAAACCTGGGGCCGCGAAACCGGCTACACCGGCGTCGGGCAGCGAGAAGAAAACCGCAGCAAAAATGTAATCGGCTGCGGAGCATAAACGTTTGCGACGATTCGTCCGCTTCCCTGCCAGCAAAACGACGACCTAAAGTCCGCTTTTTTTAAGCCTTCGGAGCGCGATGAACTTTGCGGCCGCGGCGACGAAGCTTTTTTAGATTACCGTTCGGATGGAACTTCCATCCTGCAACATCATGGGCTACAGCCAGGCATGAGGCGCGCAATTCGTCGGCGAGCGCACGGTCGACGATAGTTCGCGCGACAATCATGCCGCCGATACACATCGCGGCGATGCCCTGAGCTTTCAGGTGGCGACAATTGTCGGTGCCGAGCATGCTGCGCTCCAAGACGTTGACCATGGCGGTAAATACGGTTTGAAAGGCGGCCTTGGCGCTCGAACCACTGCGAGCAACGTCGGTAGGCAATGCCACCATGGGGCAGGAGTTTTCAACGTCTTCATAGTGCTGTCGCGAGAGATACGCGCGGACAATTTGCGAGCCAACGTCGGTGGCGGACAAATCCACTTTCACGCCCTCCCAGCAGTTCTTCCAGTGGGGATCGGTGAAAAAACATCCCAGGACTTCCGCGTACAAATCGCTTTTGCTTTTGAAATAGCTGTAAAAGCCGCCATGGGTGAGCCCCGCTCCGGCCATGATGGTTTGCAACGAGACGTTATCGAAGCCGCTGCGATTAAATAGCTTACGAGCGCTGTCGATGATGGCTCTCTTCTGTTCGACACGGTGATTGGCGGGGTATGGCATAAGGCCTCTTCATGTATGCGCGGGTCAGTATGTACGGAAGAAAGTCTAGTTGGCCAACAAAATATTATGTTGAACATATTTTAGCGGCGTGGTCCCATGCGGACGCCAAATGATTCAAAGGCGGGAAAAAATCCGGAGGAAAACATGAGTGACGATAAAAATGTGATGCGGGCCGAGGGTGTCAATCGAAGGCAGACAATTTTTGGAGCCTTGGCAGCATTCAGCAGCCCGGGCGCGTTATCCGCCTGGAAATTGGCGGGGGCTACAGAAGAAATTTCTCATTCCGCGGAAGCGATTCATCAGGAGCCCGTGTTTAAGGCGAGTCGCAAGCGTATTTACGAAGCCCTGACAGATACCAAACAGTTTGATGAAGTGACGCATCTCAGTCACGACATGCACTCTGGAGATGGAGCGGGGGCGAAGTCGACGGAAATCAGTCGAGAAGTGGGTGGCGCCTTTACGCTTTTCGGGGGGCACATCGTGGGCAGGCAGTTGGAATTGGTGCCGAATGAACGGATCGTGCAGGCGTGGCGGGTGGTCGACTGGGAGCCAGGTTGGTACTCGATCGCCAGGTTCGAGATGGTGGAGCAAGGTTCGGGCACCAAGATTATTTTTGACCACGTTGCTTTCCCTAAGGGTTTAGGGCAACACCTGGCGGAAGGATGGAAGGCCCACTATTGGGATACGCTGCAGAAATATTTGGCGTGAGCGGTAGCGATTGAGCGTCTTCCCACTGCGTGCGTCGCGCTGATAAGACAGATGCCAGATCTACAAATTCTAAAACTTCGACACCGGCAGATTCACTTAGCGGAGGTAAACAGGACCACGTCGCTTAGGTTGTTGCCGCGAGCGTAGGCGACCGATTTGCCATCGCGGGTGTAATGGAAAGCCCAGATCTCACCGGAAGTGAAATGAGTTAGTTGGCGCTCTGGCGCGTTTCCGAGAATGGGCAGAGACCATATGTTAGGTGTGCCGCTGCGGAAGTCCGACAGGACCATAGAACGGTTATCGGGGGCCCATTCGGCGGAATGAGCGGTTTGATCCAGCGTTGGAGGAATGGTCGGCTGGGCTTCGAGCGTCCCGTTTTCCGCGGAGACCACGGCGAGCACGACTTTGCCGTCTTTGCCGGGAACGGCGAAAGCCACGTGACGGCCGTCCCTAGAGGGAAACGGAGGACTGAAAGCGGTACGAGTGGAAAGCTGCACGGGCGGGCCGCCGGTAAGAGGGAGTTTGAAGATAAAGCTGGAGCCGTTGCCTTGTTCCAGGTAGTAAACCAAGTTAACGGGGCCGGCGCACATAGGAAAACTTTCCGTGGGGCCGTTCGTTAATGCTGAAGAAACGCCAGTCTGCACATCGATCTTCCAGATTCGATCGCCACTAGCTGAGTTGCTGCCAAAGACGACGGTGTGGCCGTCATCGCATGCGCTGGGCGAGGTGTGATAACGATTATCGAAAGTAAGCTGGCGAGCGTTGCCGCCGCCAAAGTCGGAGATGAATAAATCCCAGTTGCCGGCATGGTTGGCGGTGTACACGATGTGATTGTCGGGCATGACGGTGAAGTCGTTGATGCCCTCGGTCCGGCCAAAAGTAACCTGGTGGCCAGCGTCGGGATTACTGGCAGGCGCAGTCCAAATGTCGCTGGTCAAGTTTCTCTGGACAGCCGCGATGGTGTGAGCGTCAGCGGAGAGAGCGACCGACAAATAATCGCTTATGTCGTTGGAGATTCGGCGTACCACCCCACCGGGATAGGAGACGGTCCAGATTTGCGCGGGAACAGCGGTTTTTTCTTGCGCGGCGAGAAGCAGACCGCTTTCGTCTGGCAGCCACACGAAGTCATGGATTGCGCGCCAGTGCCTGCCGGGCATGGGTTGCTGAGCGCCGGTGGCGACGTCGACCTTTACCAGCGTGCCTGACAAACCGTTCGGTTCGTTGGGATCGGTGACGTGCGCGACAATGAATTTTCCGCCAGGTGACCAACGCAAAATGTTGAAGAAGCCGTATTGAAAGGTGGCTTTGTGAGTGGCGAGTTTGCGGGCTCCAGTGCCATCTGTTTTGGAGACCATCAAAGCGATTTCATTGTTGGTGACGTCCAGCGAGCTGTAGGCCATGCTGGAGCCGTCAGGCGAGAAAGTTATGGCGCCGTTCGAGGAATCCAACAAACGGCGCGGGCTGCCGCCGAGGACCGGGACTTGATACAACTTGGCGGCTGCTTCGCCCATGGCGTTGACGGAGTAGTCGAGGTAATTGCCGTCGGGAGTGAAGGCAATATCGCTGATTATGCCGTTGCCGGGCGGGATGATCTGCACCGCACTGTTAATTGCTATCTGGCGAACCGAGAGGCTGAATTGGCCGCGTTGATTGGAAACATAGGTGAGGTAGCGGGCGTCCGGGGAGATGCGAGCCTGGACGACGTCGCCGGAAGAGGTGAGGCTGGAGATGGAAGGATTTTGAAATGCGGTGCCAGCCATGCCGGAATGGAAGGCGCCTCGCCAGTACAGCAGAGCCAGCACAGCCCCGGTCAGGACGACGGCGGCGATGATTGGGAGTAAAAGTTTTCGTGTTGCGGGGCGGTTGGGTTCGGATTGAGTGGATGTGATACTGCGGGAGTTGGTGCCAGAGGCGGAGACCGAGTCGGGAACTGGAATGGGGGAACGGCCGGAACTGGAGTCGCGCTTGAGGCGTTCCAGATCGGCGCGCATTTCGGCGGCGCTTTGGCAACGGAGGTTGGGTTCTTTTTCCAGGGCTTTGTTGATGAGTTCTTCAAGCCTAGGAGGCAAATCGGGATTTAATCTGAGCGGCGGCGCGGGCGCGCGATTCAAGATGGCGTCGAAAATTATTCCCGACGTGTCGCCTCGAAACGGGAGTACTCCCGTAGACATTTCGTAGAGAACGACGCCAAAAGAGAAAAGATCAGTGCGTGCGTCGAGGTCTTTGCCGCGGACCTGTTCGGGAGACATATAGGCTACGGTTCCAACGGTGCTGCCGGGGCTGGTTAAATCCTGCGGGTCCATGGTGGCCATTTGTTCGGTGGCCAGGGTAGTCGCGGTGGTGACCGAACTTGGCGCGCGGGTGACTTTCGCTAAACCGAAATCGAGGATTTTTGCGTGACCGCGCTGGGTGACAAAAATATTTGCGGGCTTGATGTCGCGGTGAACGATTCCCTGCCGGTGGGCAGCATCGAGGGCGTCGGCGATTTCTATGGCCAGCGGCAAGAGCTTTTCGATGTCGAGCGGCCGGCCGGCGATTTGATGCTTAAGGGTTACGCCATCGAGATATTCCATGGCGATGAAGGTGTGGTCAGCATCCTTGCCGATTTCATAGATGGTGCAAATGTTGGGATGGTTCAGGGCGGAAGCGGCGCGAGCTTCGCGGCGGAAACGCTCGAGGGATTGCGGCTCGCGCGAGACGTCATCTGGTAGAAATTTTAGGGCGACGAAGCGGCCGAGCTCGGTGTCCTCGGCTTTATAGACGACGCCCATGCCGCCACCGCCTAATTTTTCAACGATGCGATAGTGGGATACCGTCTGGCCGATCATTTGTGGGCGTGTTTTGTGCAGTCATGTTACGGGCGGAAATGCGGTTCGTCAATGCGGGTTCGAAATGGACGTCGTTAGACTTAGACGAGGGGCGGAGCCTTCCAGGGAACTTATGGGAGAAAGGTCTCGTATCCTAAATATGTAAGACGATATGGATAACACTGAGCAAGAACCAGCGGTTTTAGCTGTGGCTTGGCCACGGAGGGTCACAAAATGATGCGACTTTCGAGTCGAGGTTTCAATCCGGGTTATCGGGCAGTGACGGCCAAGTTAGCATTGGCTGCCACAATGCTGCTGGCTATCTCGGCGGCTACGCCGAGCGCGCGGGCCGAAGATGTGACCAAGTCATTCACGGTGAACGGGCGCGCGGTTGTGCGCGTGGAGACGAATGACGGCAGCGTGCGGGTCACCAGCGGAGACAACAAAGAGGTGCAATTCCACGTGGAATACCAAGGTTATGAGCTGAACAGGAATTTGCGCGTGGATACCCGCCAGGATGGCGACAAGGTCGAACTAGTGGCGCGGGTGACCGGGCATTTTGGATTTTCGTGGGGCGGCCACGGCAAGAACCTGCACATCGAAGTGCGTATGCCTAGATCAGGTGATCTGCAAGTTTCGACGGGAGACGGAGCGGTAGAGGCTTCGTCGGTGGAGGGGAACGTTACGATTTCGACGGGCGACGGGTCCGTGAAAGCAAATGATTTGAACGGAAACATTGATTTGCACACTGGCGACGGCAGCATTCGTGTGGACAAGCTCAGGGGCG